>JAGCVY010000019.1 GCA_017962105.1 Lachnospiraceae bacterium
GAAGAGTCCGTGCTATCGGTGCGCGCGGAAGCGGCGGGGGTATCTCTACAGTAAAGCGAAGGAGCTCGGCTGCAACAAAATCGCGCTCGGGCACCACTACGACGATGTGATCGAGACGATTCTCATGGGCATGATTCACGGCGGGCAAATCCAGACGATGATGCCCAAACTGCACAGCACAAACTTCGAGGGTATGGAGCTGATACGGCCGATGTATTTCATACGTGAGGCAGACATCTGCGCGTGGAGAGATTACAACGAGCTGCATTTTCTGCAGTGCGCGTGCCATTTTACGGACACATGTACGACCTGCCATGAGGACGGGACGACGTCGTCAAAAAGGCTTGAGACCAAGAAGCTGATCGCGGAGCTTAAGAAGACCAATCCGTTCGTGGAAGCAAACATCTTCAAGAGCATGGAAAATGTGAATGTGGACACCGTCATAGAGTATAAAAAGAACGGTGTGCGGCACAACTTTTTGGATGAGTATTGAGAGAAGTAGCTGAAATAAACCGGAAAATGACGAATTATCGGGAGAAAAACCGTGAATCAGGACAACGAAACGCTTTCTAAAGAGCAGATTGCGGATGAACTTGCTACATCCCTTGCGAACAGGGGACAGCTGTTAAAGCTTCTTTCAATGAATAATTTCGATATGGAAGCGAACAGCAGACCGGACCTGCTGGTATCCTTTAAAGTGGCTTACGGCGAGTCCATAAAGTGTGTCCGCTCGATTCTTACGAAGTTCTGTCCGGAGAAATCACCGCAGGAGATTCAAAACATCCTCTATGTTTTCTTCCCGTTTATGTTCGGAATATATCCCTACACTGCCGTGACGGATAAGCAGCGGGAGGCCATGAAACAGGCAAATGTGGACTACGTATATCAGTCCATTTTTGAAATAACGAATAACTGTCTGTTGAAGCTTTTATAAAGAGCAACAGACTGATTCAAAAAACAAATCTACGGAAAGGGTGCGACAATGAAATATACAAAGCTTGGAAATTCAGATTTGAATGTGTCCCGTATCTGTATGGGCTGTATGGGATTTGGTGATGCGACAAGAGGACAGCACAGCTGGACGCTTGACGAGGAGCATTCGCGGGAGATTATCAAGAGAGGACTTGATCTCGGTGTGAACTTCTATGACACGGCAATCGCTTACCAGAGCGGAACCAGCGAGCAGTACGTAGGCAGGGCGCTCAGAGACATGGCGAAGCGTGAGGATATTGTGGTCGCGACGAAATTCCTTCCGAGAACGCCCGAGGAGATCGCAAACGGCGTTACCGGTCAACAGCATATAGAAAACATGATAAACACCAGCCTTCAAAATCTTGGTATGGACTATGTGGATCTGTATATCTATCACATGTGGGATTGGAATACGGATATCTACGATATCGTGGATGGCTTAAATCGCATCGTGAGAGCAGGTAAGGCAAGGTATATCGGCATTTCAAACTGTTTTGCATGGCAGATCGCAAAGGCTAATGCCATTGCGGAAAAAGAAGGCTTTGCAAAGTTTGTTTCCATTCAGGGGCATTATAATCTGATCTTCCGCGAGGAAGAGCGTGAGATGGTGCCTTATTGTGAAGAGGAAAATATCGCACTGACTCCATACAGCGCATTGGCAAGCGGAAGGCTTTCCAGAAGGCCGGGCGAAGGGGATACCAGGAGAGCTGCTGAGGATACCTATGCCAAGTTTAAATACGATGCTACGAAAGAGCAGGATGATGTGATCATAGGTCGTGTGGCAGAGCTTGCCGGGAAACACGGCGTGACTATGACGGAAGTATCACTGGCATGGCTGCTTACCAAGGTAACTTCTCCGGTGGTAGGTGCAACTAAGCTGCATCACATAGAAGGTGCGGCAAAGGCTGTAGATCTGGAACTTACAGATGCCGAACGGAACTATCTTGAAGAGCCATATGTGCCTCATCCGCTTGCAGGTGTTATGGCACAGAATAAAAGAACCGACGCTGCAAAGAAACATGTCTGGTCGACAGGAGATCAGAAAATAGAGGGAGGTAAAGAGCAGTGAGTGAGAAAATCGTACAGACAGCGGGAAGAAACCAACTTGGGGAATTTGCCCCGATGTTTGCGCATCTGAATGACGATGTGCTGTTCGGGGAAGTATGGAACGAGGAAGCCATTGATGTGAAGACCAAGTGCATCATTACGGTGGTTTCCCTGATGGCGTCCGGCATTACGGATTCATCGCTTTCCTATCACCTTCAGAATGCGAAGGCGCACGGAGTAACAAAGGAGGAGATTGCTGCGATTATAACCCATGCCACCATGTATGTCGGATGGCCGAAGGGGTGGGCAGTGTTCCGCCTCGCAAAGGAAGTATGGAATTAGGAAGTACCTGAACTGACAGATAAGGACAGATATCAGAATTCCGGCAACAATGCTGCAGCAGGATTGCAGGGTCACGACGCGGAAGAAAGAAGGACAATGATGCAGGGAAATATATCATGTGGACCGCTACAAGAAATCGGCCATAAGGACGGCTTGTTACAGAGTAAGGTCGGAATATCGGATATCCGATGAAAAACGGATAAGTGAACAAAAAGGAGGGACAGATGATCAACAAAGAAGAACTCAGATTGGCGGAAGAATGGGATAAGACATTTCCCAAAAGCGAAGCGGTGAACCACTGTAAGGTTACTTTTGTAAATCGATACGGCATCACACTTGCGGCAGATATGTACATGCCTTTGAATGTGAAAGGGAAACTACCGGCAATTGCAGTGAGCGGACCGTTCGGAGCGGTGAAAGAACAGTGCTCCGGACTTTATGCGCAGACCCTGGCGGAAAGAGGATTCCTTACGATTGCTTTTGACCCCTCATTTACCGGGGAAAGCGGCGGAATGGTACGATATATGGCCTCTCCGGATATCAATACGGAGGATTTTATGGCTGCAGTGGATTTTCTTTCCCTTCATGAATCCGTGGATCCGGAGCGCATCGGCATTCTCGGGATATGCGGATGGGGCGGAATGGCAATTAATGCGGCAGCGCTGGATACGAGGATCAAGGCTACAGTTGCCTCTACGATGTATGACATGACACGCGTTAATGCTAAGGGATACTTTGATTCCGCGGATTCCGAAGACGCCCGTTATGAAGCAAAGAAGGCGATGTGCGCGCAGCGGATTGAGGACTTGAAAAACGGGGAGTATAAACTCGGTGGCGGCGTAGTTGACCCGCTTCCTGAGGACGCACCGTTTTTTGTCGCTGATTATTATGATTACTATAAGACGGAAAGAGGATATCATAAACGCTCCCTGAATTCCAACGGAGGCTGGAATGTTATCGGATGCGAATCGTTTGTAAACCAGCCGATCTTACAGTACAGCAACGAGATCCGAAGCGCTGTTCTGCTGATCCATGGCGAAAAAGCACATTCGTGCTATTTTTCGAGGGATGCGTATGCCAATATGATAAAGGACAGCAAGTTCGTCGATAACAAAGAGCTCTATATCATCCCGGATGCGGTTCACACGGATCTGTATGACGGAGGAGGGAAAGACTTCATTCCGTTTGATAAACTGGTGAACTTCTACAGACAGTATCTGCAGTAAAGGACATTATTATGGGAAAGATAAAAAACTTCATTCGGATCGGCGTCATGGGAATCCTTTGTGCCGTTTTGTGCGCCTGCGGAAACACAACGGAAACGCCAGACGGGGGATCACCGACGAGCCCGGGATTTATTACAAATACAGGGGAGCCGGAAAATGCGCAGAAGGACGGGAATACCATGGTAATGAAAATCGGAGAAACAACAGTTACCGTAATCTGGGAAGATAACGCATCGGTACGGGAACTGGCCGGTCTCGCAGAAAAGGGGCTGAGCATATCTATGTCCCGATACGGCGGATTTGAACAAGTCGGCGCCATCGGCAGGAGCATTACGAGGGATGACCGGCGGATCACAACCGCCCCGGGGGATATTGTGTTGTACTCCGGAAATCAGCTGGTTGTATTTTACGGAAGTAACACCTGGGAGTATACAAGACTCGGAAGAATAGAAATGTCGGAAGAGGAACTCAGTAACCTTCTCGGCAAATCCGATGTTACGATAACGATTGATCATACAGTGAGAGAATGAGTGATACGATCTGGTTCATTTTAATCGGTATCTTATTTGCAGCGCTGGGCGTTCTGTTTGTATGGCTCGGGCTGGCAGCCGGGATCGCGCTGCTTGTAGCGGCGGTTGTCAGGTACAACCGCTGACAAAGCATGGGGTGTTGCGGATATGAATACTGAACCGGTGAGGACACGGTACCTGTGCAACGAGGCTTATTGGTGTCTGTTGGAAAAGTACCGGGGCTAAGCGGTGCTGATCCACATTCCGACGATGAAGCATGGATTTTGTCTTTAATCCGTTAAATACAGCGGTTTCCCGGCCGTTGAAGGCGAGAGGGGCAGCCTTTGATCCGGAGCAGCAGAAGATGCTGCAGGACGGGGCTGTGCCGGAGATATCGACAGATCAGATAGAATTGTTCTCCGAAAAATGGACACGGCAGTACTGTGAGCTTCATAACAAGGAAACCTATTGGACAGCGGAGCGTGTTCTTGCGGACCGGGATAATTTCAGGGTTCTGCTGGCCGTAAAGGAAGGGCAGAACAGCGTTGCCGCTTCTTACAGGATTCCCTGAGCAGAAAGATAAACCACACCATTTCAACAAAGGAAAATCCATGATATACTGTATTCACATGAAAACAAGGAGGTGTTCCGCTATGGGTGCAGTATATGATTTTACGGTCAAAGACCGTGCAGGTAATGATGTAAGTCTTTCCGAGTATCAGGGAAAGGTTTTGCTGATTGTGAATACCGCGACCGGATGCGGGTTCACTCCGCATTATGATCCCCTCGAGGAGATGTATAAGGAACTTAAGGAGAAGGGATTTGAAATCCTTGATTTTCCGTGCAACCAGTTTGCAAATCAGGCGCCGGGAAGCGATGACGAGATCCACGAGTTCTGTACGGTGAAGTTCGGGACGGAATTCCCGCAATTTGCGAAGATTGATGTGAACGGGGATACGGCAGACCCGTTATTCGCCTTCCTTGCCACGGAGAAGCCGTTTCAGGGCTTCGGCAAGGGTCTTAAGATGAAAGCACTCAACACCTTTGCCAACATGAACAACAAGAAGTTTGGAGAAAAAGCCTATATCAAATGGAACTTCACGAAATTCCTGATCGATCGCGAGGGTAAAGTCATCGCCCGGTTTGAGCCGACCTTTGACATGGATAAGGTGAAAGAAGCTGTAATCGCCGCATTATAAGAAAACGAAACAGAAATGAACTGGGGAGCCGGTCGCAGGATCGGCTCTCTTTACATTTTCCGAGTTCCCTTTCCAAAACAAGGGTTTTCGTGATATACTGAATTCGACAAAGGAGGTGGCAGCATGCCGCATGTAGAGATCAAATGCTATCCGGGGAGAACCGAGGAGCAGAAGAAACTTTGTGCAGAGAAGATTGCAGAGGACATCGCGCAGACGCTTGGGTGCGGACTTGAGAGCGTTTCCGTAGCGATCAAAGAGGTGCAGCAGGAAGATTGGAAGAAGGAAGTCTGGGACGCCCAGATTGTTGCGGACAAAGAGCTGCTCTATAAGGAGCCGGGATACACCTGTGGGTGACAGATCAGAGGAAATCATGGAAACATACGAGTACGGCCCGGAATCGGCGCTGATCGTCCTGATTGAACCGATCGGTGACCACGATCCCGAGGGCATTGAGGAAGAATACAATCTGATCCGGCAATACACGGACAAGGAATTCCGGTTGGTTACCGTTAAGGTTGATGACTGGAACCGGGATCTGTCGCCGTGGAAGGCTCCGGCCGTCTTCGGGAAGGAAGATTTCGGGGACGGAGCGGAGGAGTTCCTTCGGAAAATACTCCTCCTGTGCGGAGATAGCAGCAAGTCCTACGTCATCGGCGGGTACTCGCTCGCCGGCCTTTTCGCACTGTGGGCGGCGTGCCGGACCGATGTGTTTCAGGGGGTTGCCGCGGCGTCGCCGTCGGCATGGTTCCAAGGTTTGTTGCAGTACATTCGGGAGCACGGAATGAAAGGCAAGGCTGTTTACCTGAGCCTCGGAGACAGGGAGGAGAAAACACGGAATCAGGTTATGGCCACTGTCGGTGAGCGGATTCGGGAGATATACAGGCTCCTGGCGGAACAGAAGGTCAATTGCACACTGGAGTGGAATCGGGGGAATCATTTTCAGGAGCCGGATGTACGGACGGCCAAGGCATTTGCCTGGGTGATGGAGGCGTTATGAACATACAGATATTCGGCACGAAGAAGTGTAACGATACTAAGAAAGCAGAGCGCTTTTTCAAGGAGCGCGGCATCAAATATCAGTTCATCGACCTGAAGGAGAAGGGCATGAGCAAGGGCGAGCTTCTTGCTGTTGCTCAGGCGAACGGCGGAGTTGAGAGCATGCTCGACCCGAATGCCAAAGACAAGGACACTTTGACGCTGATCAAGTACCTTTCCGATGAGGACAAACTCGGGAAAATCCTTGAGAACCAGCAGGTGCTCAGAACGCCCGTTGTCAGAAACGGAAAGCAATCCACCCTCGGGTATCAGCCGGATGTGTGGAAGAAGTGGGAGTGACAGCTCGGATTCCTCAAGCGAAATCAACAATATTCAACACGAGGAGACCTCATCTGCGAGGTCTCTTTTTTGCGCAGAAACTATTGACAAAAAGAAGGTAATATGTTACATATGTGAATAAACGGTAATACATTACCTTTTTGGAGGAGATAATCCCATGATCATTGAAGAAGTTGTACAGAGCGGAAAGATTGATTTTACGGGTATTCCGTCCAGTTATTACCTGCTCGGTCTGTTGAGCGCTTTTGAAAACCGGTTTCAGGCAGTCGCCGACAATACGATGCAGGAGATCAGCTGGAAACAGTTTTTTGCCATCATCTGTATCAATATGTGCAAAGAGGCGCCGACTCTTAAGGAACTGTCCGACATTCTCGGCAGTTCGCATCAGAACGTAAAGCAAATCCTTCTGAAACTGGAGAAAAAGGACTTCATCCGGTTCGAGTCGGATGCTGCGGATAAGCGGAAACAGCGCATCGCGCTCACGGAGCATTGCAGGGATTTCTGTGCGAACAATGATGAGATGAGTAAAGCCATCATGGCGAAAATGTTTTGCGGAATTCCTGAGGAAGATGTTCTGACAACAATTAAGACCATCACGAACATCGAAAAGAATCTGCGCGAACTGGAACAGTAGGAGGATCGTAAAAATGAGTGGTATCATTCTGTATAAGTCAAAGTACGGCGCCACGAAGAAGTACGCCGGGTGGATTTCGGAGCGCACGGGCTTTCCCTGCGTGGAAACGGATAAGGCGGATGTGAAAAAACTGGCGGAGTACGACACCGTTCTGCTGGGAGGCGGGATTTACGCTTCGGGCATCGCCGGCCTTTCCTTTCTGAAGAAAAACATCGGAAAGCTTGCCGGGAAGAAGGTCATCGTGTTCTGCTGCGGCGCATCGCCATACGAGCAAAAGGCCTTTGATGCAATCGTAAAATATAATTTCAAGGATGCGCTTGAAGGCATCCCCTGCTTTTATTGCCGAGGGGCATTTTCCATGAGGGATATGACGTTTAAAGACAGAACTCTGTGCAGGCTTTTACGGAAGGTTGTGGCCAAGAAGAAGCCCGAGGAGTATGAACCCTGGGAGAAGGGTCTGATGGAAGTTAAGGAGGATGAAAAGGGGGATTGGACCGATATTTCGTATATCGAGCCGATCATTGCGGCACTGTAGTTTTCACAGCCTTACAGGAGAACCAACACGACGGAGGGAGTATCTTTCCCTCCGTTTTTCATGCGTAAAAAATCTGCCAAAACGGGTGTTGACAGAAGAGGGGTCCATCGCTATAATCGGTCAAGGTTTCTTTTTTGATTTTCTTTTTAGGGGGAGTTTTGTGTTATGAAGAATCCGAATATCAAACGGGGAGCGCAGGCGATAGCCCTGCTGCTCTTATTACTGTGTGCCGCCGCACTCACCGCATGCGGCAAGGACACAAAAAAGAACAATGAGTCTGCGGTGACTTCGACAGTGACACCGGCTGCTACGGCAACATCGACGCCGTCGCCGACACCGACCGTCCCGTTTGTGAAGCAGGCATATGAACAGACCGGGGTGGAAAATGTGTACCGTCTGCCGATCGTTACTCCGAATCCCGGCACAAGCTGCATGTGCCTTCAGGTTACCGGGGATTACGCGCTTTTCTCCGTCACGGAAGGCCTTGACGCGCTGGATGAGTCGGGTAATTATCCCGTGAAACAAAGCTTTGTTCTGGCAAGGCCGCTTGTGAGTAAAGAGGTGTGCCGTATGGAGCCTGAGTATTCCGTAGGAATCTCGGTGTTGCTCCCGGACGGATCCTTTTTGATGGAGGACTGGGAGCAGAAGAAGGTACATTTTTACGATAACACAATGACGGAAGTTTCCGCTTGCGCATATGACAAGTCCTGGTATCTGGGACGCTTCCTCGGCGAAACTGACGAAGCATGGTGTTTCTCTGCCATGAACGAAGAACGTCAGAGCGTATATTTTTATTTTCCGAAAACAGGCGGAGAGGCGAAGCAGGGCGGGGAGCCGACAGGATTGAACACGGCGGCTGTTCCGGGAGTTCCGTACGGATGGGAAGAGATGGATGATTCCTCCTTGCCGGCGGTCTGGTTTATGCATGCGTCGGGCGAGCCGAGAAACGGTATTGCATTTCCGAAGAACCGTCTGCGTGAGACGATGGAATGCCGGAACAAAACGGGCATTTGCGGCCGGGGAATGGTCTATCCCGATGAAAACACGGAAATCCGGGAGTTTCGACTGTATAACCTGACGGACAAGACGGTCTCGGAAACGATTTCGGAGAGCGATTTTCCGGAGAAACTGTTGATACGCGGAGACGGCCTCATCGGCGACAGCGCGGTGATCCTTTACGCGCAGAAGCCGGATGACAGCGGGGAGATGCTTCTCTGGGTTCCCGAGAAGACGGCTCCGATCACGGGGTTCTGTGATTTTACGAAGGAAGAGCCGATCGCCTGTCTGAAGGGGATGATTGAGGAACTGGCGCAGGAAGGCATTGAGATCACTCCGGATCCGTTGGAGGACGACGGCTCGTATGACGCATTTTCCGAGATCATCTACGAGATTGATTTTGCATGCAAATTCGCGCTTGCGCGCAGAACACAGCCGGAGATATTCGCAGATACGGCGAAGATTCATCCGGAAAATATGAGAAACAACGTGAACGGGCACTACGAATTCAACCCGCACGTATTTTCCGAATTTTATGTGCAGGAGCACGGTGAAGCGCGCCGTCAGGCAGTGTTTAATTATGTGGACGCGCTCCGGGCGGGCGAGGACTGGTTCGAGTGCCCCGACGAGAGTGCCATGTGGTGGTGTGTCGGAAGATTGGGGCATTTCTTCTTCCCGGTTGGGCCGGAGTTCACCACGGCGGGCGTGTATAAGGACGGGAAAGCGCAGATCCTCTACAAGATTCCCAAGGAGGAATTCCTTGAGAAAGAGCGGGAGTTCGAGAAGATGATCACCGATATCGTCAACAACGCCGTCTGGGATGATTACACCGATCTCGAGAAGGCGGTGGCGCTGTACGAGTTCCTCACGGAATACTGCACCTACGACTATGAGATGTTAGAGCACTGCACGGAGTGGATGGATAAGCAGGGCGGATACCGGGCACTCATTGAGAAGCGCGGCATCTGCAACGAGTTTGCCTGCTTGTACCAGTACCTTCTGATGCAGTGTGGCGTGGACGTGGAGGAGTCCGGCGGACCGAGCCTTACCTGGGGACAGGATTCCCACGCGTGGGTCTATGTCACCATCGACGGCAAGGGCTATCTTGTTGACCCGACCTGGGGCGAGACCAGCGTGCGCGAGCCTTCGCTTGCCTATTTCCTCTTCACGGACGAACTGCGTGAGAAGCGCGACGGCTTTGACTCGGCCAAGTTCGATGTGGCAGGGGCAGAGAACAGCCGCAAAAAATACTCCTTTGAGGCAACGGACAAGCGTTTTGAGGATCTGTGGGAAGGCGTCTATCTGGCGCTGGATCACGACGCTGAGTGCATCTACTGCCTTGACTACGACGGAAACCTTAAGGTCTTTGACTGCAAAACGGCGGAAGACTGACGCCGGGACTTCGAAAACAGAACTGTAAAACCTTGTAAAAATACCTTCGTTATGGTATCATATTTGCGCGTAATAAATCGTGGGGATCGGGGAAATCGAAAACCGGTATATCCACTGTGGAAGGAGATTCGCGTGTGGGGCGCGAATACGGAAGGAAGAGTATGCGACAGAAGAATAAGAGATTGATCAAACAGGAGGTCGGCATCCTCGTGCTGGCCTTTTTGTTGTGCCTTTTTGCGGGCTGCGGAAAGAATTCCGCGAACAACGGATCGGAACATGTTTCCGCAACCGCGACCGTTACACCGACTGCGACGCCGACGCCGGAACCGTGGGAATCCTATGAGAAGGAAGGGGAGCGCAGGGTGTACCGCGTGCCCGTTGCGGAACTGACCGAAGACCTGTCGGTCATGAGCACGGCGATTGCGGGAGAGTATGTGCTTCTGCAGCTCTGGGGCAGTGATGCCGACACCCCCGGTCCGGAGTGGGGAAAACTGGTGCTCCTGCGGCCGGCGGAGTCAGGCATGGCAGCGGCCTTCACACCGGATTTTCCGGTGCGGTCCTCTGCGGTGCTTGCGGACGGGACCGTGGTTTTGGAGGACAGCTGCACCGGTGCCATCCATGTGTATGACAAAACCCTGAAGGAGACGAAGTCTTACACTCCGGCGGGAACGCAGCTTCCCGGCGTTTTCGACGTGACGCAGGATGGCCGTATCTGGATGCGTGACATCGACCGCGGGATCATCCGCTGTACCGACCTTAACGGGGGAAATGCCGCCGAGTACGAGGTGGGAGCAGGCCGAAATGTGTACCAGAACCTCGGAAGCAGCGACGGAAAAACGTATTTCCGCGCAACGGATACCGACGAGGATATGTCCGATATCATCCTCTGCCTTGACAAGGCGGGCACCGTGGCTCCCGTGGAGGAGCGGGTGATCAACGTGACCGGAGGCGGAGTGAGCAGGCACTACGATACGGCGGGCAATATGCTGCGCCATTTCTCGGAGGAGACCTGGTTTCTGAAGCGTTTTGCGGAGGACGGCCACTGGATCACGCTTCCGCAGTATTACCGCTTTGAACGCATCGACTCATACGACGAAGGGAAAATGTGCGTCAGCGGGTTCATCCGCGGAATGGAGAGCGGAAGCGACATGAGCGCGGTTCCGAAGGGATGCCGCGTCTACGACATTGCCGAAAAGAAAGTGCTGGCGGAACTGTTCAGCATGGATATCCCCTCCTGTGAGAGCTTCAACGTGGCGGGTATGCTCCGAGGCCATCTTGTCGTCATTACCGCTTTCGACGGGAACGGAACCGTGAAGCTTGTCTTGTGGGATATGAACGACGGTACGCCGGAGACGCTGCACGGGTGTTACGACATTACGGCAGAAACTCCGTCGGAGTGCCTCAGGAAGCTTTGGAAAGAGTATGCGGAAGCGTACGGGATCTCTTACGCTCCGAGCACCCTGCAGAACATGGCGAAGGATGAGGATATTGAGATCCTGCAGCAGATTGATTTTGCGAACATGCTCGCCCGCGGAGTTGCGGACAATCCTGCGGAGTTCCCCAAGCGGGAGGACGGCAGCGTGTTGACGATCGAGAACATCCGCGGCCATGAGAGAGGCCATTCGACGTTTGAACCCCACGTTTTCACGGATACCGCTACGAAGAAGTACGGGGAAGCCCAGAAGAAGTCGCTTCTCAATCTGGTGGATGCGATACGCGCAGGGGAGGAATGGTTCGACTGCGGAGAGCGGGTGAACTACAATTTCTCCATCGGCTTTTTTGTCAGCTGGTATTATCCGGCGAGCTCGGGATGCGTCAAGACATCCTATGATTACCGCGATAAGGATCAATACAAGAACGGCCGCGGACGGATTATGTACACGGTTCCGAAGGAGCAGGCGGCGGAGGGGCTGCACGAGTTTGAGCAGATGATCTGCAGCATTCTGGATGACTCCTACGCGGATGATTACACGGATTTCGAGAAGGCGCTTGCCCTCTATGAGTTTGTCTCGGAATACTGTACCTATGACTACGACATGTACGCTCATATCGAGGATCCCGAGTGGACCATGAAGGGATCGATCTACCGCGCGTTCCGCGACCGGACGGGAATCTGCTGGGAGATTGCGGGACTGTACAATTATCTCCTGAACCAGAGCGGTATCCCGGCGGACGAGGTCACAGGTATGTGCTCGGAGAACCACGCGTGGACCCATCTTCAGCTGGACGGCGTCGGGTATTTCTGCGACGCGACGTGGTCGCTCACCACGGACCGGTATCCGACGCTTGCCTACTTCCTCTTTACGGAGGACGAGCGCGCGAAACGGGATTTCTTCGACCCGAAGTCATACACCATGTTCGGCGAAGGAGACCTGAGTCTTGCGGATTTTGCCTGCGACGCGAAGGACGCCCGCTATGAAGCGCTGTGGAACGGGAAGTACGTCGGAATGGACCGAACTGCAAAGAAGGTCATCTACCTCGACGATACCGGCGTGTTGCACAGCTTCTCCTACGGAAAATAAGCCTTTCCCGCGGAAAATTTCCTGCAAAATCAAAGGGAATTTTATTGATTTTTCCTGCGTATGATGTTAAAGTGTATTTACGGTGTCGGACACATTTGTGGATGAATACAATGGTCCGATCCAGATTATACGAGGAGGGCCATGCTTTATGCAGTGTCGGTATTGTGGTATGATGGTTCCTGACGGAACAAAAATCTGTCCCGGTTGCGGGAGTGTGATCGCGACGAACACGAATTCCTTCGGACAGAATGTGAATCGTGCAGTCAACAATGTAAATCAGTCGCTCAGCGGTGCGGAGCAGCAGTTGGGGAATGCGTTCAACGATATCCGCAGCAGCTTCACCGGTAACAGCGCGCCCCGCGGGCCGCGGCTTAAGACGGACCGAAGCCTTTTGATGTGGATCATCCTGACGTTCGTGACATGCGGCATCTACGGTTTCTATTTCATTTACACCATGGCACAGGATGTGAATACGGCATGTGAGGGAGACGGCGAGAGCACTTCCGGTCTGATCGCATACATTATCCTGAGTTACATCACCTGCGGTCTCTATTCCTATTATTGGCAGTACAAGCTCGGCAATCGTCTTGCCGACAACGCTTACCGCTATAATATGCGCTTCTCCGAGAACGGTACCACGGTCCTTCTGTGGGATATCCTCGGATCGATGCTCTGCGGTATCGGACCGTTTATTGCCATGAATATCCTGATCAATAATACGAACGCGATCTGTCGCGCTTACAATCAGATGAACGGTTATGGAGCATAAGGGTCAAAACACAAAAAGACGGTTTTGGAATGCGATTGCCGCCGTAGCGGCAATCGCATTGCTGTATGCGGTTTTTTCACTGACCGGCGTGGGGTGTCCGATCAAACACGTGACCGGTGTGTCATGCCCGGGATGCGGCATGACCCGCGCGTGGGGAGCTGCCCTGCGGCTTGATTTTGCCAAGGCCTTCGAATATCATCCGCTGTGGCTTCTTCCGATTCCCGGCGCCGCGCTTTTGTTTTTCAAAGACCGGCTTCCGCGCAGGTTTTACCGGATTTCGCTGTTTTTGATCGTTGCGGCATTTTTCGTTGTCTACGGAATACGAATGGCGGATCCGTCCGACACCGTTGTGGTGTTCCGGCCGCGCAACGGGCTTGTGGGAAGAGCACTGACACGACTCTTCGACAAATGAATTGATTTTTCCCTTGAGTTCGGGTAAAATATTCCTATGGCATTGATTGCCGTGAGAAAGGGGGATTGAAAAGATGATCAGAAAGACGATCGTTTCCGTCCTTATCCTCTGCATGCTTACCTGTCTGTTGGCAGGCTGCGGCAGCAACAAGGACAAGGAGGAGAAAAAAGAAGAGGTTGCGAAAGTCGTCAAGGGAAGCGCGGAAGACATGCTCAAAGAGATGGCTGAGATGAAGCGTGGTACCATGTCGTTCTCGCTCACCGTGAAGCAGAAGGGCACGGACCAGTTTAACGCGTCCGGGGACTACACATTTGACAATGATGATAAGGAGTATTCTCTCGGATTTACCGTTGGGGTCTCCGGGACCAAAATGGAACTCGGGGAGATTATCCGGATCACCGGCAACAAATTTTATTTCAACCTCGGCGCGATCAAAGACGCAGCTGTGAAGGCTGCAACAAAGGCCGGGGCGAGCACGGATGACATTCCGGAGATGTCGGGATGGTTTATGCTTCCGCTTCCGGAGGATATGCCGGAGTTCAAGGCTTCCGGCGATACGACCAACAAGGTGCTCGCACTCATGAAGGGCCTGTTCAAGGATTCCCAGTTCGAGGGCGTTGACGGGGACTATTCGGCGACATTTAAGAACAAGGAAGACTATATCCGCGTGTTCCGGGCGCTTCAGGAGTATCTGAACACCGACGCGAAGGATCTGATGAAGGATGTTCCCGATACGAAGGAAGTAATCTCGAAGATTGATTGGAACAAGTATGTTTCCACGTTGATCGACACATACCAGGACGATCTTTACGGCATCGTGGAGGAATACGGCGAGGATATCAACGTTACGAAGAAGCAGGTTGACGACCTTCTGGATGAGGCCTCCAAACAGGATTACAACAAACTGGTGGAGACGTACCTGCAAAAAGTCTCCACGGGGACCAACCTCTCGCAGGATAATCTGGAGTCCTCGGTCGGAGAACTGGCGAGATCAATTGACTCTCTGATAAAGGATCTGGAAGCTGCTCCGGCGGATGAAATGCCCGACGCCACCTTGCGCATCAGTGCCGATGATAAGGGATATGTCATTTCCATCGGTGCTTCTGCCGGCAAGGCGGAGGAGTTTACGGAAGCGTCTCTGGAGATCCGCATGAACCCGGAGTCGGTTACGGTGAAGAATCCGAAGGATATCACCGGCATCAAGGGGATTGCTGAGATGCTGATCCCTTCGTACATGCGCTATGTCGAGAAGAGCCGGAACTCCTCGGATATCTCCATGCTTGCGGACATTATGGCCGGCGCGGAGAAGGTCGCTGTCGACCCTCGGTATGACCTTCCGGCGGGGACGGAGTTTACGGTTGCGATTTCCGACGGAGCCGCCACCCTTTCCGTCACCGGGTCCGGCAGCAATAATCAGGATGCGGCGAAAGAGTGGATGGAGATCAGTTGTTACTATGACAACAGTTTCCGCTCCAAAGTGATGAGAAAGGCCGAGGGCAAACTGAGCGGTATTCTCCAGTGGGACGGCGAGGTCCTCTGGAGCCTCATGGGAGCCAACGATTCCCTGAAGGAAGGAATCCGGTTCAGCCCGGATTTCATGAGAAGATACAACATCTCCGAGTAATCGGTCACCGGGAATTGGAAAATGATGAAAAAACGGATTATGCTTTTGGCTCTGGCTGCTCTGGCGCTCCTGTGTCTTTGTGCCTGCGGCAAGAATGACGAGAGCAGAAAACTGAAGATTGTCACGACGGTTTTCCCGGCGTACGACTGGGTGAAGGAAATCCTCGGGGACAATCCCGGGGAGGCGGAGGTCACGCTTCTTGCAAACAGCGGCGTGGATATGCACAGCTTCCAGCCCACCGCGGAGGATATCCTGAAAATCTCCACCGCGGACGTCTTCATCTACGTCGGAGGAGAGTCCGACGCATGGGTAAAGGATGCGCTGAAAAACGTCACGAATAAAAGTCAGGTTACCATAAACCTGCTCCAGATCCTCGGGACTGCCGCGAAGACCGAGGAAACTGTAGAGGGAATGGAGGACACGGAGGAGGACGCCGGGTATGATGAACACATCTGGCTGTCCCCGAAAAATGCGCGGACGCTGGTGTCGGAGATTGCCAAGGTGTTGTCCCTGCTGGATGAGGAGAATAAGCCGGCGTACAGCCACAACACATTTTATTATCAGCTGCGGCTGGCGACGCTGCAGGGCGATTACGAGGCCTTAGGCGAGCGCGCTGCGGGGGCGACGGTGTTATTTGCCGACCGCTTCCCGTTCCGGTATCTCATGGATGACTGCGGGATAAAATATTACGCGGCATTTTCCGGCTGCTCGGCGGAGACCGAGGCAAGCTTTAAGACGATTGCCTTTCTCGCCGGCAAGATAGATGAACTGGGACTTCCCGCGGTTTTGATCATCGACGGAAGCGACCGGCGGCTCGCGGAGACGATCATCGAGAATACCAGATCGAAGGATCAGAAGATCCTGACGCTGAACTCGATGCAGTCCGTCACTGCCGCGGACATTGCGAACGGAGCACATTATACCGACATCATGGCTGAGAATTACATGGTGTTGAAGGAAGCCCTCGGGCTCGAGTAAGAAAAAAATATGGTTGTAAACCGGCCTGTAAAACGCGCTTTGCAATGCAGATGCAGAGCGCGTTTTTGCGTTGCAAAACAGTGGGTTGAACCGGTTCGCGACATAGCCGACAGGCACAAAAACATCATTGAAACACGAGTGAATATGACGGATTATGCGTCACATACGCAGAAAACACATTTTCCGAAGATTCGACCTTTGCAAACGACAGGGGATACGGTATTATGTATATATCAAGTTACCATGATACGGTGACAGTGATGCTCGGCACGGGTTCGGTGTCGAGGCCCTGCGCGGAGAGGAGGAAGAGATGAAACTACGGAAAATGAGGAAACTGTTATTGCTCCTGCTTACCTTTGCCCTTACCGCCGCGATGCTTGCCGGGTGCGGCGATGATGACGACGATGACGACCGGAAGTCCTCCAGCGTGTCGGACGACAAGAACAAGGGCAACAGCACGATCACCGAGCCCGGCGGCAAGATTGATGTCGGCGATCCGGATGAGGCCGCGCTGAAAAGCGGAGAGTATCTGTACAAGGAGTTCCCGGACCAAAACCTGAACGGGATCACAAAAACCCCGCCGTACTCGGTCAGCGTCATCATCCTCACGGACACCGGCCGAAACGTCAACCTGACGGCGGATGAGGCGGCCGTTGCAAAACTCTCCAAGGCGTTTGCGGCAGTGAAGGTCGGGAGTTACGTCGGCGACACGGCGGAGACCAAACTGAACTCCATCACCTTCAAGTGGAACGACGGTTCGGAGACAGAGATCCTGTTCTACGGCACAAAGCTTGCATACAAGACCGGAGGAAAAACCCAGGTGTATGAACTCGACGGAACAACGGAACTGTGGGCCGCAGCTACCGGCCAAAGTAACGACCAGGATGACGGGCTCGAGGAAGTGGTATGTACCGAGCAGAAGTTTAAGACCAAGATCAAGAAAGGGTACCCCGCAAAATTCGACGAGGACGCCGGATTGTACTACGGGACGAACCCGGACTACAGCGCCGACGCCATCCCCTATGTGATGATCTACCGTTTCGGAGACGTCGGGATCGCAGCGAAGGACTTCTTAACCGAGTATACCCTGCCGGGATTTAAGAACGCATACGGTGACAATCTTCTGCAGGTTACCGAGCAGGAGGAGCTTACCGCTGAGTTTGCGGACGGTCAGAAGCGGAAGCTGTACGGGATGCGCTTCCGGTATGACGCCGCGGGAAAGCAGCTGTGGATGTACCGTCTGGTGGGCGAATTCGACGGAGAGATCGTTGCATTTACCGTCAAATACCATGACGGCAAGGAATGGTCGGAAAATCAGGCGATGGAAGCTCTGGAGATCGCAGTTGTCTACTTCGAACTCACGGACAAAGGATCTCATGCGGCGGTAACGCCGACCCCGACCCCGGGCGGAAGCAAGAAGCCGGGAACCGGAAAGACCCAGTTCGACATCCGGGTCGTGGAGAGCGAAGCCTCGAAGGTGACCTACGAAAAATACGACAACGGGCTCTTCAGCGCGGAGATCCCGAAGGGATGGGTCGTCAGTGTGCATGATCTCTGCGACTATATTCACTATACATTCCAGATCTACGATCCGAAAAATCCGGACCTTCGCATCCTCTTCAACATGAAGACCGAGGATTACTGGGCGTCCAAGAAGGATCACGATATGTTTGCAACATACTATCCGGGAACGGCGACGGCCAACATGCCGTGGGTGGATCCGCAGACGACGGAAGTGTTCTTCCCGGTATTTTTCGATTACCTTCAGGACACGACGAACTTCAAGTACCGGAGGACTACGAATTTTACGAAGATTGAGTCCTTGGGAAGGGATGTTCTCGGCGGAGAGATCATCCACGCTACCTCTGTCAATGCAGAGGGCGGCAAGGTGGAAGGCGTGTACGCCTGCACGATCGTTCCGATCAATCTCTACTACGCCACCGCGTTGTATGTGTACAACACCTACTACATGACGGCGCCTGAAGGGGAGTTGAGCAACTGGATCGAAGTGTTGGAGCACACGTTCTCCTCCATCGAGTTCAGCAAGACGTTCCAGAGGCAGCTGTCCCAGGAGCTGACGACGATTTCCCAGGCAACCGTCGAGATCGGAAAGATCTGCTCCCAGACAACGGACATTGTCAACAGCGGATGGGAGTCGAGATCGGCGGCATACGACAGAATCTCGCAGAAGCAGAGTGATGCGACGCTTGGCTACGAGCGCGTGTACGATACCGAGAAAAATGAGATTTACCGAGCCCCGCTGGACTTCTTTGACAGCTACACCGGAGACCGGTACACGGCGGTGACGGATGACCAGTACCTGCTGCCGATCGACGGCTACATCGAGTGGAAGTAAGGACGGACACCGAAGATGGCAGGTACAGGAAAGAAACAAAAGAACGGTAGCAGAAAAGCGTAAAGAGGAAAAAGAGCTGTAAAAGGGAACGGACCATATCCGAAAAGATATGGTCCGTTCCCCTGTTGAGGAATATGAAGAAAAATGTAAGCTGTAGGAAACACCCCCGTGAAAGTAATGTCACGGATGTTGAAAGCAACGCTTTCGAACAGCCGTGGCGTTGCTTTCACGAGGGATGTGACTGCAGGTCACATCCCGAACACGAGCAAAAAAACAATCACCTTATTCCTTGATCCAAAATTGTTTTTTTGCGAGTGTGCGGGGGTGTAAAACCCCCATTTTGCGAGTTGGGTTTTGTGAAGTTGTAACCTCACGAATTCCCCTTCGCCACCGGCGTGATATACCCGTCCCTGCGGATTGCCTCAAGCTGTGCAGCCACAGCCTGGGAAGCGCGGGAGAGAAGACCTTCGCCGTTGAGCTCGCGGTCCTTCCCGAGGAAGAACAGCGCGATGGTGTCGGGACCGACATGGCTGCCGGTACAGAAATCGTAGGTGGTATTGATAAACCCGCGCACATGGATGCGCTTGGTAATCTCGTTCATAATGTAAACCGACTCCTCGTATGCGTCGGCATGGGCAATCCCAAGGATCTGGGACTCGGGATTGACGACGTTGTCGCACACAAGCGAAACGAGAGCGTTGAGGGCAGCCTTGCGGCCGTGGCATTTCTTGTACTGGACGATGTGTCCTTCCTTGTCACCGCGGAGGATCGGCTTGATGCTCAGAAGATTTCCGATCAAAGCCTTCGAGCCGGTGAGACGGCCGGTCTTTGCAAGGTAACGCAGGTCGCCGACGGTGAAGACGCCGTTGATCCGGGGCACCATGGCTTTGATCTCCGGGACCACCTCGTCGATATCCTTGCCCTGCTCGCGGAGCTCGCTGGCATAGATGGCAAGAATTCCCGTAGCGAGAGAGGCGTTCATGGAGTCGATCAGACGGATGCGGGGATGATTCCCGGCATCGTCGGCGGAGTACTCCTGCTCAATGGTGTTAGCGGCGATGCGGGATGCGTTGAACGTACCGCTGATGCCGCTGCTGATGGAGAGGTAGAGGACGTCGTCCCCGTTGGCCGCGAGGGCACGGAAACATTCCTCAAACTCGCCGCATCCGATCAGGCCGGTCTGCACCTTCATGCCGTTACGGATCGCATCGTAGTATTCTTTGCCTTTCGCGCGCTCTTCCTCGATGGTGAGATCGGGGGTAAAGCACACAAGGGGCTTGCCGTCGGTAATGTTGACAAACGAAAGAACATGGATATTGTAATGCCGAACCAGCTCGGCAGGAAGATTGGCGCCGGAATCCACCACGATCTGAAACATGAAAACCTCCGAAACACCGTATCCCGCAGAGAGCTCCGCAGAAGACGGCTCGTTTTATGTGTCCATTATATATGGTTTTCAAAACCATGTCAAGGGTTATTTTTGTCTGTTTTCATTTTCCGAGGTTTCCGGCTCCGCTTCCGTCCGGAAAGAAAAAATGAAAAAATCGTTCTGTATGCCCGAATATTTTACATCTTGCGAAAAATGAAATAACTCATTCTGAATGCGTGCTTCCTTGACATTGCATGCACATCGGAATTCGTCTATACTGACAATAACAGCCGTGGAACAGTACGGCAAATGACGAGGAGGTAGCATCATGAAACTGAAAACATCGGTGATTATTCGATTGATCGTATGCGTGGCATTGCTTTTGGTCGTGCTCGGGATCGGCTCCTTGGCCGACGGATTCGGATTTTCCGATCTGATAGACGCCATCCGGGATGTGCGATGGGTGAAAGTACTGGTGCTCTTCGCGATGATCTTCGGCGTGATCGCATTCACAACGCTGTTGGAAATTATCCTGAAGCTGTTCGAGCCGAACAGTCATCGTGCCCGTTCGGTTCTTTCCATCTTTTCCAGTCTGATCAAGTATGTGTCTGCCATCGTGATCCTTTGCTGGGGTCTGACGATCCTCGGAGTCAATGTTTCCACCATCGTGGCATCCGTTGGAATCATCGCCCTGATCATCGGCTTCAGTGCGGAGAGCCTGATTGCCGATGTGGTGACCGGAACCTTCATGCTCTTTGAAAACCAGTACAACGTCGGAGATATCGTTGAGGTCGGCGGGTTCCGCGGTACCGTTACCAACATCGGGATCCGCACCACAAGCATCACGGACATGGGCGGCAACGTCAAGATCGTCAACAACTCCGCGATGACAAACATCCTGAACCGGTCCAACATGACATCCCGCAGTGTGAGCGATATCGCGGTGCCCTACGGGACGGATCTGGAGAAGCTGGAAGCGGGTATCCCGAAGCTGATGACGGATATTCTCGCTGCACATCCCGATGTTATGAAGGCGGAACCCCGGTACCTCGGCGTACAGGAACTCGCGGACAGCGCGGTGGTGCTCCGGTTTGTCGTGGACGTGGAAGAGAAAGACATTTATTCCGGTGCGCGGATTTTGAACCACGACCTGCTTTTGGGCTTCCGTAGGCTCGGCGTGGAGTGCCCGTTCCCGCAGATGGATGTGCATTTCGACAAACCGCAAGCCTGATGACGGAACGCATTTTCCGTAATAAAGTGTTGCCAGACATACGTAGGAGGCTGCGCGATGAGAAGAGAGGCAATGCCTGACGAAATCAGAAAGCCGGCAGAGGAGTACACAATTGCTCCGGAGTTGATGAGTCCTGCTCCGGAGACGGTTTTGATGCCGCCGGAAAATGCGCCGGCACCCCCGGAGTTCGAGGGTCCCATAAGAGTACAGGAGAGCACGGAAGACGGGGAAAAACGCGGGAGCAGACTTCGCAGACAGCTGCTGCGCACGGTGTTTACTCCCGTGGCGGCAGTCGTCGCAACATTGGCAGTGGTATATGCCTCCTTCGGGTTTGACCCGTTAGGAAATGATTTCCTTATGGAGAGCAGCCCGAAATCCGAGGTTGAGAATGTCAAGAAGGCCGGGGAAGAGAAGAAGAGTAAGCCGCCGACGCCCACGCCAACGCCCGCTGTAACCCCCACGCCGATGCCGCAATTCCTTCCGGGAGTGGAAGGATCCATATCCTACGCGGTGCCCCTTGTGTGGACTCAGTACCACGTGGAAGGGGAAAACGGGGAAAGCTACGAATCCCCGCTGGAGGAGAACTCCATCAACGATGTGTACAATTGGCTCGATACCTGGGGCGGCAGTCATTCCCTGACCGAGACGAGCAGGGAAAGGGTGTTCCTGGGATATATGTTCAGTGATGACGCCATTCCGATCGGCGACATGGATGACCTTGCGAATCTGTATCTCGCCCAGGGCACAATGTACGCCGTATACCGCGAGGATGTCTATGTCAATGCATCCTACGGCACCCCGTCACCGACTCCGGCCGGTATTGAGGGAGACGACAATTGGCCTGTAATGACCAACCTGGCGCCGGATCTGGTCGGTGCCTACTCCGGATCCGGACAGAGCGAGCAGTTCATCCGGTTCAGGGTATCCGGGGAGAATGACTACCGGTATCTGGTGATCGGAGATGCGTGGATCGGTATGGGAGGTTCGCTCTCCGAGATGGACGGCGCATCCTATGATGCCTCCACCAATACGCTGACCCTCACGGATTGTACGGCCGATATCCTGGATGTCAACCTGATGGGCAACGGATTTACCATAGAGCTTGTCGGAGACAATTCCATCGATCACCTTATCGTATGGGGGTATTACTACGGTGGAAGCGTCACCTTCACGGGAACCGGCACCCTTACCATAAACCGGGATCGCACCAACAGCGCCGGCCTGACAATGAACGCGGAGTGGAGTCCCACCGCCGTGTTTGTGGACAGCGGCGTTGACATCAACATTTACGGTGCGGATGCGGCAATCCTTATCTGCTCAACTACGATGGACAAGGCGGTTTACTTCCGAAAGAAATCGCGGATGACCGGCGGGACCGGGCAGAGCGGCCAGTTCTCCACCTATTCCCGGCCTCTGACCGATGAAAACGGGTATGTCTTGTTTGACGAGAACGGCAATCCGATGTATGAGGAGATAACGCTGGATCAGATTTACGAGATGTACGGCGAGCGGTACTACGATTACACCATCTGCGATGAGGACGGAAATCCCGCGAAGGAGGTTCATTTTACGGATCCGAACCGATGAACGGCCGGATAATCCCAGGAAAAGAAACATCAGAAAAACACTTCCCCGGACGTTGCAAACCTACGGAAAATGTGGTACAGTAACCGTAATGTGCTTCGACAAGGAGGAAGTGTTTTCATGAGTTACTTGACATCGCATTGGGTTGGAATGCTGCTCTTGTTTGTGGCGGCGGTGGTTCTGGCGTTTACCTTTCAGTTTCGTCAGTGCCGGATTGAGAGAGACGGTGAGTCCGCGAGCCCGGGATGGTATCGGATCATCCTGATCGGCGGCTTGATCGTGACGATCGCCCTCGTGTTCGCTAATCTCGGAACGCTGGTGGGATATCTTTCGAATTTCCTGCTCCTGACCGGGGATGCGGTTGCGGGAACTCTCGCCTATGCGGTTTTGATCGCAGCTGCTTTTGTGGGCGCTTCGAAGGCCGGCGCTTATCTCGCGTCCCTTGGCCAGCGCAAGGAAGTGGATAAGAAATTTGACAATGACCAGGTGGTGCAGTACCTTTTGAAGGATGCCGATGCGGGAGCAAAGGAGATCCTGATCTTCCGCGATCGTCTGGAGGGACGGCGCAGCTATACCTTCGATGTGGACGGCTATAACCATGCCGCATTTTCCGAATACGGATGCAAGGAGCTGGCGGGATACATCATGCGTCACACGGAGACGAAGTACACGAAGACCATCTGCCGCGGTCTGGCGGGTCCTCAGGGACCCCGTGTCAACAACAATTCGGCGGGAGAGGGCGCACAGTACAAATTCTCCCATGTGCTGTTGACGAAGAAGGAGAACTGATTCGGAAAGCACCGGACAGCCGGTGCTTTTCCTTTTGAGCGAGGCGGGGAAGATGGACAGAAGAAAAGCAATATGGATTATCGGAAGCGCGGTCGCCATCGCTTTGATCGCGATTGTCGCTTTGGTTGTCACAAAACTGAGCGGAAAGCAGGGGGGCTCCGGGAAGGAGCCGACGCCCACGGTCCTGCCGGAAGTCCCGGAGGGGAGCGTTTTGGTATGGCGCCTTTCGGAGGTCCGGGAGAAACAAAAAGACGACAGAGGAACGATGGAGTGGTCCGAAACATTTTCCTACGATGAGCTGGGGAGATGTACGGAGCACGTCTCGTACACGGGCGGCAAGCAGACCGGACGTGTGAGCTACACCTATGACGCAGGAACGCATCAGACGATGAGCAGGAAAGAATACACGGATGATACCGATGTGGATCGCCGGGACGAGATAACTTATGACGCCCGGGGCAGGGAGGTTTTGGAGCGGTATTATTCCGGAGACGGATCTTCGGGTGGAGACGGATGGCTGATCAGCAATGAAGAGGAACACACCTACAAAACTGCGGATAACGGGCTGGAGTATGTGGATTATTACTCCGCCCATTACGAGCATGGAGAGGTACAGCAAGAAAGACGGGATTATTATGACCCGAAGGAACGAAAATATCTCAAACAGGATCGTGTCGGGGGATCGGGTCCGTGGATAACCGATCGTGAAATCCGGTACGATGAAGCAGGCCGGGAGACAGCCGAATATGCCATTACGGACTTCGAGACCGTTGATGATTCGTTCGTGATCAAGGAGACCGCGCTTGTCCGGGAAAGATTATACAAAGACGACGGGACCTGCAGGGAATTCTTTTACAATGGCCCGGACAGATCCATCAACGTGATCACGGAGTATGACGCGGACGGGAATAAGTTGAAGGCTACCAATTATGATCCCGACGGACAGACTCTTGAGTACCGGATATGGACATACACTTCCGACAAAAACGGGCGCTCGGAGAAAATGGAAAAATATTATCCGGACGGAACGATGGAGTAT
The DNA here is from genome assembly GCA_017962105.1 of Lachnospiraceae bacterium. GTDB lineage: Bacteria > Bacillota > Clostridia > Lachnospirales > Lachnospiraceae > ISDg. The sequence continues at coordinate 24,861 of JAGCVY010000019.1, forward strand.
TGGCCTTTGGAGGAGTTTGACAAGGACGATGAGATTCTTCGGAGAACTGTATATATAGCGTCGGAGAAGACAGAGAGCGTCGGCTATCTCCGGGAAGTCAATAATCTGGGGCAGACCGTGCGGGAGAGCCGCTATGAGCTGGAGACCACGGAGTATACCTATGATGAAAACGGAAACCGGGTCCATGCAACCCTCGAGCGGGAGAATGACTGTACCATCAGTTGGGAATACATATACACCCCGATGGTCCTCACGGAAGCTCAGGCTGCAGAGGCGGAAGAGTACTATGTTGTGGAATACCGTTTTCCGTGATGGGGTCAAATCGCAAACACATCGGAATACCATGGAAATACAACAACGCGCAGACCATGTCGGTCCGCGCGTTGTTTTGTATAAACCCCGTTGTCAGCAGCGATATTGTGATTCCTTCCTTACGGCAGCGTATAACTGCCCGTTCCTTCAGCGAAGGGACCCGGAAGGGCCGATATGCCACGGTGATTGCCAAGGTAGTCCGTGTCGAAGACGATGGTGCTTCCGTCGGGATCCTCGAAGCGCTGCTCCGGCTCGAATGCATAGCCGAGGGTGTCGCTGTCCACGATGGCGTCGCGGAATCCGCCGAGAATGTCGTAAAGGTTGGTCTCGAGGGTGTAAACGCCGTTCTTCTCCTTGAGGCGCACATAAGCGTTCGTCGTCTCGTCGACGAAATCGTCGGTCTCATGCTCCCAGGCCTTCGCCCCGGCGAAGTATGCGTTGCCGCGGCTCCATACCGGAAGATGCGAAAAATGATACTGTGCCATCTTGCCCATGTTGGCCGGCTGGTCCAGCTCAAACCACGAGATCCACTCGTCGTAGGTAGGATATCCGTCGAAGATGGCGGTGCCGACGGTGGTGTTGTCCCACGGCTCATAGCCGAGTTTCACCTTGGTCTCCTCATCGTTCGCGGTGTACATCTGCAGGAAAATGTTGTTGTAGAAGCGGTTGTCTCCGTGAAGGATGCTCATAAAGCCCGCCACCTCGGTCCTGTGGCGGATGTGGTACGGCGTGTAACGCGGCTGGTTCAGCCCGTTATGGATGTTGTCCGTGCCGCCGCCGACGGAGGTGAAGGAGCCCGCGATCAGGTTGTGCACGCAGGCGATCCCTTCCGTTGCGATGCGGATGCCCGCGCGGGAGAGCAGGATGTTGTTATCGATCAGGGTCGGACCGTGGCCGACCTCCACGAAGATATCCTGGCACATCATGGAACCAGCCGCCCGGGGAGTTCCCTCGGGAGCGTGGTTGTCGTGCAGGAAGTTCTGGGTGATGCGGGTTCCCTGCGCCTGCCAGTCGCACCAGATTCCCATGGTGGAGTGGTGGATGTGGTTGCGGCGGAACACGACGTCGATGGCCGCGTGGAACTTGATGCCCGAGATCTCGGCGCCGCCGAGCTCCTGCATGTTGTTGATGTGGTGGATGTGGTTGTCCTCGATCAGGCTGAAGACGCAGCCCATGCGGCCGACGATACCCGCCTGCTCGCAGTGGTGGATGTGGCAGCGGCGCACGATGTGGCTGCCGACCTTCTCCTTGAGCCATCCGTGGTACTGGCCGCGGCAGACGGCGTCGCGCTCCATCTGCGTCGGGCTCTTGACACGCTTGTACGTAAAATAATGGTCATTTTCCGGATCCAAGTACTTGCCGAGGGAAATACCGCAGCACTTGCTGTTGTAAACCTCACAGTCCTCGATGATCCAGCCCTTCGACCAGTGCGGTCCAATCATGCCGTCCTGGAATGCCGCCGGCGGCGCCCAGGTGGTTGCGGCTTTCGATACGGTGAAGCCGGAAAATGTGATATACCCGATCCCGGTTTCCGAGGGGAAGAAGCAGTTGCGTCGGACGTTGATCTCCACCGTCTCTTTGTTCGGGTCAAACTCCTGAAAGTTTGCGTAGATCACGGTCTCGTCGCCGTCCTGCTCGGCGTACCACTGGTACACCGACTCCTCGGGCTTCCAGGAGGGCTTGTAAATTTCTGCCTTGATGCAGTCCTCAAGGGATTCCGCCTCGTAGAGCGCGCGGTCGTTTAAGTACACGCAGCCCGTGTGACGGATCGCGGATCCGAAGTACCAGTCGCCGTAAACGCGGGTCGTGTAGGGGTTATAGCTTCCGAAGACGCCGTTGTTTATCCGGGCAACCCAGACGGTGCCCTGATAGCGCTCCCAGTCCTTCACGATCTCCGCGCCGGTGATGTGCGCTCCGAGAGGCTCCGCAGAGCGGTAGACGATGCGCGCGTCCTCGGTCCCGGCGAAGCGCGGGTTGACATATTCACGGTAAATACCCGGCGCGACGATGACTTCATCGCCCGGACGGGCAGCTTTCGCAGCCTCATTGATGCGTTTAAAAGGCATGCTGCGGCTTCCGTTTCCTTCTCTGCCGGCTGCCGCGTCGACATAATAGATCATGGTGTAAACCTCCGTGTTTTCACAGTTCTTCGTGGCGGGTTTCGCGGAAAATGTCTCCTCTTTACGGCACCCGCGCGACCCGATTCCATAATAGCATGTCGGATATGGATTTAAAATGGATTTTATCAGCATTCGGACGGGTTTTCGGTCATGCGGAAAACAGCAAAAAATACCTGCCGGGGATAATAAAAACCATTTTACTTTCAGACCCCTTCATGGTATCATCAAGATAGGCGTTTTGTATGCATTTTTCGCCGGTTCGGTAAGGCATTTTCCGACGGTTCGAAAGAAGACGCCGGAGGGAATGGGAAGTGAGAGGAGAGCCGCCGCGGTTTCGGCGGTGGAAAGGAGTTTACAAGATGGATAGTTTGAATGTGACCCGGAGCAAGTTTGAGGATCTGTTGGCCGGGGAGAAGCCGGTTCTGGTGGATTTCTGGGCGTCGTGGTGCGGTCCGTGCCGGATGATGGCGCCGATCGTGGAGGAGATTGCGGCGGAGCACGCGGAACTCGCGGTTGCCAAGGTCAACGTGGACGATGAGCCGGAGCTCGCACAGAAATATAAGGTGATGAACATTCCGACGCTTCTTCTGTTCCGTGGCGGGGACATCGTCAAGCGGCAGATCGGTGCGGTGAGCAAGAGCCGCCTCGAGGAGATGCTTAAGGACCTGTAGGACAACGGAAAGGAAACGGAAACACGGAATGATTACGAAGGATATTGTATATATCGGAGTGAACGACCATCAGGTCGATCTGTTTGAGGGGCAGTACGACGTGCCCAACGGCATGGCGTACAACTCCTACGCGATCCTCGATGAGAAGATCGCGATCATGGACACGGTGGACCGGAACTTTACCCATGAGTGGCTCGACAACGTGGCGGGCACATTGGGCGGACGGAAGCCGGATTATCTGATCGTGCAGCACATGGAGCCGGACCACTCCGCGAACATTGTGAATTTTGCAAAGACCTATCCCGCGGCGACCATCGTCTCCTCGGCGAAGGCCTTTACGATGATGAAGAATTTCTTCGGGACCGAGTTTGAGGACCGCCGCATCGTGATCGGCGACGGGGATACGCTGTCCCTCGGCCGCCACACCCTCACTTTTGTGGCTGCGCCCATGGTACACTGGCCGGAGGTCGTGATGACCTACGACGCCTGCGACAAGGTGTTATTTTCCGCGGACGGATTCGGCAAGTTCGGGGCCCTCGACGCGGAGGAGGACTGGGCCTGCGAGGCGAGATGGTATTATTTCGGCATCGTCGGCAAATACGGCGTGCAGGTTCAGAACGTC
>JAGCVY010000020.1 GCA_017962105.1 Lachnospiraceae bacterium
TGTGTGCATGTTCGGCTGCGGCGGAAACCGCTCGAAGGACCGCCGGTACGACATGGGAGAGATCTCGTCGAAGATGGCGGATTTTACCATCGTGACCTCGGACAACCCGCGTTTCGAGGAGCCGGAGGACATCATCGCGGATATCCTTGTCGGCGTTGCCAAGGGCCCGGGAGCTTACGTGACGGTGCCGGACCGCAGGGAGGCGATCGCCTATGCGTTGGCGCATGCGGAGGAGGGCGACTGCATCGTGATCGCAGGCAAGGGTCATGAGGATTATCAGGAGATCCGCGGCGTAAAATATCCCATGGACGACCGGCAGATGATCCTCGAGGAGGCCGCGCGGCTCGGGATTTCCTGAGGCACACGGAAGCGGCTTATTACGAAGAAACGGGAAGGCAGACGCATGTCGGATGCCTTCGGAAGGATACAGACGATGCGATATACGGTGAGCGAGATTGCGGAGGGCATGGGAGCAAAGATCCTGTGCGGCCATCCGGAAGAGAGCGTGACAGGTTTCAGCTTTTCCTCAAAGGACGGGGATGCGGACACCATGTTTCTCCCGATGAAGGGGGAGCGGGTGGATGCCCATGATTTCATTGCGGACGCCTATGCACACGGGATGCGTGTGACCACGACGGAGCGGGGTGAGATCGTTCCCGGCACGGAGGACATGACCTACCTTCTGGTGGAAAATGCAAGGGATGCATGGCAGCGTCTCGGCGCATACTGGAGGGATAAGCACGCTTCGGTGCCCATGGTTGCCATCACCGGAAGCGTCGGCAAGACCACCACGAAGGAGCTGATCGCAACGGCCCTCACGCCCCTTGGCAAGGTGCTTCGCACCGAGGGAAACAAAAACGGACAGCTGGGTGTACCGCAGATGATGGCGGAGCTCACGGATGACACAGACGTGGCTGTCATCGAGATGGGAATGAGTCTTCCCGGCGAGATGGGAAGGATCGCGGCCGTTGCAAAGCCGAACTGCGCCGTGATCACCAACATCGGCGTCTCCCACATCGGCAACCTCGGTTCGCAGGAGGCGATCCGCCGGGAGAAGCTGGCCATCGCCAACAAGATCGCGGATGGCGGAACGCTTTTGGTAAACGGGGACGACCCGCTGCTGGCGCCGCTCTGTCCGGACAACCCGGAGTACTGCGGGACGGACGGCATTGAGATGTATGAGTCCACACGGAAACATTTTCCGAAGATCACGGTCGCGGCCTACGGCGCTGCGGACTGGTGCCGGTATCGCTATACGGAGGAGAAACTTTCGGAGGATTCGGCGGCATTTTCCGTGATCACGCCGAAGGGAACGGTGCAGGTTTCGCTGCCGGTGCCGGGACACCACAACGTCTCGAACGCCACGGCGGCACTGGGCATCGCCGAACTGTTCGGGCTTTCCGCGGAGAAGGCGGCGGAGGCGCTTCTTGCGTACCGCCCCATGGCGATGCGCGGCGGGATCGAGACCCTCCCGAACGGGATCACTCTGATCGACGATACGTACAACGCGAGTCCCGACTCGATGCGAAGCGGCCTCAACGTGCTCTGCACCGTGAAGGCGGAGCGCAGGATCGCCGTGCTTGCGGACATTCTGGAGCTCGGGGAGCACAGCGAGGAGTGTCACAGGCAGGTCGGACGCGATGTGGCGGAGCGGCCGATCGACATCCTGATCGCCGTGGGAACGGAAGCTGCGGCAATCTCCGATGAGGCGGGGAAGACCGCACGGGGGTCGGCAGGGGAGAGACAGATCGTTCATGCACCAACGAGAGAGGAAGCCTTTGATATCCTTCGGCAGGTGATGAAGTCCGGGGATGCGATCCTTCTGAAAGGGTCCCGCGGAATGGGAATGGACGTGATCGCGGGGGCGCTGCGGGACATGGCGAAGGGCGGCCCGCAGGACGCGTGATACTCGGGGCGAGTCCCGGTGAATACAAGGAAAGTTGGAAGTTATGGCATATGCTGACATTATCATAGATATCTCGGCGCCGACCCTCGACCGGTCATTCCAGTACGGGATCCCTGCGGAACTGCAGGACCGCGCGGAAGTCGGATCGCCGGTCCTGGTACAGTTCGGCAGCTCGAAGACGCCCCGCAGGGGGTACATCGTCGGGCTTTCGGACAAGCCGAAGCTGGACCCGTGGAAGATCAAGCCCATCCTCGACATCCCCAAGAGGGATATGTCGATCGAGGACTCCTTAGTGGAACTTGCCTACCGGATCAAGCGCCGGTACGGCGGGTCACTGTACGATTCCCTTCGGACCGTGATCCCCTCAAGACAGAAGATCGCATCGGTCCCGAAGCGGAAAATACGCCGCGCCATGCCAAAGGGGGATCTGCAGGAGGTCCTTGCGGACCTCTCTGCGAGGGAGACGGCGAAGGCAAGACTGTACGCAGCCCTTCTGGAGACGGAGGAGATCCCGTATGAACTGGTTACCGGCAAGCTGAAGATCTCCAAGGCAGCGCTTGCCAAGGCAGAGGAGGAGGGAATCCTCACGGTTGCGGAGCTCGCCGAAAGCGAGAGCGAACCGGGGCAGGGCCTCACGGTGGAGCTCAACGATGAGCAGCTTGCGGCGGCGGGAGCAATCGCGGACAGCCTCGGGCACGGCGGAGTCTTTGTGCTTCACGGGATCACCGGAAGCGGCAAGACGGAAGTGTATCTGAGCGTTATCGAAAAGGCGCTCGCGGAGGGAAAGCAGGTTATCGTTCTGATCCCGGAGATCGCGCTTACCTATCAGACCGTGCTCCGGTTCTACCGGTGTTTCGGGGACCGTGTCGCTTTTGTGCATTCGAAGATGCCGGCAGGCGAGCGGTACCGCATGCACGAGAGGGCAAAGGAAGGGAAGATTTCCATCATGATCGGACCAAGGTCGGCATTGTTCACGCCGTTTCCGGACCTCGGCCTGATCATCGTGGACGAGGAGCATGAGACTTCCTACCGGAGCGAGCTGACGCCCCGCTACCACGCGGTCAATGTGGCCGTGGAGCGCGCGGAAATGTGCGGAGCCACCGTGGTGCTGGGGTCGGCAACACCGTCGCTGGAGACGTACCGGTGCTGCGAGACGGGAGAGTACAAACTGCTGACGCTCTCCAAGCGGGCGAAGGACGGCGCCCTGCTTCCCCGGTCGGAGATCATCGACCTTCGGGAGGAGCTGAAGGCGAAGAATTATTCGGTCATCAGCCGACGCCTGCACAAAGCCATCGAGGAGCGTCTTGCCAGACACGAGCAGGTGATGCTCTTTTTAAACCGCCGCGGGTACGCCGGGTTTGTGTCCTGCCGCGCCTGCGGGTACATCGCCAAATGTCCCCACTGCGACATTTCCTTAACCTACCATAACGACGGCACGCTGCAGTGCCACTACTGCGGACACCGGGTTCCCTACAAAAAGGCGTGCCCGGAGTGCGGTTCCCCGTATTTTCTGCCCTTTGGAAAGAGCGGGACACAGAAAATCGAGGAGCTTGTGGAGAAGGAGTTCCCAAAGGCCAGAGTGCTCCGCATGGATGCGGACACGACGAAGGCCGCGGACGATTACGAGGCGATCCTGTCCGATTTTGCGGAGGGCAGAGGAGACATCCTCATCGGGACGCAGATGATCGTCAAGGGGCATGATTTTCCGAATGTGACCCTCGTTGGCGCGCTGGCCGCGGACCTATCCCTGGGAGTTGCGGACTATGCGTGTGCGGAGCGCACCTTTGACCTGCTGGCGCAGGCTGCGGGCCGTGCCGGCCGCGACCGGATCCCCGGCGAGGTCATCATCCAGACCTACCGGCCGGAGCACTACGCGATCACGACGGCTGCCGACTCGGATTATCACACATTTTACGAGACCGAAATCCGGTACCGGAAATCCTTCGGATATCCGCCGATCCGCCATATGCTGACCATCGTCGGCGGGCACCGCAGGGAGGCGGCGCTTGAGAAAGCGATGGAGGAGCTCGGCGGGCTGGTCCGGGATACGGTGAAAACCGCGGACGCGGCGGTGATCGGACCGACGCTGCCGCAGATGCCCAAGAAAAATGATATGTATTTCCGCGTCATTTACGTGAAGAGCGGCTCCATCGAGACTCTGATCACGGTGAAGGATGCGGCGGAAAGCTGGATGCACCAGGCGCGAGGCGGAGCCGGCCTCACGTTTGACATGGATTGACACGAGACGGGAAGGAGAGAACTGCTATGGCACTGAGAAATATCCGGAAACAGGGAGAGGAGATCCTGACAAAACGGGCGAAGGAGATCCATGAGATCACGCCCCGGATCAGGGACCTCGCAGCGGATATGCTGGAGACAATGTACGATGCGGAGGGCGTCGGCCTTGCGGGCCCGCAGGTCGGCATCTTAAAGCGCATCGTCGTGATCGACATTTCCGAGGAGCGGAACGAGCCCATTGTCATGATCAACCCTGTCATCACCGCCAGCGAAGGGAGCCAGACCGGCTGGGAGGGATGTTTGAGCGTCCCCGGCAAGAGCGGTCAGGTGACCCGGCCGGAGAAGGTGACGGCAACCTACACCGACCTTGAGGGCGACACCTATGAGATGGAGGCGGAGGGCTTCCTTGCCCGCGCCGTCTGTCATGAGCTCGATCATCTGGACGGACACCTCTATGTGGAAAAGGTGGAGGGACGCCTGTACGACAACTCCGAGCTTCAGAAGGAATCGGAGGAGGACGAGGACGCTCGGGAGAAGTAATCCGGAGTGTCCCCCACCGGCGGGAGCCGGAATACGAAGCGGAAGGTGAAGCGTATGAGAATTGTGTATATGGGAACGCCGGAGATCGCGGCGACGATCCTCGAGAGACTCCTCGCGGAGCCCTATGAGGTTGTTTTGGTTGTGACGCAGCCCGACCGCCCGAAGGGGCGGGGCAAGGCGATGGCGTGTTCCCCGGTCAAGGAGCTGGCGGTGAGCCGTGACATCCCGGTGTTTACCCCGGAGAAACTCCGTCTCCCGGAAAATGTGGAGGTCATCCGCGAGGCAGATCCCGACATGATCATCGTGGCGGCCTTCGGACAGATCCTGCCGAAGAGCGTCTTGGACATTCCAAAGTGGGGATGCATCAACGTGCATGCGTCGCTGCTTCCGAAATACCGCGGCGCCGCTCCAATCCAGTGGAGCATTCTGGACGGGGAGCAGGAGACGGGCGTCACCATTATGTATATGAACGAAGGACTGGATACGGGGGATATCCTGTTGCAGCAGGAGGTTCCGATCGCAGCGGACGAGACCGGCGGATCCCTGCACGATAAGCTGGCGATAGCCGGTGCGGAAGCGCTGGTGCGCGCCATCCCGGGCATCCTTGACGGAAGCCTTACGCCGGTTCCCCAGGGGGAGATGACCACTCCCTATGCAAAACAGCTGACCAAGGAGATGGGGCGTCTCGATTTTTCATGGGATGCCGCAAAACTGGAGAGATATATCCGCGGGTTGAACCCGTGGCCCGGGACATTTTCCTTCCGGGACGGACAGATGCTCAAAATCTGGCGCGCCGAGGTGTGCGTGGATTCCGTGGAGGAAGCCCCGGAGCCGGCTGAGAAAGAGGTTCTTCCGGGCACCGTCATCGCGGCAGACCGTGACAGCTTCACGGTGCAGACCGGATGCGGAAGACTCCGCATCACGGAGGTTCAGCCGGAAGGAAAGCGCCGCATGAGCGCGGAGGAATATCTTCGCGGATACCGGCTCGCGGAAGGGACGGTTCTCGGAGCGCCCGGGGAGGAAGTATGACAGCCAGGGAGATTGTCTGGAACCTCTTGACGGAGGTGAATGAGCGGGATGCCCTGAGCCATGTTGCGCTGGCCGAGGCGATGGCGGCGAACCGTCCGGAAGGTCCGGAACGGGCGCTGGTGACACAGCTTTTCCACGGGACGTTGGAGCGGCAGATGACCATCGACACGGTTCTCGCGCGGCAGACCGGACGGCCGGTTACCAAAATCAAAACCAAAATCCGCAACCTGCTCCGGATGTCCGTCTACCAGATGCTTTTCCTGCAGCGGATCCCGGTGGCAGCGGCGTGCAATGAGGCGGTTGCCCTTGCGAAGAAGCACGGCCTTGCCGGCCTGGCGGGATTTGTCAACGGAACGCTCCGCGGGCTTGACCGTGCCATCACGGCCGGCGGGGGACAGCGCGAATTCCTTCTTTCCATCGCGGACACAATGCCGGAGATGGAGCGGCTGAGTTTCCTGTACTCCGTGCCGGAGTGGATCGTCCGGCTGTGGAGGGAGGATTTTCCGAAGGCGGATCTCGAGACGATGCTCGCAGCCTCGTTCGCGGAGCGCGGTGTCACGATCCGGTGGAACAAAAGCCGGGGAAGTCTGGAGGACCTGATCTCGGAGCTGGCGCGGGAAGGCGCGGCGCCGATGCCTGACGTGTTGCCGAACTGTCTGCGGCTGACCGGCGGAGGAAATCCGGCGGAGCTTGCCGCATACCGCGAGGGACGCTTCAGCATCCAGGACGGAAGCGCAGTGCTTGCGGGCAATCTGCTCCCGCTGCGGGCGGGAATGCGTGTGCTTGACCTCTGCGCGGCGCCCGGCGGAAAGACAGCCCACGCCGCGGATGAGCTGACGGCGCTTGACGCTGACCGGCAGACAACGGACTGCGGAGGAGAGCGGGAAGGGTTCCTGATCGAGGCCCGTGACAACAAGGAGGATAAGCTTCCGCTGATCCGCGAGACAGTGGAGAGACTGCACCTTCAAAACGTGCAGGTCCGCGCGGCGGATGCGGCGGCTTTCGACCCGGAGCGCGAGGCGTGGGCGGACATCGTGATCGCCGATGTTCCGTGCAGCGGGCTGGGCGTCATCGGTAGAAAACCCGATGTGAAATACAAGACAAAACCGGAGGACATCCAAGCCCTCTCGGAGATCCAGCGGGCGATCGTGCAAAACGCGGTCCGCTATGTGAAACCCGGCGGATACCTTTCGTATTCCACCTGTACCGTCGACAAGGCGGAAAATGCTTCCGTCGCCGCATATATCGCAAGCCTCGGGATGACGCCCGTGGATATCGCCGGCGGACTTCCGAAGGTGATGCGCGAGTCGTGTGAGCGGCAGGAAGGCTTTGACGGCATCGGCGTGCAGATTTTCCCGGAGCCCGGAACATGGGACGGATTTTACATCGCCCAGTTCCGTAAAGAGGAGCCCGGCGTGTGACTGGAGAGAACCCTATGGACATCATGAGCATGACAATCGAAGAGCTCAGCGAACAGATGGCCGCGGAAGGACAGCCGAAGTTCCGGGCAAAACAGTTGTATGAGTGGATGCATGTCCGCCTGGCGGAGTCCTACGATGCCATGACCGATCTTCCGAAGACCCTTCGGGAGAAGCTGGCGGCGGAGCGCCCCCTCACGGTGCCTTCAAAGGTTGTCATGATGGAGTCGGGGGAGGACGGAACCAGAAAATATTTGTTCCGGCTTGCGGACGGCAATGTGATCGAGAGCGTCTGGATGCGGTATCACCACGGAAATTCGGTGTGCATTTCCTCCCAGGTGGGGTGCCGTATGGGATGTAAGTTCTGTGCGTCCACCATCGGGGGACTGGTGCGGAATCTGGAGCCCTCGGAGATGCTCTCGCAGATTTACGCCATCACCCGGGATACGGGGGAGCGGGTCAGCAACGTGGTTGTGATGGGGACGGGAGAGCCCCTTGACAACTACGACAACCTTCTTCGTTTTATCCGTCTGCTGACGGACGAAAACGGGCTGAACGTAAGCCAGCGGAACATCACGGTATCCACCTGCGGGCTGGTTCCGAAGCTTCGCGCCCTCGCGGATGAGAAGCTTGCCATCACGGCGGCGATCTCCCTTCACGCGCCCAACGATGCGCTTCGGAGAGAGCTGATGCCGGTGGCAAACTCATTTTCCGTAAAGGAGCTTCTGGAGGCCGCCGAATACTACACAAGGACCACGGGAAGACGGATTACATACGAGTACAGCCTCATCGACGGAGTCAATGACACACCGGCCTGCGCGAGGGAACTTGCGGGCATTTTACGGGGGCAAAACTGCCATGTAAATCTCATTCCGATCAACCCCGTAAAGGAGCGCCGATACGGTCGTTCACTTGTTACAAATGTATTACAATTTCAGAAAATGCTTGAAAATGAAGGAATAAATGTTACTATTAGAAGGGAACTCGACTCGGATATTGACGCTGCCTGCGGGCAGCTGCGGCGCCATTATGAGGCGCAGATCGGAGCGGAAGGCGGAGAAGGATGAGATCAATCGGAAAGACGGACAAAGGCAAGAAACGTTCCATGAATCAGGACGTATTCTTCATCAGCGACACCCCGGTCGGGATACTTCCGAACCTCTATATCGTCGCGGACGGTATGGGCGGACAGAACGCCGGTGACGTGGCTGCCAGGTTCTGCGTGGACCGGTTTACGGAGCTCGTGAGAGTCAGCCGTGAGCGCACGCCGATCCAGGTTATCGAGAAGGCCATCCGGCAGACCAACGAGGATCTGATCGAGAAGGCGTCGAGCCAGAAGGAACTCGAGGGTATGGGCACCACGTTTGTGATGGCTTCCCTGCTTCCGGGGGATATTCTTCTGGTTGCGAATATCGGAGACAGCCGCATGTATCTGATCAATGACCGGATCATGCAGATTTCACAGGACCACTCCCTTGTGGCGGAGATGGTCAGGAGCGGGGAGATCCGCAAGGAGGAGGCGCGGTTCCACCCGAATAAAAATGTTGTTTTGCGCGCGTTGAGCACACAGGGGATCGTGAGCCCCGACTACTATCAGATTGCGGTGAAGCCCGGGGATTGTGCGCTTTTGTGCAGCGACGGATTATCGGATATGGTGGAGGAAGCAGAACTGCTCAAAACGGTGAGCGAGTACGAAGATGTTGGGGACATTGCGGATAAACTGGTAGCGATGGCCAACGAGAACGGGGGCCGTGACAACATCACTCTGGTTTTGCTCAAGATTTGATGCGGAAGACGCCTGACTAAGGCGTCGGAAAGGCTGGTAACAACGTATGAGTATGATCAAGCCCGGAATGTTTATCGGGGATCGGTATGAGATTATGGACAAGATCGGTTCCGGCGGCATGGCGGATGTGTATAAAGCCAAATGTCACCGCTTGAACCGATTTGTCGCGATTAAGATATTGAAACCGGAATTTTCCGCGGATGAGTCGTTTGTCTCGAAGTTTCGAGGCGAGGCGCAGTCGTGTGCGGGGCTTACGCACCCGAACATCGTAAGCGTGTTCGACGTCGGCGATGACGGCGATCTTCATTACATCGTCATGGAGCTGGTTGAGGGGATTACCCTCAAGCGCTTCATCGAGCGCAAGGGCCGCCTTGATATTAAGGAAGCCGTGGGTATCGCCATCCAGATCGCCATGGGACTTGACGTGGCGCATCAGAATCATGTGGTGCACCGCGATATCAAACCGCAGAACATCATCATTTCCAAGGAAGGAAAAGTCAAGGTCGCGGATTTCGGTATCGCCCGCGCGGTTTCCCAGACGACGACCATTGACAATTATTCCCAGAATATCGGTTCGGTGCATTACCTTTCGCCGGAACAGGCGAGAGGCGGCTACAGCGACGAGCGGAGCGATATTTACTCCCTCGGCGTGACGATGTACGAGATGCTGGCGGGCCATGTCCCGTTCACCAGCGACAACGCGGTTTCCGTAGCTCTTTTGCACGTTCACGGCGAGGCACAGCCCCTCTCGGAGATCAATCCGACGGTGCCGCCGAGCCTTGAGAAGATCGTCGAAAAATGTATGCAGAAAAAGCCGGAGCGCCGCTATATGTCCACGGCGGAGCTGATACAGGATCTCCGGAAGGCCATCGTTGACCCCAACGGGGACTTCGTGAAGATCCCGACCATCCTCGACGGCGCGAAGACACGGCCGATCTCCCCCAGCGAGATGAAGGAGATCAAGGCTGAGGTCGCGATGCAGAGCGACTCCTTCGACGATGACGACGAGTTTGAGGATGAGGAAGCAAACCGGCAGAAAGCAGCTGCCACAGCTGCAGCCAAGCGCCGCAAACGCGACGAGGATGACGATGACGATGATGACGAAGATCTTGATTCCATGGGCAGCAGCACCGAGAAGATTGCCGTGGGACTGGGAGTGCTCCTTGTGATCGCTATCGCCATCGGTGCAATCGTTCTCATTTCCAAACTGATCACCGAAGGGATCCATCTTCCTGAGCCGAAGGGGTTGATCCTGACGCCGACGAGCACACCGACGCCGAAGCCGTCCACGACACCGACGCCGAAGGTGTTCTATATGCCCAGCTACAAGGGCTTGGATTACAATGTTGCCATCCAGAAGCTGGAAGCTCTCGATATGAAGCTTCAGATTAAATATGATGCTGCGGATCAGTACTACGAGGAGTATTCCGTTGCAGGTCAGGTCGTCGGCCAGATCCCGAACGCCGGTGATCCGCTCAGCGAGGGCGATACCGTGAAGCTGATCTACAGTATCGGCAAGGAGCAGATCGAGATCGGCAACTACAAGGGCATGACCGAGGCGCAGGTTCGCTCCGCTTTGGAGAACAAGCTGTCTGTCCGTGTCGACTGGCAGGAGAGCGACACGATCGCGGAAAATCATGTCATTGATACCTCGCCGAAGGCAGGAGAGAAGCTTCCGCTCGGCGCAACCCTGATCGTCATCCTCAGCCAGGGTAACTCCAAGGTTACGGATATCCCGAATGTCGTGGGACAGAAGGAAGTCGATGCGAAAGCACAGCTGATCGCTTCGAAACTCAACTACTCCACAGAGTACGTATACAGCACCACGGTTCCGCTGGGTACGGTTATTTCCCAGTCGCCGGAGCCTTCCTACGGAAAGATTGAAAAGGGTTCGATCATCAAGCTGACGGTCAGCCAGGGAGCGGAACCGACGGCTACGCCGACCCCGACCCCGGTTCCTGCGACTCCGACCCCGGTACCCGCAACCCCGACTCCGGTTCCTGCGACTCCGACCCCGGTACCTGCAACTCCGACGTCGGTGCCTGCAACACCGACCACGCCTCCGGAACCGGGAACCTGATAAGTGGCACATATGGAGCAATATAAAGGAAAAATAACAAAAGGTGTCGGCGGAAACTACGAGGTCCATGTCGAGGGACATGGCTTCGTAGTCTGCCGCGCCAAAGGAATTTTGAGATACCGCAGGATACAGCCGCTGATCGGAGACGACGTTTTGATCGAAACGGATGCCTCGGGAGCGGGCAATATCATCGAGATACTTCCGCGCAGAAATGCGCTGGTGCGTCCTGCGATCGCCAATGTCGATCAGGCGCTTTTGGTCTGCGCCATTCGGGAACCGGAGTTCCATCCGAATCTTCTCGATCGATTTCTGATCCTGATGAGTCGGCAGAACATGCCGGTTCTTGTGTGTTTTAACAAGACCGACCTCGCCGAGGAGGGGGAAGCGGAAAGGCTGTGCGGGATCTATAAAAACTGCGGAGCCGAGGTGTTTGTCACACAGGCAAGCCGTCCGGAGACGTTAGCCCCCCTGCGGGAAGCGCTGAGCGGGAAGACAACCGTTTTGGCAGGTCCCTCCGGCGTCGGCAAATCCACCATCATGAACGCGATGGAACCGGAAGCCGCCATGGAGGTCGGAGAGCTCAGCGAGAAGATCAAGAGAGGGAAGCAGACAACGCGGCATACACAGCTGTTTGCCATCGGCCCCGACAGTTATCTGTGCGATACCCCCGGGTTCAGCTCCCTGTATCTGGCGGACATCACACCGGACGAGCTTTCCGGGTATTTTCCGGAGTTCCGTGAGCTGACGGAGCAATGCCGGTATCCGGACTGTATGCACCGCAAGGAGCCGGACTGTGCGGTCCGCAACGCGGTGGAAGCGGGGACCGTCCCTAAGGAGAGATATGAGAGCTACCTCTTGCTCTATGATGAACTTTCGGGAAAACGCATCATCTATTCCCGAAAGCCGAAGCATGAAGAGGGATAACTGTCCGGCGTGCCCGTTCGGACAGAGGTCAAAGACAGAGTCGATACGGAGGTGGATACTATGAACTGGCTTTCCCCGTCAATTCTGGCAGCGGATTTCAACCGGTTGGGAGAACAGATTCAGTGCGTGCGGGATTGCGGAGCGCAGGCGCTTCATTTTGATGTCATGGACGGGCTGTTCGTTCCGAGCATCAGCTTCGGAATGCCGGTGCTTGCCTCCATCCGGAAGGAAACCGATATGTTTCTCGACGTGCATCTGATGATCCGCGAACCGAGCCGGTACATCGCGGAGTTTGTGAAGAGCGGCGCCGATCTGATCACGGTCCACTATGAGGCCTGCACCGACGTGATGCAGACGGTGGGACTGATCCGGGACGCCGGCGTCAAGGCCGGTCTTTCCATCCGCCCGGACACCCCGGTTTCCGTGCTTCGTCCGTTCCTGACCAAGGTGGACCTCATCCTGATCATGTCCGTGAATCCCGGATTCGGCGGGCAGACGTTCATGGAGGGCACCTACGATAAACTGCGGGAGCTTCGGAACATGTACTCCGAAGTGTTCGGCAAGGCCTACGGCGATGAGCTTCCCCGCGTGGAGGTTGACGGCGGCATTTATCTCAGTAACGTCGCCGATGTGCTGGGCGCCGGCGCCGATACGATCGTCGCGGGCAGCGCCGTGTTCCACGGGGATATCGACGCCAACACGAAAGCGTTTTTGGAGATTCTCGCCGGGTGAGGGGACTCATTTTCCGACGAAAAATCTCTGCTGAATAAGAAAATAAACTGCCGGATCCGCATCTGTGCGATCCGGAAAAAGGAGCTTTGCTACATGAAACTTGGAATCGTCGGTCTTCCCAACGTGGGGAAGAGCACACTGTTTAATTCGCTGACCAAAGCCGGTGCGGAGGCTGCCAACTATCCGTTCTGCACGATCGACCCCAACGTCGGCGTCGTGACTGTCCCGGATGAGCGCCTCTCGGTGCTTACGGACATGTATCAGTCCAAGAGAACCATCCCCGCAGTCGTGGAGTTTGTGGACATTGCAGGACTGGTGAAGGGAGCGTCCAAGGGTGAGGGACTCGGAAACCAGTTCCTTTCCCACATCCGTGAGACGGACGCCATCGTCCATGTGGTCCGCTGTTTCGATGATGCGAACGTCATCCATGTGGACGGAGCGGTGGATCCGATCCGGGATATCGAAACCATCAACCTTGAGTTGATCTTTGCCGATCTGGAGACCGTGGAGCGCAGAATCTCCCGCGTCGCCAAGGGCGCAAGCTACGACAAGGCCCAGGCCAAAGAGTGCGAGATGCTCCGCAAGATCAAGGAACTTCTGGAGAACGGCACAAAGGCGATCGCTTATGAGACCGACGACGAGGATGAGAACGTCTGGCTTCGCGGCTACTCGCTTCTCACGAGAAAGCCCGTCATCTATGCGGCTAACGTCTCCGACGACGATATCGGCGACGACGGCGTGAACAATGCGTATGTGGCGAAGGTCCGCGAGTTTGCGGCAGCCGAAGGGTCGGAGGTGTTCGTCATCTGTGCGCGGCTCGAGGAGGAGATCTCCGAGCTTGAGGAGGATGAGCGCAAGGAATTCCTCACCGAGATGGGTCTTGAGGAAGCCGGCCTTGAGAAGCTGATCCGTGCGAGTTACCATCTGCTCGGTCTGATCAGTTTCCTTACCACCGGTCCGGACGAGACCAGAGCGTGGACCATCACAAGGGGCATGAAGGCGCCTCAGGCGGCAGGAAAGATCCATACGGATTTTGAGCGCGGTTTTATCCGCGCCGAGGTTGTGGCGTACGACGATCTGGTGAGCTGCGGCAGCATGCTTGCGGCGAAGGAGAAAGGCCTTGTCCGTTCCGAGGGCAAGGAGTACGTTGTCAAGGACGGCGACGTGATCCTATTCCGCTTTAACGTATAACGAACGGGTATTTTCTGAGGATTATTAGGAGGAGCACCTATGATAAGGCTGCTTACATTTCTGGAACAGACCGTTGCGGCTTCAGCCGCTTCCGATAAGACGGACATCCGTTTCCCGGGTCTTGGGATCGTGCTTCGCAATGTCGGGAACGGATTTCGCGTATTCGGGTTCCGGATCGCATACTACGGCGTGGCCATCGGCCTTGCGATGATCCTGGGATATCTTCTTGCTGACCGTGTGGCCAAGAAGACGGGACAGAACCAGGAACTGTATCTTGATTTCACGATCATCGCGGTGATCCTTTCCGTGGCCGGGGCGAGACTTTACTATGTGATCTTTAACTGGAAACAGTTTGCGGATCACCCCATGAGCATTTTCAATCTCCGCACCGGCGGCCTTGCCATCTACGGAGGAGTCATCGTCGGCGTTCTGACCGCGTGGCTGTTCTCCAAGATCAAAAAGCTGAACCGGGGTCTGTTCCTCGACACCGCGGTGTTAGGACTGCTTACGGGGCAGATCATCGGACGCTGGGGTAATTTCTTTAACCGCGAGGCGTTCGGAACGTATACCAAAGGGCTGTTTGCCATGCAGATCGATGTCCGTGAGGTGAGCGGATGGTTTAATCCGAGCACGCCGGCCGCTGTTGTTACGAACGAATTCGGCAATCGCACCCAGGCACTGGAGCGCGTGATGGAGATCCGCAACCATGCCGAGGTAATCGACGGGGCGACCTACATAAGCGTCCATCCGACGTTTCTGTACGAGTCCGTGTGGAACCTCGCACTTCTCATTTTCCTTCTGATCCGCACGAAGCACAAGAAATTCGACGGGGAGATCATCCTTCTGTATCTCTTCGGGTATGGCCTCGGCCGCCTTTGGATCGAGGGCCTGCGCACGGATCAGCTGTTCCTGTTCGGAACGTCGATCGCGGTATCGCAGCTGCTCAGCGGGATCCTGGTGGTGGGAGCGGCTGCTATGTATATTCACTTGTACCGGAAGAACCGGAAGAAAAAGACCGCGGCATGACAAGCCGTGCTGTAATGACGGATAAGGACCTGGCGGATCCGAAAGGAAACGGCAGGTCAAATTATAGAAAATGCAGGTGACGATGGATGACAATTGCGGATTTAAAAATCGGTGAGAGCGGGATCGTGACGGTTGTCGGCGGTGAGGGAGCCCTTCGGCAGCACATGCTTGACATGGGGCTGATCCCCGGCGTGACTGTTACCCTGAAGCAGTTTGCCCCGATGGGGGATCCGCTGGAACTGACCATTCACGGGTATGAACTGACGCTCCGCAAGGCGGATGCCGCGACCATTGAGGTGGAGAAGCGGGCGCCCAAGGCGGAGGATACCCCCGACGTGGATTTGGACGACGTCCGCGAGCCGGTCTCGGTGACGGTCCCCGACCATCCCGGTTTCGGCGAGGAAGGCAAATACCACGTCAAGGCGGATGAGAATCCCCTTCCCAAAGGGACAGTGTTGACGTTCGCACTTGCCGGGAATCAGAACTGCGGCAAGACCACCCTGTTCAACCAGCTCACCGGTGCCAACCGGCATGTGGGGAATTTTCCGGGCGTGACCGTTGACCGCGTCAGCGGGGCGGTGCGCGGGTATCCCGACACGGAGGTGACGGACCTCCCGGGTATTTATTCCCTGTCGCCGTACTCCTCGGAGGAGATCGTCTCCCGCGAGTTTATCCTTCGGGAGAAGCCCACAGGCATTATCAATATCCTCGACGCCACAAACATCGAGCGCAACATGTATCTGACGCTGCAGCTTTTGGAACTCGACGTGCCCATCGTACTTGCCCTCAACATGATGGACGAGGTGCGTGGCAACGGCGGGACCATACGGATCAACCGGATGGAGTCCATCCTGGGAGTGCCTGTGGTTCCGATCTCAGCAGCGAAAAATGAGGGCGTGGACGAGTTGATCCGCCACTGCATCCACGTCGCCAAATATCAGGAGCGTCCCGGCCGCACGGATTTCTGCGACAGGGATTCCCATGGCGGAGCCGTTCACCGGTGCCTGCACGGCATCATGGCATTTATCGAGGACCATGCCGAGGCGGCAGGGATCCCCGTGCGGTTCGCCGCAAGCAAACTGGTGGAGGGGGACACCCTTGTCATGGAGGCCCTCGGCCTCACACAGAATGAAAAAGAGACCATCGAGCACATGATCGTCAACATGGAGGAGGAACGCGGCCTTGACCGCGCCGCAGCCATTGCCGACATGCGCTATACGTTTATCCAATCCGTGTGCAGCAAGACGGTGGTCAAGCCGAAGGAGAGCAAGGAACACCGCCGGAGCCGGCAGATTGACAAAATCCTTACGGGGCGGTTCACCGCGATCCCGGTTTTTGTCCTGATCATGGCCCTCACGTTCTTCCTGACGTTCAATGTTGTCGGGGCGTTTCTGCAGGGTCTGCTGGAGAGAGGAATCGGATGGCTGCAGGGCATTACCGAGAGGGGCCTTTCGGCGGGAAATGTCAGTCCCATCCTAAAGTCGCTGATCCTCGACGGAATCTTCGGAGGCGTCGGCAGCGTGCTGAGTTTTGTCCCCATCATTGTGGTCCTGTTCTTCTTTTTATCCGTGCTTGAGGACAGCGGTTACATGGCCCGCGTGGCGTTCGTTATGGACAAACTCCTTCGCAAGATCGGTCTGTCCGGCCGAAGTATCGTACCGATGCTGATCGGCTTCGGCTGCACGGTTCCCGGCGTGATGGCATCGAGAACCCTGCCCAGTGCTCGGGACCGCAAGATGACGATCATGCTGACGCCCTTTATGAGCTGTACGGCGAAGCTGCCGATCTACGGATTTTTCGCCCATGCATTTTTCCCGCGGCACAGCGGACTTGTCATGGTGGCGCTGTATTTCGGCGGGATCCTCACGGCGATCCTGGTTGCGCTCGTTGCTAAGGCCACCTGCTTCAAGGGCGAGGCGGTGCCGTTTGTAATGGAGCTTCCAAACTACCGGCTTCCGGGCATAAAGAGCGTTGCCTATCTCCTGTGGGACAAGGCGAAGGATTTCCTGCAGCGGGCGTTCACCGTCATTTTTGTCGCGAGTATCGCGGTGTGGTTCCTGCAGACCTTTGACTTCGGTTTCAATATGGTGACGGATTCCAAGGACAGCATCCTCGCGTCTCTCGCCGGAATCATAGCTCCTGTCTTCGGACTTCACGGGTTCGGCGAGTGGAGAGTGGTAACGGCGTTGATCACCGGCTTTATCGCCAAGGAGAGCGTGGTGTCCACCCTGAACATCCTCTTCGGCAGTGCCGCGGCGATCACGGCAGTGATGAGCCCGGTCACGGCGGCAGCCCTTCTGGTGTTCTGTCTCCTCTACACGCCGTGCGTTGCGGCGGTTGCATCCATCCGCAGGGAACTCGGCGCCCGCTGGGCAGCCGTTATCGTGGCGGAGCAGTGTGCCGTTGCCTGGGTGGTATCCCTGCTGGTGGCAGGGATCGGGTCGCTTTTATAGCAGAAAAAACAAAAACAGACGATACAGAAAGCGGTGCTTTCGTATAAACAAACAAATGTTCTCGAACATGTGTTTGAAAATACGGAAAGCGCCGCTTTTTTGCGCCAAAAAAGTGATAAAAATGTGAAAAAAAGTGATAAAACTTCCCATTTGGCTGTTGCATTTTCCGAAAAACTCCTCTATAATCCAGTTAGTGGCACAAAATCCCACAAATTCCCATCAAAATGATACTAAGTGGTTGAAAGTGGAGGAAATGATGGATCCTTACTTCTCAAGTAAACAGATCCACAGCGTTGACGCTAAGGGCAGAATTGTTGTTCCCGTAAAGTTTCGAGAGAAACTCGGGGACAAATTTGTCGTGGCGTGGCTCGGCGAATATCTGACACTGTATCCGATTGATGAATGGAATAAGTTGTTGGAAAAATTGGAGAGAGAACTTCCGGCAACGGAGAGCGACCTGATCGATATCCTGTCCTACAACTCCGAAACGCTGGAGATGGATAAGCAGGGAAGGGTAATCCTTCCGCAGGACATCCGCGATGTCGCCGGGATCGTCAAGGACGTGGTTACGGTCGGCGTCATCGGAAAGGTTCATCTCTATGCGAAGGAAGCGTGGGATGCAAAGTACGGAAACGTTTCGATGAAGGACGCGGTTGCCAGAGCGGCAAGATACAATATCAGCCTGTAAGCAAACCGGAGGAACGGTATGGAAGAATTCGTACATGTTTCCGTGCTGCTTAAGGAAACGATCGACGGCCTGAACATAAAGCCGGACGGGATCTATGTGGACGGGACGCTGGGAGGCGGCGGACATTCCGAGGAGATTGTTAAACGGCTCACCACAGGAAGACTGATCGGGATCGATCAGGATGCGGACGCCATCCGCGCGGCGGGCGACAGGCTTGCAGGATACGGCGACAAGGTAACCATAGTAAGAAGTAATTATGAAGCATGGAATGATATTCTAGACACCCTTCAGATCGAGCGGGTGGACGGTATCCTGCTCGATCTGGGGGTTTCCTCCTTTCAGCTGGACACTGCTGAGAGAGGATTTTCCTACATGGAGGACGCACCTCTCGACATGAGGATGGATGACCGCATGGACCGAACGGCGGCAGACATCGTGAACGGCTACACCGAGGATGCGCTGTACCGGGTGATCCGGGATTACGGAGAAGACCCCTTCGCGAAAAATATCGCAAAGCACATCGTGAAGGAGAGAGAGGTTAAGCCGATCCGCACGACGTTGGAGCTGGCGGAGATCATCAAGGAATCCATTCCGATGCGGGCGCGCAAGACCGGAGGACATCCGGCCAAGCAAACCTTTCAGGCGATCCGGATCGAACTGAACCGGGAACTGGAGGTCCTGTCCGAATCCATCGACGGAATGATCCGAAGGATCGCCCCGGGCGGCCGGCTGTGCATCATCACATTCCACTCCCTCGAGGACAGGATCGTAAAACAGAGATTCAAGACCAATGAATCGCCCTGCATCTGCCCGCCGGAGTTTCCGGTGTGCATGTGCCATAGAAAATCCCTCGGAACCGTGATCACCAAAAAGCCGATCCTTCCGACGGAAGAGGAGACAGAGAGAAACCGAAGAGCAAAAAGCGCGAAGCTTCGGATCTTTGAAAGAAATGAGGAGACGGCAGGTACTTGGTAAGGCCCGCCGGAGCAAGAACAAGGGTTGGGGTAAGACGTATGAAGACGACGAGAAGACAGACAACAGAGAGCGAACTTCGGAGAAGACAAAGCGTTATCACGGATAACCTTGCACGGCAGACGGCAGAGCCCGCGTACCGTCCGGAGAGAGAAAGACGTCCGGTCCGTGTGAGACGCCAGGCAGAGCAGGCAGCTCCGCTGATCGGCATCCGCAAGGGAATGGACTTCTTGGCATGCGCGATGCTGATGGCCGGTCTTCTGGTGATCGCGGTGGCAGTCATCCGCCTGTCGAGAGTGCGCGCGGCGAGCCTTGAGCTGGACCGCGAACTGACCCGCCTGAACAACGAGTACGTCAATCTGGTGAGAATGAATGATGAGGCGGAGCAGGAAATCGCGAGAAGCGTGGATCTCAACCGCGTATACGAGGTGGCTGTAGGACAGTACGGAATGGTATTTCCGAGAGACAACGAGGTCATTACCATCAACGTGAGAAGCGAAGGCTACGTACGGCAGTATGATGACGTTGCCGCGGCGGAGAAACCGGAACAGACAGTGTTCGAAAGCCTGATGGAGAAATTGATGCGATAATAAAATGCGGAGGAGCAGCACGAGAGTGACTTGCTCCTTTCCCGCGTATATTCGGGCGGTGCTGCGAGTTATAACGAATCCCTTGCATGCACCTGCGGGCGACATTACGAAATACAGGTAGGCTACTATGAGCAGGAAGATCGGTGTACGATACATCAACAGCAGTGAGAACAACCAGCGGCGCATTTTGCTTGTGTTAGGCATTATGGGGGCCGTACTGTTGTTTTTGATCGGAAGGATCGCATATTGGCAGATCGCGAAGGGAACCGAATATCAGAATGCGATCCAGGATCAGGGATACAACTCCACCGTTGGCTCGAAGATCCCGTTTCAGAGAGGGACCATCACGGATCGGAACGGCGTGGCGCTTGCCTACAGCAGCAAGACGTACAATGTCATCCTTGACCCGAAGGTCATCAAATCCAGCGCAACCTATATGAAATACACGAAGGAGGCGCTTGCAAAGGCCTTCGGCACCACGGACGAAGAGTTCGACACGGCGATGGAGCAGAAGAACAGCAACTACTACATCCTCTATCGCAAACAGCCCTACGAGAAGATCGCCGAGTTTAAAAACCTCCAGACGGACGTGTCGACGGAGGACCACAAGTTCATCAAGGGCGTGTGGTTTGAGACGGAATATGAGCGGACGTATCCCTACGGAACGGCAGCTTCGCATGTCATTGGTTTTACCAACGCCGGCAATGTCGGCTGCTGGGGAATCGAACAGGAGTACAACAGATACTTAAACGGTACGGACGGCCGTGTCTCCGGCTACTACGATGTCGATCTGAATCTGATCACAAACACCTGGGAAGCCGTGCCGGGCGACACCGTCGTATCAACCATTGACCTGTACACGCAGCAGGCGGTCGAGAAGCATGTGAACGCTTTTCTGGACCAGTACACATGCAACAACATCGGCGTTTTGGTGATGGATGCCACCAACGGCGAGATCGTGGCGATGGTTTCCAACCGCTCGTACGATCTGAACAACCCAAGGGATATCATTCTCCTTGACGGAAAATCCGCGGATGACGTCGAGATGACGGACGAGGAGCGCCTGAACGCCCTTAACAAGATGTGGAGAAATTTCTGCGTCTGCGACACCTATGAGCCCGGTTCCACCTTCAAGTGCTTTACCGTAGCCGCAGCTTTGGAGGAGAAGATCGTCTCCAAGGACTCCCATTACAAGTGCGACGGAATTACGGAGGTCGGCGGCGCAAAGATCCGCTGCAATGCGACCCACGTGGAGGTTTCCCTCAAGGAATCCATCTCCAAGTCCTGCAACTCCGCATTGATCGCCATCGCGGAGAAGGAAGGGGCAAAGCTCTTCTACCAGTACCAGACGCATTTCGGCTTCGGAGAGAAGACGGGGATCGATCTTCCCGGCGAAGCGCAGGGCGTTATGATGAAGCACACCAATTACTCCGATCTGGAGCTTGCGACACAGAGCTTCGGTCAGGGCTTCAACGTTACGATGGTTCAGATTGCCGCGGCGTACGCGTCGCTGGTGAACGGCGGATACTACTACCAGCCGCATATCGTGCGGCAGATCATGAATGCCGACGGCGCCACCGTATACGAATCCGACAACCTTCTGGTCCGCAAGACCGTGAGTGCCGACACCTCCGCCTTCATGCAGGAAGCGACGCTGCTTACCGTCGAGAGCGGTACGGCCCGCCCGGCGCAGACGGAAGGATATAAGGTCGGCGGAAAGACCGGTACCGCCAAGAAGGGTATCCGTGATCTGAACCAGTTCGTAGTATCCTTCATCGGAAGCGTTCCGTACAACAATCCGAAGTATATCATCTATGTTGTCATCGACCAGATCGACGACGAAAAATTATACAACAGCAGCCGTCCGGAGACACAGCTCACCAGCGAAATCCTCGCTGAGATCCTGCCGAACCTCGGAGTGTATCCCGACGGCGAGATCCACTACGGAGTGGAGTACACGGGCATCCCGGACGCCGACGAGATCAATACGGCGGATCTTCAGGATCTTCCGGAAAATACCGGGGATTCCGACGGCGACAAGAAGAGTGATGTTACCGACGGGGACTGACGGGAAGCAACATTTTACGACGATAACGAATTGAAATATGCCGAAAGGGGAGAGCATGGAACCGACGGAAAACAGGCGAAATCCGGGAAAACAGAAAAAGTACTATGACTATACCTTGCTCTTCATGGTCATTGTCCTGATCGTCATCGGCATCATCATGATCAGCAGTATCAGTGCTTACAACGCCGCGAAATACGAGGGCAGCGCCACATTTTACACGGATCGTCAGATCCTGTATGCCGTTGTCGGCGTCGTGTTGATGGTCGTTCTTTCGCTGGTGGATTACCGCCTGTACGCTATTGAGACACCGGTACGGAAATGGCCGCTTCTGATCGTCGGAGCGTATCTTCTGATCGCTGCGGCGCAGGCTGCGGTTATCGTCCTCGGAAAAACCGGTTCCGACGCCAACGGTGCCGTGAACGGCGCATCCCGTTGGATCGCGGTGGGCGGATTTAAGATCCAGCCCGGCGAGTTTGCGAAACTCTTCGTCATCGTCATCGCCGCGTACTGGCTTTGCCGCGTGGTAACCGGACAGCACAGGGTGAGGGACACCATCTTTTTCCTTGCGGGAATGGGGGCTATCGCAGTGCTTGCCCTCGTGGAGAGTATGACGACGGCTATCGTGCTGATCGGGATCACGGCAGGCCTTCTGTTTGTCTGCTCGAGGAAAAAGCTTCTGTTTGTGATACTTGCGGCAGCAGTGCTGCTGGGAGCATTTTTGTTTGTCCAATACATGAAAACCCAGGATGCGGCCTCCGGAGGCTTCCGTATGCGCCGTGTCAATGAGTGGATCCATCTGGATGATAAGGACAATGACGGTCAGGTTAAGCAGGGCTTGTATGCCGTTGCTTCCGGCGGTCTTTTCGGCAAGGGGTTCGGGCAGAGCGCCCAGAAACTCGGGCATATCCCCGAGGTTCACACCGATATGATCTTTGCCTGTATCGTTGAGGAGCTCGGGCTGGTCGGCGGGGCAGCGATCCTGATCCTGTTCGCGGTCCTTCTGTGGCGGATCGCCATCATCGCCATCAACGCCCAGGAGTTGTACGGCACGCTGTTGTGTTACGGCGTCATGCTCCATATCGGGCTGCAGGTCTGCATCAATGTGGCCGTGGTTACCGGTACGATACCGTCCACCGGTGTCACGCTGCCGTTTATCAGTTACGGTGGTTCCTCGCTTTTGGTGTTGTGCGCGGAGTGCGGCGTTGTCCTCAATGTGTCGCGCAATATCGGCGAGCGTAAAAATATAGCCATTCTGGAGTACCTGGAGCCGGCGGGAGCGAACCGTCGGAACCAAAAGACCGACGGGTACGGCGAGGGCGGTCTTGTGACCGTCAAAAATGAGCCCACGGGCCGGAAACGCCCGAAGAGACGGCCGTTCGGATTGTTCGGAAGCGGCGAGAGCGGACGCAGGAGCGCACGCAACGCCGAGGAAAGCCGTAAAAAGAACGAAAAATCCGGCAGCAGGAAGAAGACGACCCGGAAAACCGGGAAAACAAGCGCAGCAGAGCGGCTGCTCGCCTCACGGCAGGAAGAGCGGAAGCCGGCGGCGGGCCAGCAGCAGACAGAACCGCAGAATACTTCGGGAAGATACAGCATGGATGTCGAACTCGGGAAACCGATCCGGCGGGATTCCGACGAATAACCCCGGAATCGGTACCTGTCCCGCATGCCGGCCGGCTGTGTCCCAACTGCGGGATTGCATCGAGAGAATAAAGGAAAGGAAATCCGAAAGCGGACAGCCATGGCAGTTATCCCTGTTGAGAGGCGCAGCACGAGATTTCTGCGTCGATTGATTATCATTTTCCCGATCCTGTCCTTTTTCATCGTGGCCGGGTATCAGCTGCATCTCAAGTACCTGATCGATCCGGCTAAGGATGTCAGCGTGACCATCGTCGGATTTTCCGAGAGATACACGAAGGAAGAGATTCGGGACCATGTGATCAAGGACCGGTTTCGCGACCGGTATTCCCTGCTGATCAAATGGTATTACAAATACTATGAGGCGGAGACCCTTCCGTTCATCGAAAAGATAACTGTCGAGGTCGGGGAGAACAACAAGATCCAGATCACCGCCTACGAGAAACCGCCGATCGCCTGTATTTACGATATGGGGTTCTATCTGTATTTCAACCGCGACGGCGAGATCATCTCATCGAGAATGACGAACACGGAAAATCTTCCCGTGGTCACCGGTCTGAAGTACAACAACCTGGCAATGTACCAGGTGTTTGAGACTCAGGACAACGGATTGTTCCAGGTGATCATGAGCATCGTCTTCCAGATGCAGGACAAGAATTTCCATATCGACGAGATCGCGTTTGACGCCAACAAGTCGGCCACTATCAGCGTCGGCGCAAACCGGTATTTTCTGGGCGTCCGGAAGGTTTACGACGTGCAGATCGCCATGATCCCGGAGGTGGAGAAGAAGCTTCGGGAACGGAATGCGGAAACCGGGCGGAACGTTGCATACGACATAAATATGGAAGGCGTTATGCAGAGCGACGATGATTTTTATGCAAGGGAGAGAGAGGAAATCCCGGAGGAAAACGGAAATCCGGACGACGGCGGCAACTCTGATGGCGATTCGGACGGAAAATAAGGGAAAAACCCGTATAAATGAGCGCTTTTTTGCGCCGGAAAAGGAAAAAACGCTTGCTATTTTGGGCGTTTGAATATATCATAGAAGTTGGCTAATAGGAATATTATGCAAAAGGAGGATACAACGTTGGTTGAAATCAAGGGTGAAGAGAACGAAGCGGCTGCAAAGATACTGGTTATCGGTGTCGGCGGCGCCGGCAACAACGCGGTAAACCGCATGATCGAAGAGGGTATTGTGGGCGTTGATTTCGTATGTGTCAACACCGACAAGCAGCACCTCAAGAATTGCAGGGCTCCTCAGTGCATTCAGATAGGCGAGAAATTGACGAAAGGCCTCGGCGCAGGTTCCCAGCCGGATGTCGGCGAGAAGGCTGCAGAGGAAAGCAAGGAAGAACTTACGCAGATCATCAAGGGCGCGGACATGGTGTTCGTAACCTGCGGTATGGGCGGCGGTACCGGTACCGGTGCAGCTCCCGTGATCGCTCAGGTTGCGAAGGAGATGGGCGTTCTTACCGTAGGTATCGTTACGAAACCGTTCCGCTTTGAAGCAAAGCAGCGCATGGCCAATGCTCTCTCGGGCATCGAGCGTCTGCGTCAGTCGGTTGATACTTTGATCGTTATCCCGAATGATCGTCTGTTGGAGATCGTAGACCGCCGCACGACGATGCCGGAAGCACTCCGCAAGGCGGATGAAGTTCTGCAGCAGGGTGTTCAGGGTATCACGGATCTCATCAATGCTCCTGCGTTGATCAACCTTGACTTCGCGGATGTCGAGACCGTCATGAAGGACAAGGGCGTTGCCCATATCGGTATCGGCTACGGCTCCGGCGATGACAAGTGCATGGAGGCTGTAAAGCAGGCTACCACGTCTCCGCTTCTTGAGACGAACATCGAGGGTGCTACCCATGTCATCCTCCACATCGCAGGCGCTGTCAGCCTGATCGAGGTGAACGAGGCCGCTACTTATGTTCAGGAGCTCGCAGGCGAAGAGGCCAACATCATCTTCGGTGCGATCTACGATGAGTCCTCCCCGGATCAGTGCCGTATCACGGTAATCGCTACGGGTCTTGAGGAGCATCCGAGCTCGATGTCCCAGAGCTCCGCGAACCGTCAGAATTACGCACAGAAGAAGACCAATCAGGGCAGCGTATACACCGGTTTGGGTTACACCAACCGCGGTACCGCACCTGCACCCGCAGCACCGGTATCTCCGGCAGCACCGCAGCCGGTTCCTCAGGTGAGACCGAACTACGCTACGCCGGCACCCACCGTGACGGAACAGCCGACCTACGCGGCACCGACCTATAACAAGCCGGCTTCCTCGGAGAACGCTGCGGGCGGCATCAAGATCCCGGATTTCCTTCAGAAGAACCGGAAATAACAGAGGATAAGGCATTTTATGTGAATAATGCCGAGAAAAACACTTCATTTGTATCAAAAGTGCACAAAAGCAAAGGCATTTCTTGTGCATTTTGATGATAGTAAAAATGTAACATTTTTGTTACAATACCTGTAGTTGTGAATTCACATTAAGGAGGTAACTTTTCATGAGAAAGTTATTGGCAACTATTCTTGCTGTTGCTCTTGCAATGGTAATGGTTCTCGGCACTGCGCTTGCCGATGAGACCGTGCTTGGTGATGGCAATGGTGATTACACCAAGGCTATTACGGAAGCTCCCGAAGGATCTGAGTTGATCATCACCGCTGAGTTTACCAGCGAGCGTGTTACCAACTACGAGACCGGTGAGACCACTCCTTTCGATCCTGTTGAAGAAGAGTGGACCCCGGGCTGGGGCGTTGGCGGCATTTCCTTTACTCCCGACTGGGCTGTTGACGGCGAGTTCGAGTACAAGATCGAGAAGGTTCCGGTTAAGGGCGATGTGGTAACTATTACGTACAAGTGTGATGAGCTCAAGAAGGCTTCCACCGGAGAGATCAAGGTTAACCTTTACAACGGTTTCTTCACCCGTAAGGTTGTCCTTAAGACTCCTGCTGCTGCAGACGGCGGCGACGGCAAGGCTGACGGTCAGGGCGGCGACGCTCAGGGCGACGGCAAGGGCGGAGATGCTCCGAAGACTGCTGATACCATGACGGTTGTTCTGTTCGCAGGCATCGCTCTTCTTGCACTCGGCGCAGTTGTTGTTACCAAGAAGGCTCGTGCTTAATTGCATTAGTTTCTTGAAAACTGAAGAGTAGAAACCAAAGGAGGTTTCCGAGCAATCGGAAACCTCCTTTATTTCTTGATATTTTCCCCTGTGCGTGATACAATGCTTTTGAATTTTCCTCGCAGTTATCTGCGGGCGGGAGGCAAGCATGTTCCTATTGTTTTTGGTCATCTGGATTATTCTGAACGGCCGCCTTACATGGGAGGTCCTTGGAATCGGTCTCGCTCTCTGCGTGCCTCTTGTTCTTTTCTTCAGCCGGTTTATGAACTATACCATTCGTTCGGAATTCCGGCTTCTCTCAAAGTTTACGTGGGTTGTGCGTTATGTGATCATTCTCCTGCGGGAGATCATCAAAGCCAATTTTGAAGTCCTTCGTCTTATCGTTTCCGCGAAATACGAACCGGAACCGGTATTGTTCTCCTTCCGGACGGACATCAAGAAGAGTAGCTCCCGCGTTATCCTGGCGAATTCCATCACACTGACTCCGGGCACGATAACCGTCGATCTTTCGGAAGACGGTCGCTTTTTGGTGCACGCGCTTGACCGTGATATCGCGGAGGGCACGGAGGACAGCGTGTTCATTCATATGATCCTCGAAGAACAGCAGGCGGACGGCGATCCCGCCGGGAACGGAGGCGCGGTATGACGATTGCGGAAGCCTCTGAGTTCCTGTATGGCGGAGCCATTCTTGTGCTGATCCTGATCATGTTTGCCGGCTTGATCCGGGCGATCCGGGGTCCGGAGATCGCGGACCGTATCGTTGCCGTTAACATGCTCGGTACGCTCACGATCATGATCATCTGTATTCTTTCCCTATGGCAGAATGAAAGTTATCTGCTGGACGTCGCGCTGATCTATGCCATGATCAGCTTTCTTGCCGTGGTCGTGCTGACCCGTGTCTATCTCGGGGTTCACCGTGAACACGTAAAGGAGAAATCCCGTGAGGCAGCCGAGGCGCAGCAGATGGAAACGTCTGCCGTGATGAGCACAGTTCCGTCGTCGGAAGACGTCTCTCCGGCGGATGCCCGTGTTGACATCCGGAAAGGAGGCGACTCATGATCGAGTGGATCCGTTTCATCGTCGGAAGCCTTTGCATCATCTGCGGACTCGTGATCGCCGTGATCGCGGCTTTCGGCCTTTTCAAATTCAAGTTTGCCATGAATCGAATGCATGCCGCGGCTATCACCGATACCCTCGGGATCCTTATGGTCCTTCTCGGGTTGATCGTGCTGCGAGGTTTTTGTTTTGACTCCCTGAAACTGGGGCTGATCATTTTGTTCTTCTGGTTTGCAAGCCCGGTATCCAGTCACCTTCTGGCAGGGATGGAGGTCGAGATCAGCGACCGCTTTAAAGACAATTGCGAAGTCGAGGAGACGGAGCGGAAAGGCGGCCGGACATGACGAAAATCATCCTGTTGCTGCTTCTCGGATTCCTTGTGGTTTGTGCGATCGGTGTGAGCTGCGCGAAAAGCCTCTTGGTTTCCGTAGTCATCTTTATGTCCTACAGTCTGGTCATGTCCATCATATGGATTTTTCTGGAATCGCCGGATCTGGCGATCAC
Source organism: Lachnospiraceae bacterium (assembly GCA_017962105.1). GTDB lineage: Bacteria > Bacillota > Clostridia > Lachnospirales > Lachnospiraceae > ISDg. Next base: position 27,965 of record JAGCVY010000020.1, read on the forward strand.
GGAGGCGGCGGTGGGCGCCGGCGTTACGAGTGTTCTGTTCTTCGTGACGCTTCGGAAGATTAACGCCGTTGAGGAGGAAAA
>JAGCVY010000003.1 GCA_017962105.1 Lachnospiraceae bacterium
ATTCTGAGTGTAAGCTTACAGACAACGGAAAATACGATTACAGACAGGGGCGTGATAACATGATGATAACAATAGGCGAAAATATTAAAAAGTTAAGAAACCAAAAAAGTGTGACACAGGAAAAACTGGCGGAAAGCATCGGGGTTACGCCGCAGGCGATCAGCCGGTGGGAATCGGGAACGGGGTATCCTGCAATCGAGTACCTTCCGGAGCTGGCCGGCTTCTTCGGGATCAGTGTGGACGAGCTTCTTGGCGTTAAGCTTTCGGAGCGGGAGGCCAGAAGAGAGGAGATCTATTCCACGATCAGTCATATCGAGGAATGCGGGTATAATCCTACTGCCTTCAACTTGTTACGGGAGTATCATGCAGAATTCCCAAGCGATATGAAGATCCGTCTTGCTTTGGCCAGGGCACTCTGCTCGGAGATGTGGGAGGAAACCCCGGACCAGGCCAGCCTGCGGGAGGCAGAGAAGATGCTTCGCGACATGATCAAACAGTCGGACGATTATGACTTCCGATTCACATGTGTGAAGGAGCTGGCCGTTCTCTACAAGGAAGCGTGGAAGGATGAACAGGGCTATGACGAGGTTGTGTCAATGCTTCCAAGCCTTGATTCCTGCAGAGAGATCTTCATTACGGATTGCTTCAACGGGACGATCCAGAAGAAGGAGGAGATCGAGGACTGCATTTTGTCTCTGATACGACATACCGTAAATGTTCTCCGCGACTATGTGGCGTTTACTCTTCCGAATGAACAGGAAAACTGGGACACGAAGTTAAGTTACTTCGAATGTATGGTGAAGTTCTGTGAGAAAGTAAGCGGAATGGTAGAGCCGGATAAGGCTGCAGCATTGGAAGGACCCATGGCGATGCTATATCGGTATATGGCAACATATTATGTGGCAATGAACAAAAAGGAGGAGACGCTGGACTGCCTCGAGAAGATGCTGCAGCATGTTGAGAAGGGTCGCTGCGCGGATCCGTCGGTGCCGCATAATCTGGCATGGTATTATCTGCCGTATCTGGATCCGGAGCGGTATGATCCGGTGCGCAAGAGCAAGCGTTTCAAGGCCGTAAAAGAGAAATTGGCTTCGATCGCAAAGTAAGAATATGATATAATGTTATGGAAAGGAGTGGGACTGATGGAATTGTTCAAAAACGGGTATATTGTAGTTTCGGTTCGCGATTACAACTGCTTTTCCTACGATGCCTGGCCGCTTGTGAGATCGGAGGATGAGACAGCGATGCAATTGACGGAGGAGGCCGATGAGCGGTGGTTTACTGTCTATGAAATGCAGGAAATAGCGCCTGACCTCGATTATGCCGTGCGGTACGCGGAATGCTGCCGCAGGAACGGTATTGAAGCGGTAGTTCTTCTGGCGGAGACACCGGAACAAGGATTTGTCGTAGATGACGAAGTCGAAATTGAGGAAGTGTATGGTTTCGATTGCATCGGAACGGTAGGCTATTCGTATTTACGGACAGATTTTGTCGGCGACGCGCCGGAATTACGGCTGAATCAGTATGGGCTGTTTGATTCGACGGAAGCTGTAGAAGATTTTGCAAAGAAGCGAAGAGAGGTAATCGCATCAGGGGTAAACCTTGAAGATTTCTGGAAAGAAATCCCGATGCGACTGAGCAAAGTAAAGGTATGACTATCCCGATAACGGCCAGGTTGTGTATGCCATGGATCAGTTTATCGGAGAACCGGAGTATTGGAGCAGGGGGCGAAGGCATCGGAGTATTCGGAAAATGGAGGATGCTATGGAACAGACGATTAGGGAATGGCTGCTGGAAGAAACCAATCCGGAGGTGCGCCTGCGGGCGCTCAAGGAGTATGTCGGTTTGCCGGACGATGACGAGCAGGTTGTTGCGTGTAAGCAGGCACTGCTGCAGAGCAAGATCTATGAGCGCGGGCTCAGGAAACTTAAGAAGGACAAGCCCTTGGATAAGTATGATGCGATCATGAGTTTTGCCGAGTGGGGATTGACCCGTGACGATATCGGACAGGATATCGACGAGGACGTTTTCGCGTTGATCGAGAGCACCGGGTTTAAGATGTTGTGCGGGGAACCGCTCCTTCTTCGGAACCTGGTAAAGCTTGGATATTATTCGGAAAATGTTGTGAAGAGCGAGGTCGACAGTGTCCTGCGGCTGATCAAGGAAGACGGCGGGTTCGGCTGCATCAGCACGAATAAAAAGATCAACGACCCGAGAAAACCGCACAAGAGCTGCGCGAGATTGACGGTGGAATACCTTCTGCTGGCAGCGGAGTTGCATTTGCAGGGATATCCGCAGGAATGTGAGAGCGCGCTGGCGCAGTATTTTACGAAGCGAAATATCTTCTATCGCACAGATGATATGAAAACTCCGATGGTGGATGTGATGCTCGGGACGTTTTATCCGCCGGATCCGATCAAGATCGGCGCGCACATGATCGTCTATGCGCTGAGAGCTTTGGGAGTTGCGCCGGAGTCGGAGGCGATGCAGGCAGGATATGAGGTGCTGAACCGGCACCGTTTGGAGAACGGACGATACATCCTGACCGCTTCGAAGAGTGTTCCCGCGTTTAAGGCGGGAGATGTCGGAGAGGCCAATAAGTGGGTCACGTTATACGCTTCCATGGCGATGAAATAATGTTGACGCGCGCAACCTGAGGTGGCATTTTCCGCGGGAAATGCACCCCGGGGTTGGTGGAATGTACGGCTTATGCACGGTTATACGGCCGCGTGGATCATTCCTGAGG
>JAGCVY010000021.1 GCA_017962105.1 Lachnospiraceae bacterium
GACGTTCTCGGTTCTGGCGATTATCGAAGCGCTTGTCGGACTTCTGTTTGGCAAGGGATATGCTTCGAAACTTCGTGCAAGCATGAATACGGCGGTTATCCGTACCGAGGCGACGGAATATATCGATAAGAGCACGTTTAATCTGGCGAACTCTTCGGATATGTTCCTCTACTCGAATGTAACCCGCACGCCGATTCCCACGGAGACCCGTTCGGGCGGCGGCGGAAGCAGTATTCACACCTCCTCCGGCGGCCACTCCCACAGCGGCGGCGGCGGACGGTTCTAGCATTTTTACCAATGCATAACAAAAGCGGCAGGGCGTTGTCCCTGCCGTTTTTTGCATGAAAAAAACCGCGTGTTTTCACGCGGCGTTTCTTCGTCAAATGCACCTGACAGGACTTGAACCTGCACCCTTGCGGACCGGAACCTAAATCCGGCGTGTCTGCCAATTCCACCACAGGTGCCTTCGCAACGCGGTCATTGTATCATTGCTTACGGAAAATGTCAATGCGTGGCGGGAGGGCATTTTCCGATTGACAGTGCCGCTTTCCATAGTGTATCATAGTTACAATACTTTTGTGTTAAACCGATAAGGGTGAATACTTGTGGAGGAGGTACCGTACATGGCGGGGAAGAAGATTGATTATTCGGCAATCACAAATGAGATTCTGCAGTACACAGCGCTTTGCGAGAGCAACAGCAATATCGATCCGTTGCTCTACGAGCGCTACGATGTCAAGCGCGGCCTTCGCGACTTAAACGGTAAGGGCGTTTTGACGGGCCTTACGGAGATTTCGGAGATTCGCGCCACGAAGTCCGTGGACGGGGAGAGTGTGCCCTGCGAAGGCACACTGTTTTACCGCGGATACAACGTGGAGGAGCTGATTCGCGGCGCCCGGGCGGACGGCCGGTTCGGCTTTGAGGAGACGGTGTATCTTTTGCTGTTCGGGCAGCTCCCGACGAAGAAGGAGCTTGAGGAATTTTGCAAGGTACTTTCGAAGTATCGCTCGCTTCCCTCGAGCTTTGTTCGCGATGTCATCATGAAGAAACCGAGTTCGGACATGATGAATATGCTCTCCAAATGCGTGCTCACGCTGTATTCCTATGATACCGACGCAGACAACACATCGCTTCCGAATGTGTTGCGGCAGTGCCTTCAGCTGATCTCCATGTTCCCGATGATTTCGGTCTACGGTTACATGGCTTACCAATACTACAACAAATCAGGGGATTTGATTATCCACAAGCCGAGGCCGGGCTTTCCATGGCGGAGAATATTCTCCACATGCTGCGGGCGGACAGCCGTTACACGGAGCTGGAGGCCAAGGTTTTGGATGCTGCGCTGATTCTTCACGCAGAGCACGGCGGCGGTAACAACTCGACGTTCACAACCCACGTCGTGACGTCCTCCGGGACGGACACCTACTCGGCGATTGCAGCGGCGCTCGGTTCTCTGAAGGGACCGAAGCACGGCGGCGCAAACCGGAAGGTTGTGCAGATGTTTGCCGACATGAAGGAGAACGTGAACGACTGGACCGACGATGAGGAGGTCGGCACGTATCTTAAGGCGCTTCTTCACAAGGAGGCGTTTGACCGGGCAGGCCTTATCTACGGCATCGGCCACGCCATCTACTCGGTTTCCGACCCCCGCGCCGTGTTGTTCCGGAGTTTCGTGGAGAAGCTTTCGGTGGAGAAGGGGAGAGAGGATGAATTTGCCTTGTATGCGAAGGTCGAGGAGCTTGCTCCGAAGATTATCGCAAACGAGCGGAAGATGTACAAGGGCGTCAGCGCCAACGTGGACTTCTTCAGCGGCTTTGCGTACCAGATGTTAGGGCTTCCCGAGGACCTGTACACGCCGATTTTCGCCATCGCGCGCATCGCAGGGTGGAGCGCTCACCGCATGGAGGAGCTGATCAACGCGGGCAAGATTATCCGCCCGGCCTATAAGAGCGTGTCCGAGGAGCGCGTGTACGTGCCGCTTTCGGAGCGATGATGCGGGAGTTGGATGTAAAAGTGACAACAAGAAAGAGCTGCCTGCCGAAAGAAACGGCGACAGCTCTTTTTGGTTTGTTTTCCTGCAGGCGGTTTACGCCCCGGCCTCGCTCCAGCGGTCCGGAATGCCCGGACAGTCGTTTCCGGCAATCGCGGCACGGTAGAGTACGAAGCATCCGCATTCGCGGCACATGCCGCCGGACAGCTGCTCACAGGTTTCGCAGACAGCGAGGCGCGCTTGGTAGCGCTCCTGCGGGGCCCGCTTGTCCGGTTCGATTGCGTCGATGTAGTCGGAGAGGCGGAGCAGTACTTCCTCCTCGCGGAGGCCTGCAATCATGCATCGCTTGCACGGGATACGCGGCGTGCCCATCACTTCGTAAAGGTCAGCGTGACAACGCTGCACGGAGGAAGCGTAACCGTAAACTTCTTGTCCTCAAGGACGCAGTCGCGGAACGCGGCGTCGGTGACTTCATTCGGGTTGTCGAAGGAGTTGAAGGCGCGCACGTTGTCGGTGAGGATGCGGCCGGTCCAGCAGGCGTAAGCGGCATCCAGCGTCGAATCCAGACGGTAAGCGTTCTCAAGGCTTGCGTTGGCAAGGGTTACGGTGAGGGAGTTGCCCTTCACGGATGCCGATACGCTGACTTCCGCGAAATCCCCGCCCTCGTGCTTCACGAAGGTGTCCTCAAGCTTGGACTCTATAAGCGTAGAACCCTGATGCGGCTTGTACATCGAGAACACGTAGTAGGTCGGTGTCTTGATCATCTTCGGGCCTTCCGTGAGAACTACGGACTGCAGAACGTTGACCACCTGGGCGATGTTGGCCATCGGGATGCGGTCGGCGCGGTTGTTGAAGATGTTTAAGTTCATGGCTGCATCGATGGCGTCGCGCATGGTGTTTTGCTGATAGAGGAAGCCGGGGTTCGTACCGGGCTCGACGTTGTACCAGCAGCCCCACTCGTCAACGACGAGACCGATCCTGTGGTCGGGGTCGTATCGGTCCATGATGGCAAGATGCTTGTCGATGATGCCCTCGATGCGGAGGGTGTGGAAAATGGTGGAGTAATAGTCCTCGTTGGTAAAGCCCGTGGCCGGTCCCTTGTTGTTCCAGTCGCCGTGGCAGATGGTATAGTAGTGAAGGGCAATGGCGTCCGTGAGCATGGGATTGAGCATCTTCATGAACGTTTCCGTCCAGTTGTAGTCATCCCCGTTGGGACCGCATGCGATGCGGTAGAGGCGGTTGTCGCCGTAGTTCTTCGCGAAGGAAGAGTAGCGGCGGAACTCGCTGGCGTAATACTCCGGCGTCATGTTGCCGCCGCAGCCCCAGTTCTCGTGGCCGATGCCGAGATACTTCAGCTTCCACGGCTCCTCGCGGCCGTTCTTCTTGCGAAGGTCGGTCATCGGGGAGACGTTGGAGGAGGTCATGTACTCGACCCACTCGGAGAGCTCACGCACCGTGCCGCTTCCCACATTGCCGCAGATGTACGGCTCGCACTCCAGCTGGCGGCACAGTTCCAAAAACTCGTGGGTACCGAAGCTGTTGTCCTCGGTCACGCCGCCCCAGTTGGTGTTGATCATGGTTGCTCGCTCTTCCTTGCTGCCGATGCCGTTCTTCCAGTGGTACTCGTCAGCGAAGCATCCGCCGGGCCAGCGCAGCACCGGGATCCCCATATCCCGCAGTGCCGTCACCACGTCGTCACGCATGCCCTCATGGTTCGGAATGGGCGAATCCTTCGAGACAAACAGGCCGTTGTAGATGCAACGTCCCAGATGCTCCGAAAAATGTCCGTAAATTTCCTTGTTGATCACAGCCCCTTGTTTCTTCGTTTTGATCGTCAGTTTCTTTTTAATCACGCTGTTTCCTCCTTCTGCGGATGGCAGTTCGCCGGTGCGCCGGAAATCCGACAGCAGAGGTGCGACCGCTTCCGTTCCGCTTATCCTACAGAATACCTTATTCCGGGGGAAATAACAATCGTCTATCTTGAATTCCTGAAAAACGACAATGGACTTTTCTATCTTCTTTGCCCGTGTTCGGTTGTTTTTCCCACTTTGGTGTGCTATAATTTCTTTTACTACACGGAGTCGCGCGCGTGCGCGCGTGAGATGACGCCGGCGGGAGGTGTGTTATGGCAAAGGTTTATGTGATTTTCGCGGACGGCGTGGAGGAAACCGAAGCGCTTACCGCGGTCGACATTTTACGAAGAGGAGGACAGGACGTGGTCATGGTCTCGGTGACGGGTCAGTGGATGATCCGGGGATCCCACGGGATCGAGTTTACCGTGAACCGGCTGTTCGACCCGGATGAGATCAGCGGGGGACCCATCACGGACGGCGATATGATCGTGCTTCCCGGCGGCGGAGCGGGAACGAAGGCCCTGTCGGTACATGACGGGCTGGCGGAGGTCCTTGCGGAGTACGCCGCAGCCGGCAAATGGATCGGCGCCATCTGTGCAGCGCCGAGCGTTCTCGGGATCCATCAGCTGCTGCGCGGCAAGCGGGCGACATGCTATCCGGGGTTTGAGGACAAGCTGATCGGCGCGACGCCCACCGGCGAGTCGGTCACCGTGGACGGAAATATCATCACCGGCAAGGGAATGGGAGTTTCCAACGAGTTTGCACTCGCACTGCTGCGGGCGCTTAATCCCGCCGAGGCGGATCGCGTGGCGGCGGCAATCCAGATGCCGGAATAAAGAACGGATACCGTAAGGGGTTGCGGTACCGGGGAGCGCCGTTCAAACGGCGCGGAAGAGGAACAGTGACAGCCGTCTGCGCGGGCGGCTGTGAAAATACAGGTGCGGGACACCGGATTACCTGGAGGAAGGTATGGAAGAGAGCAGAGAAACGGGGAGAACGGATCAGGAACGAATTCGGGAATTGGAGCAGGAACTGGAACAGCAGAAGGCGAAGTACCGCATCATCAGCGGTATGGTCCAGTGCGGGCTGTGGGAGTATGTTATCGCCACGGGCGAGCTGGTGCAGAGCCGCCGGGTTGAGGGAATGTCGCCGGACGACCGGCTGCGCATCCCGAACTTCCGGCAGACGATGGGCGAGAGCGGCCTGATCGTGAAGGAGGACGCCGATGTGTTCGCGTCGCTGTGCGACAGTATGGAACACGGGGACGAGGCATTTTCCTATGATCTTCGCGCCTATGTGGACGAGAAGACCCGCATCTGGCTGCGCTATGAGGGCTACACCGTGTACGCCGACAACGGCGCCCCGGTGAAGGTCGTCGGCCGGACCCTCAACGTCAACGATGAGAAGGAAGCGGAAAATGTTGTCATCCGCGAGTCGGAGACCGATCCGGTGACGGGGCTGTACACCCAGCTTTCCCTGCAGGAGCGGCTCGACGATATCATCCGCTCGGGCTCGGAGAAGGAGCGGTTTGCCCTGTACGTTTTGGACATCGATGATTTCACGGGGATCACCTCCGAATGGGGCCACGCCTACGGCGACTACGTCCTGGAGAAACTGGCGAAGGGACTGCAGTCCGTCTTTTTGGACGGGGATGCGATGGCAAGGATCGAGGACGACGAGTTTGTGATGATCAAGACCGGCGTCAAGGGGCCGGCGGACGTCTATTCCGTTGCGCGCGCGGTCGCGAAGGCAGCGGAGAGGATCGAGCTGAAGAAGGAAAATACGCTCCGCGTAAGCATGGGCGTTTCCATTTTCCCGCTGGACGGCAGGGACTACACGAGCCTGTACCGGAAGGCGACCATCGCACTGGGCGAGACGAAGAAGAATCCGGCGTCCGTGTGCACCATGTACGAGGAGGCGTTAAGCCTTCATCAGCAGTACCGTCCGAAGAAGGAGACAACGCCGCCTCCGCAGAAGACCGAGGCGCAGAAGGTCGTGGCGGCGCAGCAGAGCTCCAAGTACGGCCCTGTGGAGAAGTATATCGTCAACAAAACCTTTGACATGCTTGCCGGCAGCGGCACGGGTGCCGAGGAGGTTGTGCAGATCTTCGAGGAGATCGGAAAGTATTACAAGTACCGCAGGATCTATACGATCCAGTACGACGTGCGGAAACAGCTTGCCAAGGTCCGCTACGACTGGGAGTCGGAGAAGAATCCGTATTATCCGCAGTTTGACCGGGTTATCCGGGAGAACTATGAATCCATCCGCGCCAGATTTGCGAACGACCGGCTGTTCCTGTCCCTGAACACGGCGCAGCTGGGTATTGTCATGCCGGAGGAAATCCGCGGCCTGTACGGGAATTCCTCGCTGTTCCAGTACGTTATCATCGATAACGACGAGACCTTCGCCTGCATCTGCTTTGAGAAGGAGGCGGACCGCAGCTGGAGCAAGGAGGAGCAGGATGTCCTCATCAATCTCTCGAAACTTTTGGCAATCTACATCGAGCGGGCGAGAACGAAGGAGATGCTCGCCGATGAACTCAAATACACCCACGCCATCATCGAAAACCAGCAGATCACCAGCTATGCGGTGATCCCGGAGACGATGGAGCTGGTGTACGTCGGCGACTACACGGGACGTCAGTACCCGCTGGCGCATTCCGGCGAACACTGCTATTCGGCGATCATGGGCAGGAACTCCATCTGCCAGAACTGTCCGGTTGCCGCCCTGGGCGAACGCGACAAGGTTCATACCACCGAGACTTACTACACCAAGCAGAAACGCTGGATCAGCACGACGGCATCCCGGGTGACCGGCGAGGACGACGAGCAGCAGTGCCTTGTCTGCTGGTCCGACGTCACGGAGTTTGTGGAGCGTGTGCGTTCCAAGGATGCGCTCACGGGACAGCTCACCGCGGAGAAGTTCGAGACCGACGCCATCCGGTATGTCTCGGAACATCCGAGGGCAAGCCGCTGTATGGCATACTTCAGCTTTCCGCAGTTCCACGATCTGAACGAGGTCTGGGGCTATCAGGTGTGCAATGAGATCCTGCGGGTGTTCGCTTCCTCGGTGTCCGCAATGCTCCGGACCGACGAACTGCTCGCCCGTATCACCGGCGCGGATTTCGTGATGATGCTTGACTACGAAGACCGCGAGCGCACTCAGGCCCGCGTGGAGATGGTGCTCCAGAGTGCCCATACCGCAGTCCTCCGGCTCTATCCGGACCTGCAGCTCAACGTGTGGTGCGGACTGTACCGCTTCCAGAACAAGGAGGATACGGTGTCCGCGGCCATTGAGAAGGCCAACCGTGCCCGCAAGGCCGTGGGCAGCATGAACAGCATTGCGACCATCGCGGTCAACTACGAGGCCGGCGACACGGAACAGAAGAACAGCTTCCGCGCATTTGTCGAGAACTCGATGCGCGACGCCCTCACCAACCGCGAGTTCAAGGTGTTCTTCCAGCCCAAGCGCGATCCGGTGACGGACAAGATCGTCGGCGCCGAGGCGCTGGTGCGCTGGATCACCTCGGAGGGGCAGGTGCTGGAACCGGGTTCCTTCCTTCCGATCTTCGAGGAGAACGGGTTTATCACCGAACTGGATTACTACGTTCACAAGGAGACCTTCCGGCTCGTGCGCGAGTGGCTGGAGAACGGCGTCAACCCCCCGGTCATCTCCCTCGGAAGTTCGTGGCAGTATATGTTCAATGCGGATTTTGTCAACCGCATCAACTTCCTGCTGCAGCGCTACAACGTGCCGGCCGACCGGATCGAACTGGTGATCCCCGACGGCGTCAGCGACGCGAACATCAACTCCGTGATGGAGGTTTTGACTGCGCTTCAGGAGATCGGATTCGTCGTGGATATCGACAGCTATCTCGCCAAATGCACCCTGCAGTCCCGCGACCTGCCCGCCAATTACGTGAAGCAGCATCCGGAGCTGGCAAGCCGCGTCGAGGCGATGAAGCGGAAACTCCTGAGCGGACCCATGGCACCGGAGGATTTCACTCACTTGATTTCGTGATTTCCGCAAGATTTTCTTGATTTGCATAAAACCTTGTGTTATACTTTAGTCTCGTTGAATTCTAATCAAGAAATTCCAATAAGAACGTACCGAAAGGTAAGGAGGATATACCGCAATGGGTTTTCAGGTTGAAGATTTGGGCAAGAACATGATGAAACTTGTCATCGAGGCGTCCCCGGAACAGTTCGAGGAGGCAGTGAAGAAGGCCTACGAAAAGAATAAGAACAAGATCAACATTCAGGGTTTCCGCAAGGGTAAGGCTCCGTATGCGATGGTTGTGAAGATGTACGGCAAGGAGATGTTTTACGAGGAAGCCGCCAATCTGATCATTCCGGACGCTTACGAGGAAGCTGCGAAGGACTGCGGTTTCGAGATCGTTTCGAGACCGGAGATTGACGTAACACAGATCGGCGGAGACAAGCCTTTCATTTTCACCGCTACGGTTGCCAAGAAGCCGGAGGTTACTCTCGGCGAGTACAAGGGACTCGAGGTTGCGAAGCAGGAGATTGCCGCTACCGACGAGGAAATCGATGCGGAGATCAAGAAGGAGCAGGAGAAGAACGCCAAGGAGATCAACATTGAGGATCGCGCCGTAGAGGAAGGCGATACCGCAACCATCGATTACGAGGGCTTCGTTGACGGAGTTGCGTTCGAGGGCGGCAAGGGTGAGAACCATCCGCTTGTCATCGGCTCCCACAGCTTTATCCCCGGATTCGAGGAGGGGCTCATCGGCAAGAAACTCGGCGAGGAGTGCGATGTCGAGGTGACGTTCCCCGAGGAGTACCATGCAAAGGAGCTTGCCGGCAAGGCCGCAGTCTTCAAGTGCAAGATCAACAAGATCACGGCGAAGGAGCTTCCGGAGCTCGACGATGAGTTCGCTTCCGAGGTTTCCGATTACGATACGCTTGCGGAGTACCGCGAGAGCATTTCCAAGCAGATCTGCGAGAAGAAGGAAGCTGAGGCTAAGACCGAGCGCGAGAACGAGCTTGTCAAGAAGGCGATCGAGAATGCCGCCATGGACATCCCGGAGGCTATGATCGAGTCGACGGCCCGCCAGCTCGGCGAAGAGTTTGCACAGCGTCTCCAGATGCAGGGCATGAACATCGGACAGTACTTCCAGTACACGGGTCTCACCGCAGAGAAATATATCGAGCAGCTCAAGCCGCAGGCGAAGAACCGCATCGAGACGAGACTTGTTCTCGAGGCAATCTCCAAGGCGGAGAACATCGAGGTTTCCCAGGAGGAGATCGACGCCGAGCTTCAGAAGATGGCTGACCAGTACTCCATGGAGCTTGAGAAGGTGAAGGAAGTCTTCGGCGAGGAGGAGCTGAAGCAGCTGACGGAGGATCTTGCGGTTCAGAAGGCGATCACGGTTCTTACCGACAACGCCAAGGAAGCGTAAGGCCTGCCGGAACGGTATTTTCCGAAAAGACAGTGGCCCGACTACGTCCGGTCGGGCCATTTTTTGAAAGAGAGGGTTTTTATGAGTTTAGTTCCTTATGTCATTGAACAGTCCAGCAGGGGTGAGCGTTCGTATGATATCTATTCCCGTTTGCTGAAGGACCGCATCATTTTCCTCGGCGAGGAAGTGAATGAGGTTACGGCAAGCCTTGTGGTGGCACAGCTTTTGTTCCTGGAGTCGGAGGACCCGGGCAAGGACATCTGCCTGTACATCAACAGCCCCGGCGGCTCGGTAACCGCAGGCCTTGCGATCTACGACACCATGCGCTACATCAAGTGCGATGTGTCCACGATCTGCATCGGCATGGCGGCCAGCATGGGTGCGTTCCTGTTGGCGGGCGGCACCAAGGGCAAGCGCTATGCGCTCCCCAACGCGGAGATCATGATCCATCAGCCTCTGGGCGGTGTGCAGGGTCAGGCCACCGAGATTGAGATTGCAGCGAAGCACATCCTGCAGACGAAGGAGAAACTGAACCGTATGCTTGCCGAGAACTGCGACAAACCGTTCGATACGGTTGCTGCGGACACGGAACGCGACAACTGGATGACTGCGGAAGAGGCGAAGGACTACGGTCTGATTGACAAGGTTATCGTCAGTCGCTGAGGGAGGTTACCATGGCAAAAACTACTGGCGGCAGAATCCGCAGATGTGCGTTCTGCGGGCGCGCGGAGAAGGAAGTGAGCAAGCTCATCGGTTCCCCGTCCGAGAATGTGTATATCTGCGACCGCTGTATAGATCAGTGCTATGATCTCATGTATGAGGACTTTGATCCGGGCAGTTACTCCGCTCCGGAGTCGGCCGGGAACATCAACCTTGTCCCGCCGAAGGAGATGAAGGAATTCCTCGATCAGTATGTCATCGGCCAGGAGGAAGCCAAGCGCATGCTCTCCGTGGCGGTGTACAACCATTACAAGAGAATTCTGTCCGGCGGAACGTCCGATGTCGAGCTCCAGAAGAGCAACATCCTGATGATCGGACCGACCGGTTCGGGCAAGACGTATCTTGCGCAGAACCTTGCGAAGAAGCTGAGCGTGCCGTTTGCGATCGCCGATGCGACGACGCTGACCGAGGCCGGTTATGTCGGCGAGGATGTGGAGAACATCCTGCTGAAACTCATCGTGGCAGCGGATTACGACATCGAGAAGGCGCAGTACGGTATCGTATACATTGACGAGATTGATAAGATTTCCAAGAAGTCGGAAAATGTCTCCATCACCCGCGACGTTTCCGGCGAAGGCGTCCAGCAGGCTCTTTTGAAGATTCTCGAGGGCACGGAAGCAAGTGTTCCCCCGCAGGGAGGAAGAAAACATCCTCAGCAGGAGATGTTCCACATCGATACCACGAACATCCTCTTTATCTGCGGCGGTGCCTTTGACGGGCTGGAGAAGATCATCGAGAGCCGGATCGGACAGAAGCAGATCGGATTTAACGCGGTGCTGGATACCCCGGCGGATGAGAAGAATATCGGCGAGGTGTTCCGGCAGGTGCTGCCTCAGGACCTTGTCAAATTCGGATTGATCCCCGAGTTTGTCGGCCGTGTTCCCGTGACGGTGTCGCTGGACATGCTGACGGAGGACGATCTGGTCCGCATCCTGAGCGAGCCGAAGAACGCCCTTACCAAGCAGTATGCCAAACTGTTCGAACTCGACGGCGTTGCGCTGGAGTTTGAGGAGGATGCGCTTCGCGAGGTTGCACGGAAATCCGAGGAGCGGAAGACCGGTGCGCGCGGATTGCGTGCGATCCTGGAATCCATCATGATGAATACCATGTACCGGATCCCGTCCGAGAAGGATGTCGTACGCTGCATCATTACAAGAGAGGCGGCGCAGGGCACCGAGGAACCTGTCCTGATCCGGGATGCCACGGCAGCTGGGGAGCAGGAGTCCGAAGAGGAGTTCGCACAGGAGCAGAATCCGGGCGCGTAAGTAAATGAATTGAAATAACGGCGGGGAGCGATGCTGCCCGCCCGTTCTGTCCTTGGAGGTAACATGCCAAACAACGAGAAAAACAACGGAAAACCGATCCGCAGCATGCAGGGCGATGAGGATATGTTCGACATGCTGCAGGATTCGTTTGACGAGCGGGAGCAGACCAAGTCCAAACGCATGCTGGTCATTCCCCAGAGCAACAAGGTCATTTTCACCGAGATGGTCGCGGCCATCGACCTGCCCGAAGGTCCGGTGGTGGAAGCCGTGAAGGAAGCGATGCTCCGGCATGAGAAGCTGTTCCTGATCCTTCGTGTCGATCCGCAGGATGAGACAATGTCCGTTACACGGTCGGATTACCATGAGATGGGAAGCATCGCCGATATCCGCCAGATCATGAAGGCGCCCAACGGTTCCATGAGAGCGTTTGTGTGCGGCTTAAGCCGCGGCTCGCTGGTTGACCTTCGCAAAAACGGAGGCGTTCTGTACGGCGAAGTCGAGGAGATGCCCATGGATATCCTGCCGATCCGCAGGGTGGAGCAGGAGGCTTTGTACCGCGCCCTGCAGGATATGATCGAGCAGTTCGCGGAGGTTGCCGACAAGCGGCTCCCGGAGGAAGTGTTCAAGAGACTGCAGGGAATCCGTGATCTGGACCGTCTGGTAAATCAGGCGATGATCCTGCTGCCGATCCCGGTGGATCTCCGTCAGGGACTTCTGGAGGCCGGAAGCAATCTCGAGCAGTATCAGATGCTCTCGACCATCCTTGCCAATGAGCTTGAGATCATGCGCATCCGCAAGCAGCTCAAGGATAAGGTCCAGGAGGAACTGGACAAGAATCAGAGGGACTACATTTTACGCGAGCAGATGAAGGTCATCCGCTCGGAACTCGGCGAGAACAGCGACCGTGACGGGTCGGAGTTTCTGGAACGCCTGGAGAAACTCGAAGCCTCGGACTCCGTAAAGGAAGCGATCCGGAAGGAGATCCGCAGGTTTTCCACTCTCGGCAGCAACTCCAGCGAGAGTGCCACAAGCCGCGATTACATTGAGACGCTTCTGTCGGTGCCGTGGGACCATGTCAGCGAGGACAACGCCGATCTTTTGCTTGCCAAGAATATACTGGAGCGCGACCACTACGGACTCAAGGATGTCAAGGAGCGTGTGACCGAGTATCTGGCGGTGCATATGCATGCGCGTCAGGCGGATTCGCCGATCCTCTGTCTGGTGGGACCTCCGGGAACCGGCAAGACCTCCATCGCGAAGAGCATTGCGGAGGCCATGAACCGCAAATACGTCCGCGTCTGCCTCGGCGGCGTGAGCGATGAGGCGGAGATCCGCGGTCACCGCAGAACCTATGTTGCATCCCTTCCGGGGCGTATCATGCAGGGAATGATCCAGGCGGGGACCGCCAATCCCCTGATGCTCCTCGACGAGGTTGACAAACTCGGGAGCGACTACAAGGGCGATCCTTCCTCCGCACTTCTGGAGGTGTTGGACAGCGCGCAGAACAGCCGTTTTGTCGACCACTATATCGAGATCCCGGTGGATCTGAGCCGCGTCATGTTTATCGCGACGGCCAACACCACGGAGACCATCCCGAGACCGCTTTTGGACCGTATGGAAATCCTTGAGATCAACACGTATCTCAAGACGGAAAAGCATCATATCGCAAAGGAACATCTGATTCCCAAGCAGATGAAACGCCACGGCCTTTCGTCCTCTCAGATCGGGTGGACCGGCAAGGCGATCGACGATATTATCGAGTATTACACGAGAGAAGCCGGCGTCCGCGAGCTGGAGAGAATGATCGGCAAGATCTGCCGCAAGGCGGTTCTTTCGATCGTCGAGGCGGAAGCGAAGGGGGAAAAACCGGGGAAGGCAAGCATCACCGGAAAGAACCTCACAGAGTATCTCGGCCGGCACCGCTATATGCCGGAGGATCCCATCGGAAGATCGGCGGTGGGTCTCGCAAGGGGACTTGCATGGACGGCTGTCGGCGGCACAACGATGGAAATCGAAGTCAGCCTTCTGCCCGGCGAAGGAAAATTATCCCTCACCGGCAATATCGGAAACGTGATGCGGGAATCCGCCATCACGGGCATCAATTACATCCGGGCGTTCCTGGGTGACAAGGTGCCGGACGGATTTTTCGACCGCAACATCATCAACATCCACATTCCGGAGGGCGCGGTCCCGAAGGACGGTCCTTCAGCAGGCATCACGATGGCGACGGCAGTGTATTCGGCGATCACCGGAAATCCTGTCGCGGCGGATGTGGCGATGACCGGAGAGATCACGCTCCGCGGCCGCGTGCTGCCCATCGGCGGTCTTCGTGAGAAGCTTCTCGCTGCGAAGGGGGTAGGAGTCCGCAAGGTCCTGATCCCTCTCGCCAACAAAGAGTCCCTGGCGGATATTCCCGAGGAAGTGACCGAGGGAATGGAGATCATACCGGTGAAGACAATGGAGGAAGTACTCCGGGAGGCAATAGTAAAGAAGTGAACGTAAACAAAGCGGAATTGCAGACCGTGTGCGGGATCACCAGCAAGCTGCCGGTGAACGTGCTGCCGGAATTCGCCTTTGCGGGGCGTTCCAATGTCGGCAAATCCTCTCTGATCAACGCGCTTACCGGCCGCAGGGCGCTGGCAAGGACATCTTCCCAGCCCGGTAAGACGCAGACCATCAATTTCTACCTGCTCAATGAGGCGCTGTATTTCGTCGATCTTCCGGGGTACGGATATGCGAAGGTGACGAAGGAGCTCGTCGCAAAATGGGGCCGCATGATCGAGCGGTACCTTGTGACGAGCAAGCAGCTTCGCAGGATTTTCCTTCTGGTGGACATCCGTCATGAGCCGTCGGATAATGACAAGGCGATGTATGCATGGATCGTCGACCGCGGGCTCCAGCCGGCGGTGATCGCCACGAAGCTCGATAAGATCAACCGAAGCCAGATTTCGAAGCAGCTGGCCATGATCCGCCGTTCGCTCGGAATGAGTGCGGACGATATCCTGATGCCGTGCTCCGCGCTGACCAAGCAGGGGATTGCAGAGATCTGGGGTCTCATGGAATCGACCCTTGCTCCGAAAGCGGCAGCGGAAGAGGAGCCGACAGCGGATGAACAACCGGCGGCGGAAGAGCAGATGGCTGTGGTTACCGATTGATAACACTTACTGACCGGCAACGAAAAGAAAACCCCCGAAACCATCAAATGGCTTCGGGGTGTGTTGTTTCTTGTCCGTTTTACTGCTCTGCGGGATCGGTTTCCTTGTCGCCGAGCAGGGAGTTCAGCACGTAGGCATAAATGTCTGCATTTTTCTGACGCCAGTTACGGCAGATGGTCTCGGCATTGTCGCGGGACGGGACGGTGAGATGGATCTCGATCACCGCGGCGTCGCGCTCCAGAACCTTGAGCTCCACCGTGTACTCGCCTTTCCGCGCCTCGTAGTAGTCCGCCACGTTGGACGATTCCTCGCGAAGGGAATACTGCTGTTCGCTCAAGTACATGTCGATGTCGTCGCGGATGTTGCGGGAAATGTTCTTGTAAAAGAAGGAGAGTGCCTCATGGCCGTCCGGCGTGATCCGGTAGAACGCGGCGTTGCGTTTCTGCTCCAGGGTGATATAGCCGTCGTCAACCAGATCCGCAAGCACCTGTTGAACGTTGAAGTAGTTTGTGTACTGCCGGTCGGTGATGAAGGTTGCAAGCTGGGCGTTGGTCATGGGAAAATCGACCCGGTCCAGAATGTAGAGAACGATCAGCTTGTAGAGCATCAGTGTTTCGGGCTGCATGGGAACTCCTTTCGAATGCCCGGGAGGGCAGACTGTCGGTTAAAAGAATCAAGCGGTGTGGCGAACCACACCGCTTGTATTGTTTTCATTTCGATGTCCGGGGACGAATGTCCCGATTCTTCGAATTACTCGGTTGCAGCAGGGGTGGGCTCCGAAGTCGTCATACCGAGGCTTGCCTTGAGGGCCTCCAGCTCCTTGTCGACATCCGGGCTCTGCTCGTACTTGGCCGTGAGGTCGCGGATCGTGCTGCCGGGGCGCTGTGCGTTGAGCTCTGCCTCAGCCTGAGCCTTGTCAAGCTTCTTGTTGGCAAGCTGCTCAAGACGCTCGAAGCTTGCGATGGAATCGTTTGCTCCGGAAACGTCGGAGGTCATCTTGTTGATCTTCTCCTGAGCGTTTGCAACGGCGATCTTCGACTTGATCATCTCGCGGCGGCTCTCGAGTTCCTCGATATCGTG
This sequence comes from Lachnospiraceae bacterium, assembly GCA_017962105.1. Taxonomy (GTDB): domain Bacteria; phylum Bacillota; class Clostridia; order Lachnospirales; family Lachnospiraceae; genus ISDg. The sequence goes on from JAGCVY010000021.1 coordinate 15,486, forward strand.
CGTCAGCTTCGCATGCATATCGCGCATCTTCTGTGCGTTCTCAGCGGCAACCGTGTAGTTGTCCTGAAGACCGGCGAGCTTCGCGGTAAGCTTTGCCTTCTCGGCAAGGAACTTCTTCGCATCCTCTTCGTTGCCGGCTTCCAAAGCCTTGATCGCATAGTTCTGCATCTTGGCGATTTCACTCTCGCAGGCGGTAAGATCACGTTTGCACGCTTTCTCCTGAGCCATAACACCCGCGGTCTCGGACTTAACCTTTGCAAGGTCGGAGTTGAGGTTGCGCAGGCACTGGTCGATCATCTTCTCCGGATCTTCCATCTTATCCAACATGGCGTTAATGTTGGCAGCCATGATATCCTTGAATCTGGACAAAATACCCATTTCCAATATCCTCCAAAATCTAAATTGTGCACGGTCATCCGCGCCTACAAAGTCATTCTATTACATTTCCCCGCCTTCGTCAAGAATTATCATACACAAAGTGGTGTCCGAAACTCTCTGCGAAAAAACAGCAGTTGCGGGAGTCGGGGTTATGCTTTATAATAGGAAAGCGCGAAACGCAACAGGGGATATCGCCGTACAAAAAAGGCGATGCGTTGACGTGTGGAAAGGGCGGCAATATGTGGATTGCGAAGGATTGGACAGACTATGAGGTGATTGACACCGGGGACCGCGAGAAACTGGAGCGATGGGGGAAGTATCTCCTCGTCCGTCCCGATCCCCAGGTGTTGTGGAAATCGGAGCGGAAGCATCCCGGCTGGCGCAGGCCGAACGCATGGTATCACCGCAGCAAGAGCGGCGGCGGTGAGTGGGAGTTCTTTGATCTGCCGCAGTTGTGGCAGATCGGATACAAGGGACTGTCGTTCCGCCTCCAGCCGTTTTCCTTCAAGCACACGGGGCTGTTTCCGGAGCAGGCCGTCAACTGGGACTGGTTCTCGGGGCTGATCCGGGAGAGGATATCCCGGAAGAAGGAACCGGTGCGCGTCCTCAACCTCTTTGCCTACACCGGCGGCGCGACCCTTGCGGCGGCCCTGGCGGGCGCACAGGTGACCCACGTGGACGCGTCCAAGGGAATGGTGAACTGGGCGAAGGAAAATGCCGCAGTCAGCGGCCTTTCCGAGGCGCCGATCCGCTGGCTTGTGGACGACTGCCGGAAATTTGTCGAGCGGGAACTGCGGCGCGGCAACCGGTACGATGCGGTGATCATGGACCCGCCGTCGTACGGCCGCGGACCGAAGGGCGAGACCTGGGTGATCGAGGACAGCATCTACGATCTTGTGGAGCTGACCGCAGGATTGCTCTCGGATGATCCGCTGTTCTTTTTGGTCAATTCCTACACCACGGGCTTGCAGCCCGCAATGATGGCATATATCCTCGGGCTTGTGCTGACCCCGAAGGTGGGAGGAACCGTTACGGCGGACGAGATCGGACTGCCGGTGACAAACACCGGACTGGTGCTTCCCTGCGGAGCGGCGGCCCGCTGGCAGAAATAACGCGCGGAGCGGATCCGCGCTAACGGATAAGGAGGAAAACCGATGGAGAAGACACTGCTGCGGCTCGCGCCGTATTTTCTGCTTCTGCTGATGCTTGCGGCAATCGGCTTTTTTCTCTTTTCCAGAGGAAACGACTCCGGGTCGAAAGCGAAGTATACCGACGGCATCAAAGCGCTGGAGATGGACGGGAACAAGTACGAGCTGATCAACGATATCACGGCGGAAACCTATGTCGGGTCGAAGATTCTCTCCGTGGCGGGAGCGGGACGCGGCGAGCAGGTCGGGATCATCAAATCCATGGGGGTTATCACGATCGCCAAGCTGTTCCGCGTGCTCGGCGACACCGAAGGGAAGTACCTGATCGACAACACCGGCCGCCTCTATATGCGGACCGGCATCGGCGTCAACGCGGCGGAAGTGCGGGAAGCCATGAAGGGCGAGGCTTATTTTCCGAATCTTCATATCGTCAACGCAAAGCATGATCCGTATGAGTCGAAGGAACTGACGCCGGAGGAGGCGGAGATGCTCCGAAGCCTTCCGGACAGTGCCGAGGAGATCTCCGTGCCGGACAAGAGTTTCATCATGGACTACAGCAACCGCAGAGAGATCTTCGGGTTCACGGAGGACGGTCTTATATATAAGGTAACGATGGAATTGTTTCTGTATAAGGACGCTGTCTATCTGACCTCCGGGTTCGAGGGAGACAAGAACACCGCGAAGGAACAGAAGCTTTCCGGCCGAAAACTGCCCGATGAATGGCAGGAAAAGTTCGCGGAGTACTGGAAATAACGATCCTTCGAAAAATATTTTGAAAAAACGAAAAATTCTTCTTGCATTTTGCGCACACTTGTCGTATAATCCACACTGTTGTGACTATGATAGCGATGAAGCGTGAGGTTGCTGCCCTCGTGGCAGGTTATTCCGTGGAGCAATGTCAAGTTCATGAAACTGGCGACAAGTCACTGTACCAATGGGGTTCTGCCTAAGGCAGATAACACGTGCGCAACAACGCAGATTGGTAACAGGAGCCAAGCAGTTTGCTTGGCTGTTTTTACCGGGATGCAGGAAACACACGGAAGCGTGTACAGTCACCGCTTGTCGTACTGCAATTAAGTGCGAAAAGGAGGCGGCTATTTTTATGGCAACAAAGGTAATGAGAATCACACTGAAGGCTTACGAGCATCAATTGATCGATGCTTCCGCAGCCAAGATCGTGGACACGGCGAAGAAGACCGGCAGCAAAGTCAGCGGTCCCGTGCCGTTGCCGACCAAGAAAGAGGTCATCACGATCCTTAGAGCTACTCACAAGTACAAGGATTCCCGTGAGCAGTTCGAGCAGAGAACTCATAAGAGACTGATCGACATCATTGCACCGGCTCAGAAGACGGTTGATGCTTTGTCGGGTCTTGAGATGCCTGCCGGTGTTTACATCGGCATCAAGATGATCGACAAATAAATCATCTTGTTATTTTAGAATGACCCCTCAGGGGGTCCGCTGTGAATGAAACAGGAGGTAATTACAATGAAGAAAGCTATTTTGGCTACGAAAGTCGGAATGACGCAGATCTTCGATGAGAACGGTGCATTCGTTCCCGTAACGGTGCTTCAGGCAGGTCCTTGCACGGTCGTTCAGAAGAAGACTGTGGACAGGGAAGGCTACGATGCAGTTCAGGTCGGCTTCGGCGATATCCGCGAGAAGCTGGTCAACAAGCCGGTAAAGGGACATTTTGCAAAGGCCGGTGTTGCAAACAAGAAGTATCTCAAGGAGTTCCGTTTTGAGGACGCTGCTTCCTATGAAGTAGGTCAGGAGATTAAGGCGGACATCTTCGCAAACGGTGATAAGGTTGATGCTGTCGGTATCAGCAAAGGTAAGGGTTACGCAGGCGCGATCAAGCGTCACGGCCTCTCCCGCGGACCGATGAAGCACGGCTCCAAGTATCACAGACATGCGGGTTCCAACGGTTCGAGCGCCTCGCCGTCTCGTGTATTCAAAGGAAAGCATATGGCAGGTCAGATGGGTCATGTGCGCGTGACGGTTCAGAATCTCGAGGTTGTACGTGTGGATGTCGAGAACAACATGATCCTTGTTAAGGGTGCGGTGCCCGGTGCTAAGAAGGGCCTGATCATCCTCAAGGAGACCGTTAAGAGCGCGAAGTAATCTTGAGAAAGGAGGATCAACATCATGGCAGAAGTAAAAACTTACAATAAAGAAGGCGCTGCAGTAGGTTCCATCGAGCTTAACGACAGCGTGTTCGGTGTAGAGATCAACGAGCATCTCATGCATCTCGCGGTTGTTGCGCAGCTTGCCAACAAGCGTCAGGGAACGCAGAGTGCAAAGACCCGTTCGGAAGTCAGCGGCGGCGGAATCAAGCCTTGGAGACAGAAGGGTACCGGTCGTGCAAGACAGGGTTCCATCCGCGCTCCTCAGTGGACAGGCGGCGGCGTGGTATTCGCTCCGAAGCCCCGTGACTATTCCGTTTCGATGAACAAGAAGGAGAAGGCAGGCGCTATCAAGTCCGCGCTTTCCTCCAGAGTTGCCGAGGAGAAGATTTTCGTTATGGAGGATCTTGCATTCGACGGCATCAAGACGAAGCAGATCAAGGCTGTCCTTGACGGCCTGAAAGTAGACAAGGCGCTGATCGTTATCGGCGAGAAGGATGACAACGTAATCCTTTCCGCAAGAAACCTTGAAGGTGTGCGCACGGTGACATCCAACGCCATCAACGTATACGACATTCTCAAGTATAACAACCTCGTTATCACGAAGGACGCCGTTGCGAAGATCGAGGAGGTGTACGCATAATGGCTGATTTGAAATACTATGACATCATTCTCCGCCCGGTGGTAACCGAGAAGAGCATGAATGCAATGGCTGACAAGAAGTACGCATTTAACGTAAATCCCGATGCTACCAAGAGCCAGATTAAGGAAGCAGTCGAGAAGATGTTCGCAGGCGCAAAGGTCGCTTCCGTCAACACGATGAACCTGGGCGGCAAGACCCGCAGACGCAATTCCGCGGGCGGCATCGTTTCCGGCAAGACCGCCGAGAAGAAGAAGGCGATCGTACAGTTGACCGCAGACAGTGCAGAGATTGAACTCTTCACAGGTCTGTAAAGCGTTGAACGAAAGGAGTAATCAACATGGGAATTAAGAAATACACTCCGTATACACCTTCGAGAAGAAACATGACCTGCTCTGATTTCGCAGAAATCACCTGCAGCAAGCCTGAGAAGTCGCTGTGTGTGTCGCTGAAGAAGTCGGCCGGCCGCAACAGCCAGGGCAAGATCACCGTTCGTCACATCGGCGGCGGTTCCAGAAGACTGTACAGAGTTATCGATTTTAAGAGAAAGAAAGATGACGTACCGGCGGTTGTAAAGACCATCGAGTATGATCC
>JAGCVY010000004.1 GCA_017962105.1 Lachnospiraceae bacterium
GAGTATCGATCCGACGCGCAGCAGTTCCGGGGCTGTCAGGCAGCCGCCGTGCTGCAGTCTCACAAGGCTCTCGCCGATGTCGCTGATCCCGCCGAAGGAAAGGCTTCCCTTCTTGTCGATCCGTCTCGTGGCGTCCTCCGCCTCGCGTTGCAGCAGATCCGCTTCTTCTATATTGTCGGCGGGCTGTATCTTCCCCGCCATCGCCCGGCCGAGCGTTGAGCCGGCGTAATGCAGTAACATTTCGCGTATCTTGTCAAACTCCAGTACGCGAACCGCCCTTTCGTTCATGATATCTCCTTTTCAAAGGGGTTGATTGCCCGTAGTGCTGCCTTTGCGAGGCAGTCGCTGATTCGGAAATCTGTCAAAAAGCAGACTTATAATCTCTCTGCCCATAATAGTCTGCCTGCACTTCCCTTTGTGCGCAGAATTCTGACCCGAACCAGCAGACTTATTTGCTTTAACAGACATTTAGTCTGCATTTTATGCTTGTCGTGTTGCAATTTGATCGGACAGAGGCAGACATTTTTCGAAAAATAGTCTAAAAAGTCTGCTTTTTGGACAAAACAGGTTTTCGCTTATCCATCCGTCTACCTGCTCCAGGTCAGACGGTGCAGCTCCCCCTTCATTTTCATGCCTTCGAAATCGAGTTGCCGAAGTGCTTCGTAGGCCACGATCGCCACGGCGTTGCTGAGGTTCAGTGAGCGCGTCTCGCCGATCATCGGGATCCGCACGCATGTGTCCTCGTGCTCCCGCAGGATCTCCTCGGGAATTCCTGCGCTCTCACGGCCGAACATGATGTAGCAGCCCGGCTCGTAGCTTACCTGTGTATAGGCAAGATGGCCCTTCGTGGTCGCATAGTAGATCTTCGCACCTGGATTTCTCGCCAGAAAATCCTCGTAATCCTCGTACACCTTCACATCGAGGTTCGGCCAGTAATCGAGCCCTGCGCGCTTTAACTGCTTTTCATCGAGCGAAAACCCGAGAGGCTTGATCAGATGCAGCCGCATCCCCGTCGCCACGCAGGTGCGCCCGATGTTGCCGGTGTTCTGCGGGATCTCCGGCTGGTGTAAAACAATGTTGATCATGTTGTTATTTCTCCGCGCGCAGCTTCGTGACGAACCGGCGCAGACGTCCCAGCGCCTCCTTGAGGTTCTCGAGCGAATACGCGTAGGAGATGCGCAGGAAGCCTTCGCCGCTGTCGCCGAACGCCGTGCCCGGTACGATCGCGACCTTCTCCTCCTGCAGCAGTTTCGTCGCGAACTCCTCGCTGCTCATACCGAACTCCGCGATGCACGGGAACACGTAAAATGCACCGAACGGCTCAAAGCAGGTAAGGCCCATGTCGCGCAGCTCGTGCAGCACGTAGCGTCTTCTTTTATCGTAAGCGTCGCGCATCATCGCGACGTCCTCATCACCGTTTTTGAGAGCATCCACAGCCGCGTACTGGCTCGCCGTCGGCGCGCACATGATGGCAAACTGGTGGATCTTCGTCATCTGGGAAATGATCTCCTTCGGTCCGCACGCATAGCCGAGTCTCCAGCCGGTCATGGCGTGGCCCTTGGAAAATCCGTTGATCAGGATCGTGCGCTCGCACATGCCGGGCAGAGATGCGACGGACACATGCTTCGTACCGTAGGTAAGTTCGCTGTAGATCTCATCCGAGACAACGACGATATCCTTCTCGATGCACACCTCCGCGATGGCCTCGAGGTCTTCCTTCGTCATGATGGCGCCGGTCGGATTGTTCGGGAACGGGAGCACGAGAAGTTTCGTCTTCTCGGTGATCGCGTCGCGAAGTTCCTGCGCCGTCAGGCGGAATTCATTTTTCTCCTGAAGCGGGATTTTCACAGGCACGCCCTGTGTCAGGATGACGCACGGCTCGTAACTCACGTAACACGGCTCCGGGATGATGACCTCATCGCCCGGGCAGACCATGGCGCGGATTGCAAGATCGATCGCCTCGCTGCCGCCCACCGTCACGAGGATCTCTCCCTTCGGCTCATACAAAACGCCGTAGTGCCGGTTTACATACGCACTGATCTCGTTGCGCAACTCCACAAGACCCGCGTTCGACGTATAGTGCGTGCGCGCCTTCTCAAGGGAGTAGATGCCCTCCTCGCGGATGTGCCACGGCGTCGCAAAATCAGGTTCGCCGACACCCAGACTGATGGCACCCTTCATCTCCGTGACGATGTCGAAAAATTTGCGGATGCCCGAGGGTTTGATCCCCTCAACAGCAGGATTTAACGGATTTCTCATGGCGTGATCAGCATCCTTTCATCTTCAATCTTGTTCACGAGCGGAAGTCCGTGCTCCTTGTATTTCTTCAGCACAAAATGTGTCGACGTTGAGAGCACCGAATCCATCGGAGAGAGTTTGCTCGACACAAATTCCGCAACGCTCTGCAGCGTCTTGCCGTGGATCATCACGCACAGGTCAAATCCGCCGGACATAAGAAACACGGCATCAACCTCCTCGAACTGGTAGATCCGCTCTGCGATCTTGTCGAAGCCCTGGCCTCTCTGGGGCGTCACCTTGACCTCGATCATCGCCGTGACGAGCTGGCGGTCGGTCTTATCCCAATCGATCAGCGTAGGATAACCGCAGATCACACGGTCCTCCTCCATCTCCTTGATGGATGCCGCTACGGTCTCCTCGCTCTCGCCGAGCATGACGGCGAGCTCCTGCACCGTTAATTTTGCGTTTTGATCCAGACTCTCCAAGATTCTCATGTCCACTGCCATGTTTATATCCTCCTTTAATCTATCCGATAGTATTCCTTCGACGCGTCTGTGATTTACAACCTTTGTATCGCTGCTTTAGGCTCCCCCGCGATAGGGTTCCAGATACCGTTCTTCTCCCCGGTTTTCTATGATCCTGGCGGCTTCCTTCGTAAGATATCCGATGACGGCCGTCTCTGCCTTCTGCAGCATCTCTGAATCATCCCCCTGTAGCGCCTTCATCAACCTCTCCGGCTCCGCTGTCACGAAGAGCACACTTCCTCCGGTCGGGATCTGGTAGGGATCGATGTCCGTCACTTCACAAACTTCTATGGTGATCTGGACGATCGGTATCGCCGGCAAATCCACCCGCATGCCGCACTTCAGCTTTTCACCGAGCTTCCAAAGAGCTCCGTACACTCCTCCGTCACCGCCGGGAATTGCCGCTGCCGCGCCACAGGCAAGACCGGCGCAGATTGTCTCCACTGTCGCCGCCTGCTTCGGCAGTTCCTCCGCATCCTCCAGAAAATGCTTCGGGTACCGCGCTTCCATCGTTCCCCGGTTCGCCTCATACAACAGAAGTGTTCCTTCGATTCCCGCAGTTCCCGCCATCACGATGTACCATGTCGGTTCTGCCGTATTGACTGCGTCGGCGTCTGTAGCCGCTTGACCTGTCGCATCGGAAACATCTGCCTTCGCGACATCTCCCGCCGTCTCGGTTTCCGTCGTCACGGCATTCCTCGCCGGTTCGCCGCTGGCGCTCACATGGGCAAGCACATCCCCGCGTCTCTCCCGGACAACAGTCACGTCCTCAAAAGCCGCTGCCTCGTACGCCGGCCGCAGGTACTCCCGGATGTCCGCCTCCGGCATCTCCTCGGGCACGCTCAGAAGCAGTGTCATCGCCGCTGCCTGCCGTCCGATCGCGGCCAGAGCTGCTTCGGCTCTTCTCACCGCCATCGCGGCGATCCGGAAATCCGTGCCCGCCATCGTCCCGGTTGCGGTGCAAAGCTTCCTGTCGGCTTCCGCGGCGATCGCGATCCGTTCGGAAACATCCGTATCCTCGCCGAATCCCGCCGGACGCCGTCGCAGGTACCGCTCGCGGCCGAGCCGCGTCGTGAGACGCTCTTTTTCCGCTGTTCCGACCGGACCGATCATCTGCGGCACCCTCCCGTGATCACATGCTCCGGCCTTAGTCCGCCGGGCGCAGGGAACAATATCCCATAATCGCTTTATTTTACCATAAACCCCATGCAAATGCAAAGAAAAAGAACCGGATTCCCCCGCCGGATGCGGTTGTCCCCACATCCCGGTCACGGAAAATCCGGTTCGTATTATTCGCTGTAATACACGCCGTTTCACTCGTACACGCACACGCTGCTCTCCGGGTCGTTTTTTGCCCGGTACAGCGCGGTGTCAGCCTTCTTGAACAATTCCGAGTAGCCTGTTTCTGCGCCGCTGTACAGCGCAATGCCGATGCTTGCTCCGACCCTCTGCCCGGTCTCCGGCAGCGCAACCCCTTCCGAGGCGCCCGCGAGGATGTCCGCCGCTATGCGGAAGGCGGTGTCGCGATCGTTGGTATCTTTTCGGAAAATGACGAACTCGTCACCGCCGAACCGACCTACGATCTCGCTATCGGTGAACATTTTCCGAAGAACGGCGCCGAGCTGCTCGATGACGCTGTCGCCGACATCGTGCCCGAAGGTGTCATTGATGGATTTGAAGCGGTCCACGTCCAGCACGAACAGGATGCCCTTCGACGTGGCGCTGTCCGCGAGAAACGCGTTGATCTCCCTGGTTAGAGCGCCCTTGTTCCTAAGGCCTGTCAGCTCATCGGTATCCTTTTGGATATTGATCTTTCTCGTCAGGACGAACTCCCGAATGCGGACGGCGTTGGCTATGATGCTTAAGAAAATGCCTACGATAGTAAAGATGATCACGTTGATCACGTCAACCATCCAGATATCGTACGGCTTCACATACCTCATCCAGGTGAGGAACACCACCGACGCCGCGCTCAGCTCGAGCGCCATGAAGAACGGCCGGTCGATGATGAACATCGGCGTGATCAGCAGCAGGGCGATAAAGGTTGTCGCCGGTGCCACCGGGTTATTTTTCGAGATAAAGCAGCCGAACAGAAAGAGCAGGAAGATCGACAGATAGATGATCACCTGCGCGAAGGGCGAATCTTTACGCAAAACAAAGAAAAAGACGATCACCGAAGCGGAATACACAAAGGCGGCCAGATAGATGACGATGTTGGACCGGAGGAGGTCGTTGGCCAGCGCCGTGAGGCACAGCGCCGCGAAAACCGCAGCCATGAAGAAATGGAGGATCCGCCACACAACAAAATTCGAGACATACGTATCCTTCCGGATCTTGTTGTATTCATCCGGGCTGGTCCCGCAGTAGAACAAGTAATTGCGTATGGTTCGTAATAAAGCCTTCATGGTCGGTTCCTTCGTGTTGTTTTTTCCTCTATTCGCTGTTCCCCCAAACACAAATATAGTTTCTTACCCTTCCCCGACGGGATCCCAATACCGGATCACCGGTTTCTCTCCGGAATGGACAGTAACGCCGACACCCCCAAAAGAGCGGCGGTTGACGCAGCCAACACCCAGATGGTCCTGCCGTTGAAGATCCGCAGATAGTACTGCGGTGCAAGGACCGCACGGACAAAGCGGATCACGGGCATCGTCTGTCCGATATCCAGAAGGATCGGGCAGCACAGATAGCTGATCAGCACAAGGATCGGGATCATCGCGCAGACCGCGTGCACCGACGGGATCAGGAACCGTAAAATGTTGCAAAGCCCGGTGATGAGAAGCACGTACAAAAGCATCGAGACAAGCTCCCGCCCCGTGACTGTCCACAGACCGCTGATGCCAAGGCACACAAGGCCCACAATGCCGGCCATGGCCGTCGGCAGCAGGATCGATGCAAAGGAGATCAGAGGCCTGCGCTCCCTCGCCATGACGCGGAACCGTCCCTCGGCGTCATCCTGATACCAGAACACCAGACCCGCAAGGCCGGCCAAAAGCACAAAGATGGCGATGGTGCCCCGGATCGGTTTCTTCAAAACGCTGATGGCATCGTGTTTCTTTTCCTCGATGAAGAGTTCCCCATCCTTCGTCGCGGTGGTGACGTAGTCCACAAGCTTGCTGTTGGCCATCTCGTCGCCGAACTTCTTCCGAAGCTTCGCCTCCGCCGAGGCCCGGTCCGTCACGACGCCGCTGCGGGTCGTGAGATACTCTAAGATCAGGTCCTTGCCGAGGATCCGGATCAGCTTGATGTACGCAATCTCGTTGACGAACTCACCGTACACGGTCTGGTCCGACACGACCGCCGTGATCAGCCCCTGCCACTCGTCGGTCAGCAGCTTTTCCGCCAGATCCTTGTCGAAGCAGTACCCGCACTCAGCGCGGCCTGACGCCACATCGCTGTACAGGTCCTCTTCCTCCGTGCACTCGTAGAAGACGAAGAGCTCGGGGACATTTTCCGAAATCTCCTTGAGATACGTCTTCGCAAACTCGTCTTTCTGCTCAAAATACACCGCCACGTGCAGCTTTCCGTCGTCCGCCGTGATCAGCGCGCGGTAGAGAAGAAGCACCGCAGGCAGCATAAGGAAGATAAGCACAAAGGACGGCTTCTTCAAAAACCGCTTCGCCGTCAAAAGGATCCAAGTAAAGAAGCGCTTCACCGCGCCCTTCGCCTTGTCCGCCCCCGTGATGGTGCTCACGGAGAGCTCCTCCGGCGTTGCAAATCCGTCCCGCGGCGATAGGTTCGATTGTCGATTCAAATCCGTCACCGCTGTTCCCTCCATCGATTCAGGGACATGATCCCCACCGTCACAAGCCAGGCAACAAGCGCCTCCCCCAAAAGGAGAGCCGTGTTCACCCAATCAACCTTCTGCCGCAGTCCGCCCACCGAAACCTTAAGCATCGTAAAGGTCGGGAGGTATCTTCCGACGTGGCGCACGGCCTTGGGCAGGTACGCCGACGGCACGATGCAGCCCGAAGCGTATCCCATGAGAGCCGTGAGCAGGAACAACAGAAGGATACCGCCGATCTGATTGGCGGAAAATGTGTACACCAACAGAACCAGAGCAGCCGCCACCGTAAGAAGCGGAAGACCCGCCAGATACCATTTGCGGAGCTCTGCGAATTTCGTGATCGCAAAATACTTCTCCATCGTGTCGGGCTTTGCAAGCCATGTGACATACAGTCCGAGGAACACGGTGGTGTAGAAGATGAAGAACAAGAGCAATACGGCGAGATACCGGGCCAGCGCAAGCTGCGGGGACTTGATCCCGTGCATCGCAAGCTGGTCCTCCAGGGAGCGCGCATCGCCCTTTAAGAGCGTTCCGCACGCCACGCCGCCGAGCATCAGAAGCATCACGACGCCGGCACAGAAATAGTACTGGAACAGGGTCTGCCCGCCCGTGTCGGAGGCGTCCGCCTTGACAAAGGTGTCCTCGCGGTTGATGACGCGGGCCGCCATATACAATTCCATCTCGTTCTGCAGATCGGTGAGCTGCTGGTTCGAAAGGCCGTAGTCCGCCGCCACCTCCAGACCGCCGAGAACGTACGACGAGGAGACGGAGATCAGGCCGCATCCCACCTCGATCAGACCCTCCATCAGCCCCTGGTCCAGGCTGTTCATGGTCGGGGGCTCGTAAAATTTTGCGGGCTCCGGCGTTCCGGTGTCGAAGATTTTCGAGATGTAATCCGGCGGGAACACCATGGCGCCGTCGTATTTTCCGTCCTTGATGCCCTGAATGGCCTCCTCCTCGGTGGTCTCGGTGAACCGGTACACCGACGAGGCGCTGGCGGAGGACTGCAGAACGTCCATGCCGTAGTTCTTCAGATACGTATCCTGCATCACGAGGGCAATCTCCACGCGGTCGTCCTTCTCCTCCTTCGAGAGGGCGGCGTTGCCGGCAAGCGCGACCACGACGAAGAGGGTCACCAGCAAAGCGGTGCCCAAATAGTACTGCGGCAGGATTTTCACTGCGCGTTTACCCTCGAGGCCGAGGAATTTCCGAAACAATCTTGACATGTCCGGTCTCCTATCGGAAGAACTGCCTGATATACCAGTTGATCTGATCCGTAGCTTCCTGTACGATGGCCTTCGCCTGCTCCTCCGTCATCGTCAGCAGAGGAACGAGGTCGCCCGTCAGTTCCATCACGCCGCTCTTGGACTGCGACACGGAGAACTGGCCGTACAGAGTAAGAAATTTATCGTTCGTGCGGTTCGTGATCGTGAGATCGTTGATCCGCATATCCCAGCTGTTTTTATAACTGCATTCCGCCGACAGATCGAGAGCGGCAACCGTCTTGCCCATCACTGTGGCGTTCGCATAAACCTTCAGGATCCCGCCGCCGATGTTGTACGTCGCGCGGCCGTTTAAGCCCACCTGCTCCATCCCCGGAGCGCGGAGGGAGATATCGAAATCTGTGCTGACGCGGGAACGGTCCGCCGTGACGGTTTTCTTTGCGCTCAGCTCATACACTTCCCCGCCCACGTCGCCGTTAAGGGTGAGGAACAGCTTGTCCTGCGGGTCGTCGGTGCCCATGCAGCGCAGCTTCGTCGAAAAATTAGCCTGCTTTTCGCCGACGGTTCCGTTAACCTCCGCGGTCAGCTGTGCCAGCTCGCCTTCCTTGGTCACATACGCAAGCACCTTCACGCCGTTGCCGCCGTCCGTGTCCGGCGTAAGACGGAACGCATTCCGCACCGCCTCCGCAGTGCCCTGTCCGCCGATGGCCGCACCGATCCGCTCGGCGATATCGTAAAATGTCTTCTCATCAACCTTGAGATCAAACACGTAGCACGGAACCTTCTCCGAACCGACCACCACGCGCTCGGTGAGTTCCTTGCCGTTCTCATCCTTGAGCTGCTCATAGCTCACGGCGTCCACCATGCGGTCCCACGCGGAATCCCCGCCGGGGTAGGCGGACACGATAGCGTCACGAACATTTTTCGCAATGGCAAGCCCCTGTGCGCCGTAGGCAAACCCGGCTTCACCGAGATTCTGCGCGGCCTTGCGGGTATCCTCCGAAAGCAGCGCCCACACCGGCGCGTCCTTCCATTGGTCCTTCACATCCTTAAGCGGAACCGAGATCACCTCTTTGATGATCTTCGGGGAGGCGAACCGCAGCTCGCCGTCCGCATAGCGCAGCTGCGCTATGGAAAGGCTCAGGGCGCTCACCGCAAACCGCGTGTCGAGGGAAACCGCATCCCCGTCGTAGGTGGTAATAAACGCAAGTCCCATTCCGCGGTAATCCAAAAGCTTCGGCGAATTGTCCGGATCCTTGATGTTGCCCTCTTCGTCTCTCTCCCCGAACCCGAGATCCGCAAGGGTCAGGTTCGTATTCTGGATCTGCAGCGCCAGCCCCACGTCGGTGGGCGTCTTCTTAAGGTACTCCGCCAGATCCTCCGCATGCATGGCCTTCATCATCGGCTCGCGGTATCCCAGGGCCTCCTCGAAGGCGTCGCGAAGCGCATCCCGGCACAGCTCCTCCGGGGTCTTGCGGTTCGCGGAGCGGTACAGAAAAACACCCAGCACAATAACGCAAATAAGCCCCGCGGGGATGAGCCACACCCACCACTGCAGGGCTTTCTTTTTCATCGGTTTTTCTTCGGTTGTCCAGACCACGTTCCCGTCACTGTCGAACGGCGGCCGGACGAGTTTTCTGTTCTCAGTCATGGATTGTTCTGATCACTTTCCCCGTAAGCTCCCGCGTCAGTCGACAGGAATACTCTTCTTAAGTTCCGCCAGAAGGCCGTTGCCCCGCAGATGGTTGTCCACCTCGCGAAGGTATCCTTCCTGCATGACCATCAGCTTGTCCACCAGCTCCAAAGCCTCCTCGTCATGCGTTGTCAAAAGCACGATACCGCCGCGCCGCTTATGCTCCGCAAGGTAGTCTCGGATCTCCTCCTTGCAGATCAGATCCAGCGCCGCATCCGGCTCGTCCAAAATCAGTACCGGCGGGTCGTTGGCCACCGCGCACCCGATGCTCAGGCGCTTCTTCATACCGCCCGACATTGCATCCACGCGGACATGCAAAAACTCCGGTATCCCGAGCATCGCGAGGGTTCCCCGCTCCAGCTCCTGCTCGATGTCATACCGGCTGTTGCAGTACCAAAGCTTCAGGTTGTCAAGGGCCGTGAGCTCCCCGATCAGCGGATTCTCCTGCGGCACATACCCGATCAGGCGCTCTCGCTCCGCCGGCTCCTTGAGCATGTCGTGCCCGAACGCCGTGAAGCTGCCTCCGTTGGCCCGCAGAGTGCCCGCCAGGATCTTGAGAAGCGTCGATTTGCCGCTGCCGTTGGCGCCCGCGATGCAGACGCACTCTCCCTGTTTCGCGGAAAATGACGCATCCCGCAGCACAACCTTCTTGCCGTACTGTTTCGTAATGTTCTTAACTTCTATCATCGTTTCCTCAACGGAAAATCGCTGCAAGCAGGCAGACTACCATCGCTGCCACCAGAACGATAGCAATGACGGTGACGATTCTTTTCTGGTTCTTCTTGCTGAAAAAGTTCATGTGTCCTCCCTTTCGGCCGCCCTTCTCCGGGCGCCTGCGCATAGCGCGTATTTCCTGTATTTTACCCAAAATCACTGCAGAAATCAAGTGTTTCTGCGGGTGCCGGTCTTATCTCATGTTTTTCAAAATAGTACCGCCCGTGGCGGCAACCGTAAGCTTCAATATGCCGTTCTGTGACAGCACAATCTGCGAATCCACGCCGTAGCCGTCCGCGTAGCTGTGGATCAGTCGAACGAGTCGGGTCTCGTCGGTTACGCCGACGCGCCACACGGGAACGCTGACCTCGCGGTCCTCGGGGTTGTTGTTGACTACGGTGATGACGACCTCCGTCTCGTTCATCCGGGCAAATGCCAGGATGCCGGGCTCCTCGGTCAGCATCAGAAGCGAGCCGGTGCGGAGCGCAGGATAGGAACGGTGGATGCGGATCATTTCCCGATGGAAGGAAAGCATCTCCATGTCCTCGTGGCCCCACGGGTAGGTGCGGCGGTCATCGGGATCGGTCCAGCCACACACGCCTGCTTCGTCGCCGTAGTAGACGCAGGGTGCGCCCGGCCACGTCATCTGAATCATGACGGCCTCGCGCATCACGGCGGGGTTTACGCCCTCGTCCGCTGCCGAGGGGCCCGCGGTTCCGGTCCGGCCGACCTGGCGGTTGGTCCTTGTCAGAAAGCGCGAGTGGTCGTGGTTCGAGAGCTCGTTCATCGCAACCTGCAGCGACGCCGTCTGGAACCGCGCCATGTTGCATCGCATGGCAAAATCAAACGCATTCTCGTTGCCCAGCATGTCCTCGCGGTACTCGTCACTGTGCTTCTCCATGCCGGTCAAAAACCAGCTGACGGGCTCCATGAACGCGTCGTAGTTCATCACGGAATCCCACTCGTCCCCCGCAAGCCATGCCGACGGATCACCATAGTGCTCGGCCAGAATGAGGGCGTCGGGGTTCGCGGCCTTCACGTCCTTGCGGAACTCCTTCCAGAACTCATGGTTGTACTCCTCGCTGTGCCCGAGATCGGCGGCGACATCGAGACGCCATCCGTCCGCGCTGAAAGGGGCGCTGAGCCATTTGCGGGCGATTCGCATGATGTAGTTGCGAAGCTTCGGCGAAGCCTCGTAGTTGAGCTTCGGAAGCGTGGGATGGCCCCACCAGCCGTCGTAGGTCTCCCTTCCATGCTCATCCTCGGAAAATGCGAAGAAGCTCCGATAAGGGCTGTCCTTGGCGTAAAATGCACCGTCGTCGAAGCCTTCCGCGTTGCGGTAAATCTCGTGGCGGTCCAGCCATTTGTTGAAGGAGCCGCAGTGGTTGAACACGCCGTCGATGATGACGCGCATGCCGCGCTTGTGCGCCTCGGAAACAAGCTGGGAAAAGAGTTCGTTGCTGGCCTCGAGGTTTTCCCTCGAGGTCACGCGGGTCACATAGCGGTCGGAGTGGGCATTGGCCGTATCCCCCTCGCACAGGCCCGTGGCCGCGTCCTTTATGATGACGCCGAAATGCGGATCGACGTGGTCGTAATCCTGAATGTCGTACTTGTGGCTCGACGGCGAGACGAAGATCGGGTTTAAATACAGGACCTCAACGCCGAGCTTGCGCAGATAGTCGAGTTTCTTGATCACGCCCGCAAGGTCTCCGCCGTAAAATTCCTGCACATCCTTGCGCTCCGGCGGACGGTTCCAGTCCGTCACGCGCTGGGAATAACGGTCGATATAGTAATATTCGCCGGTCTGCACATCGTTGGTCGGATCGCCGTTGCAGAAGCGGTCGACGAAAATCTGGTACATGACCGCGCCCTTCGCCCAGTTCGGCGTGTGGAATCCCGGCGTAATCCGGAAACACACCGTCTCGCGGTCCGCGAGCATCACACCGAGCCGGTCGTAGCGGAACACGCCGTGCTGCGTGGCCACCTCGAAGAAGTAGTGAAGCGGCTTGTCGATGAGCTCCACCTCGGCCCGGTACCAGTCAAACCTGTCATCGCTCTGATAGCGCGCCATATCGATGCAGCGAGAGCGCTCCTTGATCACAATCGAAACGCGCCCCGCCTGATTCTTCCCGACGCGCAGCTTTATGGTCACGGTGTCATAGGGCTCCGGCTCGCAGGGCGAGCGGAACATCTCCGTCCCGTCCGAGAAGACGGCCTCCGGCTGAAACGGTTCTTTCACTTGTGACTCTGTCAAATCCATAACAATATACGGGACCGAGTTTCCCTTTTCTCCTTCAAAACAATTACATCAGATCTTTATTCAGCAGAAAGTCGATAACGTTGACAACGAGAATTCCATCCTCCGTCATCCACGGTTTACCGCCATCCCTGACTATGATTATTTTCTTGAAACTGTCGCGAATATGATTCATCGGCCGGCTTTCCTGAACGGTTTTTTCGTGTGTATCAAGATTGAGTGCTGATTGAATGTATATTCTCTCATACCCTTTGTTGCAGACAAAATCTACTTCGGTTTGAATCCTTCTGTCGTTCTCGCGGATTTCTACAACTCCGACATCAACAGTATACCCTCTGTACAAAAGTTCATTGTAAATTGCATTTTCCATCAGATGGTTTTCTTCCAGTTGTCGAAAGTTTAATTTGGCGTTGCGCAACCCTAAATCCGTAAAATAATATTTCTGTGGCGTGCCGATATATTTTTTCCCTTTGACATCATAGCGAAGCGCTTTTCTGACGATAAATGCGTCCTCCAGGCAGGAAAGGTATGCATTCACGGTATTAAGTGACAATTCCTTCTCTCCATTACTTCGGAAGGTTTCGTATATCTTTTTCGGGTTAGTAAGCGAACCGACTGCTGATGCAAGAAATTTCACCATCGATTCCATGATGTCGCTGCGCTTAATATGGTACCTGTTTACAATATCAACAAAATAGGTTTGTTCGAACAAATCCTTCAAAAACGATGATTTTTCACTGTCAGTCGTCTGCGCCAAAATGAGCGGGATTCCTCCATACATATAATACTCTCTCCACGCGTCGAGTCGGTCTCCTCCAACTGCCGTATAATATTCCGAGAACGACAGCGGGTTAACACGAATCTGGTCTCCTCTCCCGCGGAATTCCGTGATAATATCCGATGAAAGGAATCTGGAATTACTACCTGTCACATAGACGTCGAGGTTTTTTTCATAAAGGAATCCATTCAAGACAAACTCGAATCCCTCAACCAATTGAATCTCATCCAGAATCAGGTAATATTGGCCATCGTCTTTCACAAAGGACCTGACATACCGGTCAAATGCTTCAGCGTCGTGATGGTACCTGATATTCGAAGGGCGATCCAGTTCGATTTTAATCACATGATCTTCCGGAACCCCCTGATTCAACAAGTACCTCTTAAAAATCGGATCCAACAGATAGGACTTCCCGCACCTTCGAATGCCGGTGACAATCTTGATTAAGCCGTTATTTCTCTTTCCGATTAATTTGTCAAGATATTCGTCTCTTTGAATTTCCATGCCTCACCAACCACATTTTTCGATCAATTCCAGCTCATTCGCTCATGTGTATTATAACCCTTATTCCTCTCCTGTCAATGTTTTCATTGAATTTTTTTGCCGTTTTGGCATATTTCTTTCACCGCTTGTGTGGTTTCTCCGGCAAAACAAATTCCCCCGGATTCTTCGGGGGAATTTGCAAAGATAGGCGCTTTATTTCATATACATTCAAATCTGCACTGAAACGTCAGTCACTCTCTCCGTCCGGGGAGGCATCAACACGTTCCCCTCTCGAAGCTGTCTTTTCGCTGCCGGTCTTCTCATCCTTTGCGTTCGCACGGATGATCATGATCAGGCTCACGATGACCGCGAGTGCCATGAACGGACCGGTGCGCTTCACGCCGTTGCGGATGAAGGCCATCGAGATCACGCCCTGACGGGTGTAATTATAACTGCCGACTTCCATCGTGAGGTCGTTGATCTTCTCAGCGTTCCAATCCTCAAGCATCACCTTGAAATCATTGGTCACAGCGTCGCAGCGCGACACAAGTGCGCTGATTTCCTTCTCAAGGGACTCTCTCTGACCCGAGGAATTCGCTGCTGCCTTCGCGAGAGCTGCAAGAATCTGCTCATCGGTCCAGTTGGAAGGATCAATCTCGCCGGTACCCTGATCATCGCCGTCGCCCTTGCCGTCGGCCGGGTTGGTGCCGCTGCCGGTTCCGTTGCCGTTGCCATTTCCGTTGTCAGCACCGTTGCCGCTGCCGTCTCCGGCGTTGTTGTCATCCGTGCCGTTACCGTCGGCTGCATTGGCGCCGCTGTCTGTTCCGTTGGCGTCTGCGGAGCCATTTTCCGAAGCGGTATCGCCCTGGTTTGCATCGGGATCCGCCGTCTCATCGCGATTGGCAATGCCGTACTCCGGATTGCGGACGACATCCTCGTCCACGCCGCCGAGCAGATCCTGCAGTTTCAGAAGGATGTCCTCCTTGCGGGTGGAAAGCTTCGTGTTGCTGTCCGCGATTTCCTTGCGGGCCTCGATGAGGCTGTCATAGGTCTCCGAGGAGTTGCCGTCAATCTTCGTGAGCGCGTCCGCCGAGCTGATGTAGAGGATCTCGGACTTCTCGTATGCGGTGATCATCTCATCGATGAGCTTCATAACCTTGGACTGCGCATCCAGCTGATTATTCAGATTCTTAAGCTCGTAGCGGTACTGCGAGAGCAGGCGCTCCGGGTTCTTTGTAAGCGCGTTCAGCGTAAGCTTCGCGCTGATACGGCTGATATCGTTGTTGACAAGATTGTTCAAACGCACCGCGATGTCATTGAAGCCGGTGCCGTTGCTGCGGAACGAAGGCTCCTTGGTGTACAGCTCGGTGGCGTATTCCATCAGGATCTCAATCCGGCGCTCGATAATCTCAAGCTGCTGCGTATAATCATACTCCGCAAGGTCAAAGGGCTCGCTCTCGGCGGGGCGTCCCATGACGCTGACCGTCGCAAAATACTCCTTGTACGCCGCCATGATGTTCTTGAGAAGCTTTTCCATCTGCGGCTTCGTCATCTCCGAGGACGAAGCGTTGCTCATGGTGATGGTGAACTGCGTCGGATGGAATTTGTCGACCGTGAGTTCACGATTGGCCGTAAAATTCAAGAGCGAATCATAGCTCATGGTCTGGTTCACGATATCCTTCGGATACCGGCCGGAGAGCGTGATGCATTTGCGGAGCTCCTCCGCCGTGTACTTCGAATCCATCGCCGACGCCTTCAGCGCCTTCTCAAGCACTTCATCGGAAAGCAGCTCCGTCACGTCGAAGCGGTACCCGTTCGGCGCAATGCCGTCCGCCGCACCGTCGAAGGACATCTGCAGCGACACGGAAATCGTGTCCGCCGACTGTGATTTGAAAAATGTGACAAACGAAACGATAATTCCGATCACCAGTGCCGCGCACAGAATGCCGATGATCCTGCGCCACAGTACCGGGAGGGATTTCTTATTGTCCGTCTTGGAGGTCTTTACACTGTTCTTACTCATCGTGCCGACACCTCCTTTCCGTCTTCCTTGCGGCTTCCGCGCTTCAGCTCAGCGGCAAATGCGCTCACAAACCACAAGCCGCACGCCAGGAAAGCACCGGCTAATGCGCCGATCAGCATCTTCTTCATGTTGCTCGCCACAAAGCCCTTGGTCTCGCCCTGGGCGGACGTGAAATCCATATAAGAGGTGTAGAACGGCCGTCCGGTAATCTCCTCCATGTGGTCGTACACCTGCTTGAACGCTTCCTCGCAAACCTTGACCGTCTTCTTCAGTTCCTCCTTGACCTCCTGGGTGTCGCCCTGGGTCGCCTGTGCGTCAAGGGCCGACATCTTGTCCTCAAGGTCCGCAATCTTGATCTGCTTGGTCGCAGCCTTCTCATACTCCTCGGCCAGCGCAAGCACCATCTCGTTGTAATAATCCGTAGTCACCTTCGTGGACTTGGAGGTATCGCTGTTCTGGTTGTCAACGTAAATCTGGTCCGGCTGATACGAATCGATGATGGATTTCATCGTCGAAATATTGCCGTTAATTTCAGCAAGTTCCTGTTTCGCCACACGAAGCTGATACTGATACTTGGAAACCATGGAATCGCGGTCTTCCGCCAAACTGTTCGCATACACATACGAATACAGATAATCGATGTTAACGCTCTGTACCGTCTGGATGTACGTCTTCAGATCCTCAAGGGAGCGGCCGTCTCTCCAGGAGCGATACGCCTTGATATCATCAGGCTTATCATCGCAGTACTCGTTCAGGTTTTCCATCGCGTCCCGCAGAAGGTCCAGACTCTCCATGATGTCGAGGCTGTCAACATCGATGATCGACACCTCGTCCGCCGGAAGATACACTTCCGAGTAGGTCTTAGCGAGATACGAGTTGTAGGACTGAAGGACCTGATTGAGAAGATTGCGGAGGTCTGAATCCGACAGACCGAAGTCGTTGTCAAGCGACACAACAAACTGATTGATGTAGGTAAGTTTCACGCTCTGCAGTTGGGTATATGCCGCGCTGTTTTTATCTGCAAGCATCTTGGCCGCAACTTCCTGCTGACGGCGGCTGTCCTCCGTGAGGATACGGTCGATGTGGATGCTGCTACGAAGCAGACTGATATCGACCTTGTCCGTAAGAGAAGTCTTTTCAATTGCATTTTGGAGAACGTATGCGGAAGTCACCTGTGAAAGGTCGAGATCCGATCCGTCCGGAGCCTGAAGTCGCTGGACAGGCTTGCCGTTCTGAAGGTAATAATTCAGAGTGACAACCGACGACACACGCGTAGTACCGACTCTGAGCTGATACAGCAACAGTGGCGCACACAAACCGATAACCATGCACAGGATTACCACCCAGGCATAGATGCGCGTCTTGATTTTCATGTTGTGAAACACATGCATCAGATCTATGGCATTGTCTGCTTCACCGGAACGGTTGACAACCACATTGATCTGGGAGTCTTTATCTATGGACAGGGTTTTCGATGTTCTGTCCATGTATTCTCTGTCAGACACTATAATAATTCCTTTCCCAAGAAAAATCGTTCAACTTGCAACAAAGCACTGATTACTCAGTGCTCTGTGAAGTATACACTATTTTGATATTTGTGTCAATCTGTATGGGACGGAAGGGAGGCTTTCCGTCCCCAATTCAGATCTCCGTATCGATTTCCTGATACCTCATTATCAGAATTTAAAATCGCCGTTATTTCTTTACGGTCTATGTCGCGGCGTTCGAGATTGTCTGATTACCGTTGCCATCTCTAATGACACCGTGGAACAGATAGTCGTTGTGGTTGGCCTTCGCAACAAATGTTTATGCCGTCTTCAGAAAAGAAAATTACCATAGTCAGGGGCGAAATCATCACTTTGTTGTTTGCAATCCTG
This sequence comes from Lachnospiraceae bacterium, assembly GCA_017962105.1. Taxonomy (GTDB): domain Bacteria; phylum Bacillota; class Clostridia; order Lachnospirales; family Lachnospiraceae; genus ISDg. Next base: position 17,598 of record JAGCVY010000004.1, read on the forward strand.
TAATATGTGTTGTACAGTTGCGCATCGAGCACCTCCCCGACACAGCATCGATGTGCCATAATTTTTTGGCACACTTATGTTCTTTTGTTGACACAATTTCGCGCGTTAACATAATCGTTTATAAACTCCTTTGGGAAACAAGTGTTGACGGACAGTTTCTGGGCTTTGATAGGGCTTTGTTCCGAGTCGTTCCAAACTTATTACAGCCTGTTACGGATTTGCCCCGACGCTGCTTATCTTCTATCAGGGACATGTCACCCATATGTTAGGTTTGAAACACAAGAATACCCTCCTTGCCGGTCGTCCGGCAAGGAGGGTACTAATTGAAAAGATATCATTTTTCGAAAGTGATCAACTTCTCTGCTCAAATTCTGCATTGTCACTTTTATCGAACTGTTGTATTGACAGAAGCAGATTTGCTGCCGGTGAAGGTCATACCGCCTTCTTCAGCCACCGCCTCAACCTTGAAGTAGTAGGTTGTTCCGGAGGTGAGACCGATTACAGTGTAGGAGGTACCGGTGGTGCTTCCGAGATAGATGTAGGTTTTATCGGAGCCACGATAGCGGTAAACATTGTATTTTGTAGCTGTCTTAACAGCCGACCACTTGACCATCGCAGTGTTTTGAGAGTTCGAAACGGCGGTGACTCCGGTCGGTACCGCGGGTGTCCCGAGCACCTTAGCACTTGCGCTCGTTGATCTCGGTGCTTCCAGTCTGTAGTTCGCACCCTTGTTCACAGCAACCACCCGATAATAGTATGTCGTCCCAACCGAAAGGCTGTCGCTGTCTATGTAGGACCGATTCGATGTGGTCGCCTTATAGACATAGGTGTTCGTCGATCCCTGATACCGGTAAACATCATACTCAGTTGCTCCGGCGGAAGCGCTCCAGCGCAGGGTCAACTGACGGTTTCCTGTCGCTTCAACGGTAAGGCCGGTGACCTGAGCCGGATTGCCGATAACTTTTGCACTGACAGAAGCGGATTTACTGCCGATAAAGGTCTTTCCTCCGCCCTCGACCACTGCCGCAACCTTGAAATAGTAGGTCGTGCCGGCGGAGAGACCGGTCGCATCATAGGAAACACCGGTAGTGCTTCCAAGATAAATGTAGGTCTTATCGGTGCCGCGATAGCGGTAAACATTGTACGAGGTTGCGTTTTTGACTTTCGTCCAGCTGATAGTCACGGTGTTCGCAGCGTTTGAAACAGCTGTGACTCCGGCAGGCACAGCAGGCGCTCCGAGCACCTTGGCGCTGGCGCTTGCTGATCTCGGTGCCTCCAGTCGGTAGTTCGCACTCTTGTTTACCGCAACTACCCGGTAATAATACGTTGTTCCGACTGCAAGACTGTCACTGTCAACATAGGACCGATTCGATGTTGTCGCCTTGTAAACATATGTGTTCGTCGACCCTTGATACCGGTAGACATCATACTCAGTCGCTCCGGCGGAAGCGTTCCAGCTCAAGGTCAGCTTCCTGTCTCCTGTCGCTTCAACTTTAAGGCCGGTAACCTGAACCGGGTTGCTGATAACTGTTGCATTAACCGAAGCTGATTTACTGCCGGTAAAAGTCATTCCTCCACCCTCAGCCACTGCCGCAACCTTGAAATAATAGGTCGTTCCGGCGGAAAGACCGGTTGCATCATAGGATGTCCCGGTGGTATTTCCGATATAGATGTAAGTCTTATCGGTGCCGCGGTAGCGGTACACGTTGTACGAAATCGCGTTTGTTACTTTCGTCCAACTAATAGTGACAGTATTCGCTGCGGTTGAGACAGCGGCGACTCCGACAGGCACGTCGGGCGAACCGTACACCTTGGCGCTTGCATATTCAGATCTTCCCGATTCAAGTCTGTAGCCCGTGCCCTCATCGACCGCGACTACCCTGTAATAGTATGTCTTTCCGATTGTAAGGCCATCGCTGTCATCGTAGGATAAGATCGATGTACTCCCGATATAAGCGTAGGCATTCTCGGGATCCGGATACCGATAAACCTCGTATTTTGTTGCACCGTCAGATGCATTCCAGCTTACAGTCAGTTGTCTGTCCCCCGTGAGCTGAACCGCAATGTTATCAGGGGCAAAAATCTTCCGGCAGAGGGTATTCCCGTAAACAGGATTACTGCAACTTGTTCTGTCTTCATTCTCCGCAATCACGCGGAAGTAGTAAGTCACGCCTCCCGTCAGACCTGCGACCGAATATTCAGTGTTTGTCGTGACCCCGATCTCAGTATATCCATCTCCTATATACCGCTCCACATGATACCGGTCAGCGCCCTGAGATGCATCCCAAGATATCCGTACCGTACCGTTACTGACAGTTGCGAACGTCAGGTTCTGCGGACTCGGAGGAATACTCTCACTCTGACAACTTACCGAAGATGAAAGATTACTCTCACGCCCGTCAACCGAAACGCAACTCACCTTGAAATAATAGACATACCCGATTCCAAGGTCTTCGACCGACAGTGTCGTGTCAAGTGTCTCCCCACAGAGAACCAGTGTCTCAGAATCTACATAACGATAAACACGATAGAGAACAGCTCCGTTCACTGGTGTCCACGAAAGAGTAATGGTTCGAGTAGCGGATGCAACCGCCTGCATATTTTCGGGAGGATCCAGATAAGCACGGCACAACACCGAGGTAAATTCAGTAGCAGGGCCTTCATTTTCCTGACCGCCGATCAACATAATTGCCGTCGCGCAAACACGGTAGGTTTGGCCAGGCGTCATGTCTTTGACAACGATTGTCGGATTTACGCTGCTTATGACCATAGGCTCTCCCTCATCACCCGCGTAGATGTAGAACCTGTAAGAAGAGGCTCCGTTGCAGGCTGCGACACTCACAGTAATCTCCCCCGTACCGGTTGCATTGGCAGTAAGATTGCTGGGTGCGACAGGGGCATCGGGAATAAGAGCAGACAAATCGCTGACTCTCAGCGCAGGGCGAATACCGCACATCTCTGATGCAGCCTTCATATGAAATCTCAGTTTTCCCTTTGCGTTTACAAAAATGATATCACTTGAGTGATCTCCTGCCGAGCGAAGGATCCATGTACACGGTGAATTCTGTGACGCCGTGTCGACACCCAGTCCCTGACAGCGGGCATAGTCCGTTCCCTGCAACACTCTCGCATCATTGGACGCCCCTAGAAAATATGCCGCATTCTCCGCCTCGTTGCGTGAGAGCAAAAACACCTGATCGATAGTGTCCGCACAATCATAGTACCCGTGTACTCCGTAGTTATGTAGTGTACTGTTTGCAATCAAGGCCTTTTCCTCGTCGGAAAAAGCCGTATTCAGAAAATCGTCGTTCAGCCATGCGCGGATATCACTCGTGCTCCAGTCATTGATCGGCTTTGTAAATGCCGCATCTTTAAAAACGTAGTACTCTTTTCCATCTATGATCTTCGCTGTCTCCGAAGCATAAATCGCATAGTTGAAAGGTTGCGCATCCAAGGCAAGATCAGCGAGAAGCAAGGTTCCGTTGTCGAGGTCTCCGTCGACAAGTCTCCATTCTATCGGATCAAACCGGAACCAATATGTCTCATTTACAGAAAAGCCATAGTTATCCTGATACGACCTGACCTCCTCCGAAGGCATGTAGGAGTATGTCGGGCGATATGTCGAAAAACGTACGGCACGATATTTCACTCCCTCATATTCAACATCGGCATAACGCATATAGTCGCTTTGGGTCTGCGAACCGATCGTTCCGTCACCGGAAGAATATCCGTACGAACGCATATTGTTGACATCGAGAAGTCCGTTAAGCGCTGCGATCATCTCAGAGTCGACGACCTGGGTCTGCGGATATGAACCGAACATAAAATGGAACTCTCCTACAGTTGCACCTGGTATTTCTTCAACCGTCTCCGGCTCGCCACCAGTTATGGTCTCAAAACATCCGAAACTGTTTATCATCTCGTTCATATCGCAGTATTCTCGCAACGAATGATACTGCAGCGGAGCACAGAAATATACAGATGTTTCTACCTCTGAATTTCCAAGAAACACTCCCATAACCGGATCAAAAAGGTAGTATGTTCCATTGTCGCGAAAGACAGAGCACTCATGGGAACTTATAGCCGTGCCTGAGGTAGAGGTACAGTCAACAACATATGTATCAAGACCGATAGCGCGAGTCATAATCACAAAAGCAGAGTTGTAATGCTGACATATGCCTTTATTGGTAATATGTTCGGGTTCCCTTGTCAGGAAGCCGTATGCCTCGCACACTCTGTTGCGGTCATAGTCACTCCGATAATTGATCACGTTATGAATATTGTAATACAGCCAGTCCACGTAAGGCATATCGCCGTCATAGACTCTGTCTTTCATAAGATAAGCATAGATTGCACATACCTTCTCATAGGTGCTCATATCGTTGGTCAGATTCTCGGAAAAGATCTCCTGAACTACAGAATCAAGCGGCGCGTATCCCGTGGTCATTGGATTCAACTCTGCTCCGTTGAGAATCCTCTCCTTCTCCTGAATAGTGAGCTCATCGGTCCCTGTAATTTCCCCGCCTTCATCCGGCGGAATATCCGACAAATCACAATTCTGCCCCCTGACCTTAACGATTTCCGTCGTGTCCCCGAACGCATAGGCGAAACGGTCGGGCACAAGGACGACAAAAACCGTCATACATATAGTTAACAAAACTGCTATATATCGCTTCATCCGACTCACCTCCTGGGGCTTTATTCCGCAGGCTTTTTCGCAAACCTATATGTAAGCCAAAAATCCTGACCACCATACCTGCTTTTAGTAAACTAATCTTACTTTACTTTCGTTATACCTGTCAAGGAAGAGCTGAGTCCGACGAGACCACTTTCCGGATTCGAAATCAACAAAACTACGTTTGTGACTGATTACATTGCATTTTTGCATGCTTTTAACCGATTTAACATAAAGTAACCCGTTGAGTAGTGTTCTCCACGATTTATGACCTCACAAAGCTGCATCTCTCTGCTTCTCTTCCCCCCAAAAAAACAACGCCGCCAGTTCGGCGGCGTTGGTATGCGATTCTTTTCATGGATAGCGGGTTTCCCCTGTCTTAAATAATTATCAGACACTTTATCGACTCCGCAGATTAAATACATGCTCTTTATGGTTGATCTGTCAAAGAAGCTGTACCCCTCTAAGAGTACAAGCATAGCAATCTTATACGAAGAACACAAAAAACAAGGCCGAGAAGGCTTCCTTTGATTCGGTAATTACGATTACTACCGGACTTTCGGTCCGTTATTTTACAACGGTAATCAACCTTAGTTTAGTAATCCGTTTTTTGAAAATATGCTTTTTCCAAATTGCCTCGAAGGAACTCCAGCGATTGCTCCCTCATCGTCTCAATCTTACGACTGATATCATCATATGCAATCTCCGAAAGGTCCAACTGCTTAGGAATCACGGAGAATATCCTGTCCCCCAACCCGATTTCAGTTAGGAAATCATTCATCCGAACATTGATTCCCTTGTCCTTATCATTCTTTGTAACCGTGAAAAACTTCCGCCGGAACAACACGGAAAACACCGTCGCATGAAACGAATTCGTCACAACATACTCCGCATCATGCAGCAACTGCAGCCATTTCTGAGGGGTTTGGACAAGAAGCATTCCCTGCGAGATAACCTGCTTTGGTCCATATGCAGAATAAATCACTTTTAACCCAGTGGTCTTCTTCAGCTTCACAATGAATTCCTTCATAGTCTGGTTAAGATGCGTGATATAAACAAAAATATGCCCCTTCTTCTGTTTTGACCCCGGCAAAACAGACTCCCACTCGTCGCGCGTAAGCAACAGAACAGGATCAGCAACAACCGATGCTGTTTTCCCAAAGAAACGCATAATCAGATCCGCCCCGGTCTTTTCGCGAACTGAAATTTCATTCAGTTCGGAAATCGGTTTCCTTACTACATTTATAGCTTCTTCATCAATTTCAGCCTTTCCGAAACTGGCTGCATAGGAAAACTTATATTTTCTAGCAAAATCCAAATAGTAAGCCAACTGATTTTTCGAAAAATCAGGATTCCATATTACATCACTTCCGCAAACAAACGCATCTGCTTTTTCATTCAGCGAGGGCAACTCCTCAAGGCTGTGTAAATCGGCAAATTTCAGATGTTTATTCTCAAATGACGCAAAACGTCTTCTGAATAATGCGATTATCGGCTGCAGGTATGTCCTATGTGCAATTTCCTTAAACGTTCGTATCGGAATAAGTTGATACGAACACTGTTCTCCCGAAGACAATTCTATCCCGGTTATCGCTTTGTGAAGAGCATATGTCTGTAAGCAACTCCCATAATTTATCGTATGATCGAGTGTAATTCCATATACATTAAGCATCTCAACCCTTCCCCTTTTTTACTTTCGCAATCTTTTCATCACTGCCCACAAACGTTTTGGCGTTTTCGTTTTAATCCACAGTACAAAACGCTTCTTATTCCGTAAGTATTTCTTCGATGCTTTCGTCCATCCCCGTTCCCGCAATAGAGAAAAGAAGTCATCTCGAAAACCCGGAACCGCATACACTTTTCGTGTTTCCCCGAGCGTTAGATTATTAGCCGCAGCAATCTCCCGGCATTTCGCCTCGGAAACCATCAGTTGACTCTTTACGGCATCAAACAATTCGACACCTCTGTCGGTATTTACAAGCACTGCAGACACTCCGGCGGAAGCATCAAACTCTTTATGGTATTTTTCGACATCCCAGTAATCTCCGAACGTGATATCATCGACACGCTGTTCATATCGATACTGACAATCGAAGCAGGATCTTCGCACAATAACTTTCGAAAAGAACGCAAAGTAATACGAATTGCTGACATACGACTGGTTTTTCCGCCTCCCAGACGTATTGTAAGTGATATGCACGCCCACACCGCCGGCATTCTTATCACGGAATTTCAAATCCAGCGCATCTAACGGAACATCCCTCGTTATCGTTTTTAAATACTCGCGAAACGCACGCGGGCTGGGTGAGCCCCCACAAAGAAATCCGACGGTATACAGGTTATCATAACCCTTTCGCAGGTAGTTTTTCAATCCCGCAATCTGACACGACAGTCCGGAAAACAGAACAGTACGACCGGATTCCAGTTCTTCTTTGATTTCGGAAAATGTGTCACCTGCCCAGCTCCACACATACTTGGATCCGCGCATAGGCTCCGTTTCCGATTCATTTTCCGCTTTGCGAATTACAGCGTTATACTTCTCATCCCACACGCATCCGTAGACGATTCCGCCCCGCCTGAAGATTTCTCTTGCCAGCGCAGTAAAGAAACCGCCGGATGTGCTTTTCTTCAACACATCTGGGTCGGTTAACTGAATCGCATATGCTTTTTGTATGGTGTGCTTTTCCGGCAGGGTGATCGTGGGGCAAACCTGGCGGCACAGGCCGCAGTCAACGCATGTTTCTGCCGAAACTTTCGGAGTGGGAAATCCTTCCGCATCATCCCCAAAGACAATTGCGTTCCTGGGGCAGATTTTCATGCATGCTCCGCAGCCGGTGCAATTCTCGCGTTTTACCGAAGAAATATTGTTTGTTTCCGACATAACGATACCTCCTCTTGACGAAGATGCCTTCCGTGTGCGCCCGATTACGACGACAGTCTTCCGGAATCCACCGCGACAGATGATCCGGTGATGAAAGCTGCCTCCTCAGACAAAAGGAATGCAACCGTCGCAGCAATATTGTCCGGCTCACAGATGCCCAAATACTGTCTCTGCAGAATTCCCTTCAGGTCTTCCGAATCCCCGCCGTTATCCATGATCTGGTCAAAAATTGCGGTCCTCGTGATGCCCGGCATCACCGAATTAACACGGATTTTCTTGGATCCGAGCTCTTTGGCCATGCAGCGGATTGCGCTGTCCATCGCGGCCTTCGAAGCACAGTAGCCGGTTTTGCTCTGATTGCCTTCCTGCGATGCCACGGAAGAGATTCCTACGATGCTCATTCCCTCGTTAAAATTCTTCTTCTTGGTGATGATCCTAACAATCTCAACAAAAGAGAAGAAATTGATGTCCATCATCTGTTTCAAATAGTCGTATACACACAGTTTGAGAGGACGTACGGTTCCGATTCCCGCGCTGTGGACAAATCCGTCCAGAGGACCTCTTTCCTTGATAATCGTCTCTATCTGCTCTGCAATCGCAGGAACATCCGAGAGATCCATCGCATAATATGCGTTTGCCCCGACAGACTCTGCCGCAGCAGCAAGCTTCTCCGGGTCTCTCGCAACCATGATCACTTCGGCTCCGGCAGCCGTCAGTGTTCGGCTGATTGCTTCCCCGATTCCGGAGGATGCGCCGGTAACTAAAATTCTTTTGCTCGAAAAATCAAATTTTACCATTGTTTATCTCCTTAAAACGGTTCGTTGATGATTCCCTCAAGGAATACCTCATCAGTTTCTGTCACCGGCAGAATGTCATCCGTATTGATGGTTGCGGATGCAACTCCCCAGGACAAACCGACTCCGAAGCAACAGAACATGGTTTTAATCTTCTCACCGCTCACATCCCCGTAACGATCGCAGAGAGCGATTGTAGCGGCGGGCGCCGAGGTGTTGCCGTAGCGGTCAATGCAAAGCGGCATCTTTTCCATCGGGATTTTAAATTTCTTGGCTAACTGCTTGGAAATATACTGGTTTGCTTGGTGGAACGCAAAACAATCGTACTTCTCCGGTTCCTCGCCTGTTTTTTCAATGAAATCGCAGATTGCCGCCGGTACTTCGGAAATCGTAAAGCTGAAAACGTCCGTTCCGTTCATATACGTATTATAGAGATTCCGGATGTTTCCGTCCGGCCACAATACATCCTCACGAACAGCATTCATGTTCCGATAACCGCCCGCCGGCGCGATAATCGCGTTGTAACCGGTTCCGTCCGTACGGAGAAGCACCTTCAACGGTGAATTTTCCTTCTTCTCCAAAAGGACTGCAGAACCGCCGTCGCCGAACAACATCGCCACGGACTTGTCCTCAGGATTAACCATCTTCGTCAGTGTCTCTCCGGTTATCAAAAGTGCTTTCGTGATATCGGAATTGGCCATCATCGAGCCGAGCACCTGAAGCCCGTATACGGTTGCGGAGCAACCGAGCCCGATATCAAACGCCGCACAATCCTTCGACAGGCCCAGGCGCTTGTGTAAAACACAGGCCGTAGCCGGTCTGCGGTAGTCAACACTGTGCGCAATGAAAACGAGAGCCCCGATCTCCTCCCGATTGATCCCCTTGTGGGTCAGCAACCGCTCCGCAGCAACAAAGCCCAGATCCGACGCGGTCTGATGTTCAAGCGTTTTCCGGAATTCCTTCACGCCTGTCATCTTGGAAAACTTCTCAACAGCCTCCTGTCCGAACCGGTCTATGAAACTCTCAATTTCAACTCGCGGCGTAGGTACTGCAGATGCTACTCCGGCAATACTGATGTTGTTGTATTGAAAGAACGCCATCTTTATCTCCCTGTTAAATCAATCTACCTGATCCAGTCTACGGTAATGTCACGGACGAGCAGGTCGTCGCGTCTCTTAATAAACTCCGGTGCAACCTGAGGAAACATTGCACAGCTCAGAACATCTTCCTCTGTTTTCGTGATGTCACTGTACATCGCCTGAATCTTACTCAACTCGGGTTCCAAATTATCCGCCGGTCGACAGGTGATCACTTCGTCATCACCGATTGCCTTTCTCAGAACCTCTTCGTTGACAGTTCCGGGAAGCTCCCCGTATTCTCCTCGAAGCAGGCCCTTCGATTCTTTCGTAAAACTCTTGTATCGTCCCATCAGCACATTCAAAACCGCCTGGGTCCCGACAATCTGGCTGGTCGGTGTAACTAACGGAGGATACCCGAAATCTTCCCGTACACGCGGAACCTCCGCAAGCACGGCTTCCATTCTATCCTCTGCATTTGCCTGTTTCAGCTGCGACAGAAGATTCGAGAGCATGCCGCCCGGCACCTGATAAAGCAGTGTGTTCGGATCGACACGGAGAACCTTCGAACTGATGGTACCATCTTTCTCCATTTTCGCGGCAACCGCCTTAAAATGAACCGCGGCTTCGTTCAGCCTCTTCAAATCCAGCCCTGTATCTCTCTCGGTTCCCTTCAGTGAGGCGACAAGAGATTCTGTCGCCGGCTGGGAAGTTCCGTTGGCAAACGGCGACAAAGCGCAATCGACAATGTCAACACCCGCCATCGCTGCCATGAGATAAACCATGGAGCCCGTTCCGGTAGTATTGTGCGTGTGAAGGTGAATCGGAATAGATACCTTCTCCTTCAACTTTTTGACCAGATTATATGCATCCATGGGAAGCAGAAGGTTCGCCATATCCTTGATGCAAATCGTGTCTGCACCCATCTGCTCCAGAACAATTGCCTTTTTGACAAAATACTCTTCGCTGTGAACCGGGCTTGTCGTATAACTCATTGCCGCTTCAACCAGCCCGCCGTATTTCTTCACCGCCTTAATGGATGCTTCCATATTCCGAACATCGTTCAATGCATCAAAAATGCGGACGACATCGATTCCGTTCTCAATGGATTTTCGGCAGAAAGCTTCAATCATATCATCCGCATAATGGCGGTATCCGAGAAGATTCTGCCCGCGAAGAAGCATCTGCAGTTTCGTCTTCGGCAACGCCTTACGTAATGATCTCAACCTCTCCCACGGATCCTCATTTAGAAAGCGCATACACGAGTCAAATGTTGCCCCGCCCCAGCACTCAATGGACCAGTAGCCGATACTGTCCAAAATCTCGCACGCCGGCAGCATATCTTCCAGTTTCATGCGCGTAGCCGCCTGGCTCTGGTGCGCATCCCGCAAAATGGTGTCCGTAATCAGCAAAGGCTTCCTGCTTTCAAACACTTCACTCATCCGATAACCCTCACTTCACCTCAAACAATACATCGCCGCCAGCGACGGTCCCACCTGCCGTGCAGTTCATAGCTGTGATCGTGCCATCGGCAGGAGCAAGGATTTCATTTTCCATCTTCATCGCCTCCAAAATCAGCACCAACTCTCCCGCTTTCACTGCGGAGCCCTCGCCCTTTTCAATCCGGATTACCGTACCGGGCATAGGCGCAACCACCGCTCCCGCGCTGCCTACAACAGCCGCACTTGTAGCAGGCGCGCTCTCTGCAGATACCTTGGGAGCACTCACGGTCTCCTTATTCTCTTTCCGAGGCGCCACCGGAGAAGCAGCACCCTCCCCCATCAGTTCGATCTCCATCTCATAGGTCTTGCCTTCCAGTGTAATACGGTACTTGCTCATGCTTTCGAATCCTCCAGTTGATATTTGTGATACGTGATATTGTTCTTCTCGATGTATTCTTCCAGGTTGCTCTTATAAACCTCCCGGAAGGAACGGACAACAACTCGTTTTGTATCGGTTTTATTTTCTTCTGCTACAGCGGCCACCGCCATCGCCAGAACCTTTTCCAACTCCATTGCGTATTTCTCCTTTCGGTCCTTTACAGCGGGATATTTCCGTGCTTCTTCGCTGGATGAACGCGATCCTTCGACTTCAGCATCCGGAAGGCTGCCGCAATCTTCTCTCTGGTCTCCTCAGGAAGGATGACCTCATCAACATAGCCATGTTCGGCAGCAATATAGGGATTCATAAACTTCTTATTGTATTCATCGAGAAGCTCTTCCTTCTTGGCCTTCGGATCCTCCGCCTGCTCTATCGCCTTCTTTCCGATGATGGACACCGCTCCCGATGCTCCCATAACGGCAATCTCGGCAATCGGCCATGCATATACAACATCCGCGCCGGTTCCCTTACTGTTCATGGCAATATAGGCTCCACCGTATGCTTTGCGCATGATTAGACCTACCTTAGGAACTGTTGCCTCGGAATATGCAAACAACATCTTCGCTCCGTGTCGGATAATGCCCCCGTGCTCCTGCTGGCTTCCCGGAAGGAACGCCGGTACATCAACAAGCGTAAGTAGCGGAATATTGAAGCAGTCGCAGAAACGAATGAATCTGGCAGCCTTGTCTGATGCATTAATCTCCAGCGAGCCAGCCATGCACTGGCTCTGATTTGCAATGATACCGATTGTGTCACCGTCGAGACGAGCAAAACCGACTACGATGTTTTTCGCGAAATCCGCCTGAACCTCAAAGAAACTGTTCATGTCGACAAATGTATCAATCACCGCTCTGACATCGTACGGTTTTCTGGAGTCCACGGGCACAATATCACTGATGCTCGCACAGTTGTCTCTTGTTGTTCCTTCAACATGCATCGGTCTGTCCTGGTTGTTCTGCGGCAGATATCCGAGAAGTTGACGCACACCGTTCAGACAGGATAGATCGTTCGGATACACAAAATGTGCTACACCGGACGTCGAGCTGTGCACCGCAGCGCCTCCAAGGTCGGCGGAGGAGATTACCTCTCCGGTCACCGATTTTACAACTGCAGGGCCGGTAATATACATTTGACTGTTTTTCTCCGCCATGAAAATATAGTCGGTAATCGCCGGGGAATAACAGGCTCCTCCTGCGCAGGGACCGAGAATTACCGAAATCTGCGGAATCACGCCGGATGCAATCGTATTGCGGTAGAAGATGTCCGCGTAACCGGAAAGACCGTCAATGCCCTCCTCAATTCTCGCTCCTCCGCTGTCGTTGATTGAAATAAACGGGGCTTTCATCTCCATCGCCTTGTCCATGGCGCGACAGATCTTCATGGCCTGAGCCTCTCCGAGCGATCCGCCTCCGACTGTAAAATCCTGGGATGCCGCAAAAGCGATCCGCCCGTGAATATAACCGTAACCGGTAACCACGCCGTCTCCGGGGCGTTTCTTCTTATCCATTCCGAAGTCAATCGCACGGGATGTAATCATATCATTGATCTCGACAAATGTCCCGTCATCAAAAAGCGCTTCCATGCGTTCGCGCGCTGTCAGTTTGCCGGAAGCATGCTGCTTGGCAATCCGCTCCGAACCGCCTGCCGCAGCAACATTTTCCCTGCGCTGATTGAGATCATCAATACTGTTTTTCCACTGTTGTTCCATTCTTTCTGTGTACCTCTCTGGTTTATGTTATTATCACAGCACGGATTCGGTTTTTCGCGAAAACAACCGTATATTCGGTTTAAATTTCTTGCCGACAAGAAACCACCGAATCAACAACAATTCCACCATGTATTTGATATAAAGATGCGAAAGGAAATCAAAGAAGGTGGAATAAAAGTACATGAGAAATACATACGCAATATACGCATACATCAGCAACCGAAAATCAATCGGATTATCCCCACACGGTTTTCTGCTCTTACAATACAGCACGGTATAAAACGCACCAAACAAAGCCATGAGCACAAAAAAGCCCCAGAACCCGAACTCCACGTAAGCAGGACGAAATGCCGTGGGGGCGTTTCCAATAGATACCCCTGTCGGACTATACATATAATCGTAATAAAAATTATAATTCCCGGGCCAACCAATCAGCACTGTCAGTGATTGGTTCAAATAGTAGAACGTTCTTTGTCCGAAAACTTCCGGCTTCACAATCGGACTGGTCCAAAGCTGGTCAAGAATTGCAATCGGGCTGCCTGCGTAAAAAGTAACATAGTAAAGCGGATCCTTATCCGAAGTTCGTCCGACAAATTCCCGAATCCCCGAAAACAATGCCGCCAAACCAACAAGCGAAATTGCCATCCGCCGAATCATTCTTCGCGTGGATTTGTTTTTTCTCCAACCGACTGCACGTTTGTGAATTGTGTATGCGACAATCAATACAACCACCCAGAGGCGGATCATATTGGAGCGATCGCCTTGAATAAATGTTGTCAACGAGTAAAGAATAACCGGAACCCAAAACAACGAAATTTTCTTTTTTGAAGCAATCAGATTGTTGCCCACAATATAAGCATAGACAACACCAATCATCTTACTAGCCTGCGCAAGGTTCCTCGTTAAAATCGACATCTTCAGCGCAGGATCATTAACATCTCTCGACGAATCCGTAGATAACAGACGATACTTCCCGATGGAATCAAGCAATCCGGAAGCGCCGCTGACTTTCTGAACATGTCTGAAAACCAAAAAGAGCGCCAGCAGCTGAAACGCGATAATCAGATACGTCTTAAATGGATGGATTATAATTTCTTTCGGCGCCACAACCTCGTGAGAAAACGAATATTTTCCGAGATTGGGGTATCGTGAAAGACAAACCCCGATAATCCCTCCAACCATCGTTGCTATGATTCCCGCTGCAATCAGCCCTGTTGATTTCGGCGAAAACTCCAATCCCCATCGTTCTTCGTTGTAATATGTGCAGAAACAGCCAAAAAGGAACACCAGCGCCACAGCGGTGGGCGGTGCAAGCAGATCGGTGTCAAAAATCACAAAAGATAACAAAAACAACAGGCTGAGCACAACCAGCGTCACTGGCAGCATTATGCAAATCCTCCACAAGACAACAGTGCGAAATGCAAGTTAAAAAGGCATGTGCGCTATAACTCCCCATACATGCCGTAAATCATCATTTTCTCAGGCATCATAATCGGGATAATATGATCACACATTATCCCGAAAACGATTTCCCTTTCGTTGACGTAATTACTTGTTCATCAACGCAACAATGTCCCCAACGGTCTCAAAACCCTTGATTACATCACCGGTCAACTTAACGCCGAACTCATCCTCCATGAGAACGATCAAAGACAGTTTTGCCATGGAATCATACTCATCAATGTCGTCCAAAGCCTTGTCTACAGTAAGATCACCCTCATCTAACTCAAGCATATCCTCGAGCAGTGCAAGTTTTTCACGTTCAGTCATGTTTCATTCCTCCGTCATAATAATTCTATATACATCAGCTGAAGCTGTTGTACTCATTTACTCCGTCTTCTTAAGCTCACCTTCGTCATCGTACTCGTCGGAGTAGCCGTCCTCATAAATATCATATCCGTCCGTAATCGGAAGGATGTCCTTGACATTGATCTTAAATCCGACGACCCCCCAGGAAAGACCGACTCCGAACGAACTCGTCAGAAGATTGACTTCTCTGTCTTCCTCTACTGTTCCGTATCTGTCCACAATTGCAAGCGGAACCGAGCAACCGCTCGTATTGCCGTAGCGGTCAAGACATACCGGAACATTCTCCATCGGCATTCCGACTCGTTTTGCAATGTTCTTCAGGATCATCATATTGGCCTGATGAAGCACCAGATTGTCATAATCCTCAATCTTCGTGTCTGTCTGTGCCAGATACTCCTCGAGCAGCTTGGGCACCTCACTGATTGTGAAATTGAACACAGCAATATCATCACCGGGAACACTCTGCGGTCCCTCGGGATGTCTCCACGCTCCATACGGGATTGACAACGCCTTATGTCTGGTACCGTCGCTCATCAAGGCAGAACTGAAGCCGCCCTCCCCACTCTTCTCAAGAAGAATCGCCGCACTTGCATCTCCGAAGAGAAGGCCGGTATTGGAAGACATGACTTTCTTTCTGTGCCTTCTCCCTCTCGCAAGAGAATCGCCGACAGTTACAAGAGCCTTGGTCGCATTGGACGAGTTCAAAATACTCGCGGCAAGCGAAACACCATATACAAACCCGGAACAGCCGAGGTTCACGTCAAAAACTAGACAATCCATGGAAAGGCCGAGTCTCTTCTGGATTGTAAGCGCAGTGGAAGGAGTCCGGTAATCCGGCGTCTGTGTGAGATTTATTAAAACACCGATCTCCTCCGGCTTATAATACCCCGAATCCATAATCTGCTTTGCAGCAGTATAGGAAAAGTCCGCCGCAGTCTGGGTAAAATCGCTCTTTCTCTTCTCCAAAATTCCGGTATTTTTCATAAAGTTCTTGATGTACTTGGGATCCGGATTGTCCAACTCACTTGTTACATCAATTACTGTCGGAGGAACAGACGCTGCGATTGCTGAAATCTTCACGCCGTCATATTTACTGAAAACCATTCTTTCGTACTCCTTTCTATTAGCAGCAGGCAAATCCGCCATCTACCGGAAGATGAACGCCGGTAATCGTATGGGATACGGGCGAAAGTAGGAAAATGATCGCGTTGGCAACATCCGCAGGTGCATTCATACCGAGGAACTGGCGGGGATTCGCCTGAATCTTCATTTCCGTATCTTTCATCGTAGCTTTCAGTTCCATATACTCCGTATACATTGCGGTTGCTGTAGCTGCAGGCTGAATGGTGTTCACACGGATATTCTTCTCCCCGAGTTCTTTCGCCATACAGCGCATTGCTCCGTCCATTGCCGCCTTGGAGGCTCCGTATGCGGCCTGTGCTGTTGCTCCGTGAGTTGCCGCGATGGAAGAGATGCCGACGATACTCAATCCTTCATTGTAACGCCCCTTCTTGCTAAGGATTCGAACAATTTCAAAAAAAGAGTAGAAGTTTACAAGCATGATCTTGTGAAGCCGCTCAAATTTATAATTTATGAGCGGAAGATTCTTTACAATGCCGGCACACTGAACATATCCGTCAAACGGACCCGTCTCCTTGATAATCCCGACAACAATATCTTCGAGTTCTTCAATCTTGGAAAGATCCACGGCATGAATGCTATGTCCTTCCCCTTTGAGCATGGACAGGGTTTCCTTAAGTCCCTCTTCCTGAAGATCCATAATGGAAACTTTCGCCCCCATCTCGCTCAGAATAATTGCCGTCTGTCTTCCGATTCCGGAAGCGCCGCCGGTAATCAAAACATGCTTTCCCTCCATCCGAATATAATCGTACATAGTCTACCTCCCTGTTATTCCTTTTTTCAGCAAACAACTTTTTTTGCGACCTATGGCCAATATAATAACTCATTCACATCATAAATGAAACCCCCAAAATGACCGGGATATACACGAATTCCTTCGGAGATATGCCTAAGTCTCGGAACACTGATTGTTTCCCACTGTTTTCTACTTCCTCCGGGCGCTCCGAAATTGGCCTTAAAATTCTTGATCAGACTGTCTCCGGAGAAGAAATTTTCACCGTCCAGCAGAATCCCGATACTTCCGGGCGAATGCCCCGGGAGTTCAAAAAGCTGCCATTTATGCCCCAGCCAACCATACTCCTGTCGATCCGTAAACACATCATCCGCTTGGCAGCGATATTCGGGATCATATGGCGGAACTTCGTCCGCGTTCGCCCATGTCTGCAATTCACAGAAAGTACGGAAATACTGAGCGAGGTTTTTCTTCGGGTTGCAAATGTTCGCCGCGCATGCGTTGCTGCAGATTACCGGAACGTTCGTCTCTTTCTTCCAGAGATTGACTCCGGATATGTGATCATAGTGTTCGTGCGTCAGAAGTATGCACTCTGTCTGCAGTCCTTTTACCGGTTCAATATTCTCGAACGGGTCAATTACAACCGCTCGGTCTCCCTCAACGACCACATACATGTTTGAAGACAATAGCTTTGATTCATATTTTCGGATCTCAATCAAGTGTTCAGAGCCTCCAGTGTCTCCTGCAGCGTTTTCACATTTTCCACACGGAAAATCCGAACATCCGTCAACGTCTTCTTCACAAGACCGGACAACGTCTTGCCGGCGCCGCATTCGATGAACGTGTCAATTCCATCTTCCTGCATCTTCTTCAGGGTCTTAACCCACTGCACGGGACTCATCGCCTGCTTTACCAAAAGCCCCGCCGCCAGGGACCCGTCCATCAACGGTTCGCCGTCGACATTCATATATACCGGAACGGAAGGATTACTAAAGGAGATTTCGGTAAATTCCTTCTCAAGGCGCCTTGCAGCCGGTTCCATCATCGCGCAGTGGAACGGAGCGCTCACCGCCAGTTTCACATAGCGAAGACCTTCCGCCTCAGCAATCGCACACGCCTCGTCAACTCCGGCCACAGAACCGGAAACAACGGTCTGAACAGGACTGTTATAATTTGCAGCTACCACATATCCCTTCATCACTCTCCCGCAGATATTTTCAACCTGTTCCGACGTAGCACCGATAAATGCTGCCATAGCTCCTTCACCCGGAGCAACCGCTTCCTGCATGGCATCCGCGCGGATCTGAATGAGACGGAAGACTTCCTCAAGAGAGATGGCCCCCGCATAGGCAAGCGCCGCATACTCTCCCAGGGAGAATCCTGCAACTGCATCCGCGTGAATTCCATGCGCCTTCAGTGTCATTGCTGCGGCGATATCCCCGGTCAGCATGCATGGCTGTGTGTTATGGGTCAGATTCAATTCCTCTTGTGTTCCCTCGAAGCAGAGGCCGGATATGCTCCTGCCCAAAACCTCATCCGCCTTGTTGAAAACTTCCTTTGCCGCAGATTCCTCAGCATACAGATCCTTCATCATTCCGGGAAACTGCGCTCCCTGTCCGGAAAATAAGAAACCGATCTTTGCCATAAAATATCCTCCCTCTATTTCTTCTTTCGTACTTTTTTGATCAAATGTTTGATCTCTTCACGCTTGTATATCGCTATCGCAACAACTACCAGAAAGCATACCGCAATCACCGAATACCGGACTACCGTGTTCTGATACAGCAGAAGCGCAGTCGGGATAAGCATGATTGCGGCAATCAGCACTGCTGCAAACGTTTTCGCCGACAAAATCTCTTTAATCTCCATCTTCAGCGTGACCCGGTAATGAAGCACACACAGAAGCAGAAGACACAGAACAGTGGCATAACAAACGGCCATATAGCCGAACAGATACACTCCCAGTATATCCAGCACAACATTCAACGCGGCAACTCCTCCTGTCAGAATTGCAGCATATCGCGGTTTTTTGTTATACGTTTCTATATTTACAAAAGTCGCTGTTAAAACAGTGAAAATTCCGCACAGAATATTCGGTGGCAGCAGATAGATTGCATCCTTATACTTCTGCCCGCCTAATATATGAATAATCTCCGGTCCGATTGCCAGCGCCGCAAATGTAGCTAGGACGACTGCCCACAAATACACGCGGTAAAACTTCTTAACATCCTTGTGTCTGCGTGTTTTCAACATATCATACAGCCAAGGCGCCCACGCCATATTAATCGTCTGAACCAGAAGCAGAATAATCTGGCTTGTGCTGTGTGTCACCGAAACATTACTGACATTTTCGGGGGTACACATATGCTTCAGAATAATGGTGTCGGCTGTCAAAAGCACGCGGCTTCCGATGTAACTGAAAACCAGAGGCAGTCCTAACCGTATTGCGTACTTCCAATACGAAACTCTGATCGTTCTGG
This sequence comes from Lachnospiraceae bacterium, assembly GCA_017962105.1. Taxonomy (GTDB): domain Bacteria; phylum Bacillota; class Clostridia; order Lachnospirales; family Lachnospiraceae; genus ISDg. The sequence goes on from JAGCVY010000004.1 coordinate 36,775, forward strand.
AACAATGCAGAAAATATATGTAAAATGCAACTCCTAGTGCAATATACAACACGTGTTGGCCGATAATCCGACCGAACAGCGGATCGCTGTCTTTCATCAGTAGGACCATCACAAGCGCGATAATCGGCGCAAGAATCGACGCTCCAAGCGATATTGTCGAGCTGACCTTGTACTTATATTCCACGCGTTGTTTTGTCTGAAACATATATATCGCCGGAACTGTGAACAAATAGGCAAACATCACATACATATATTCCTTCTTCATCAGAAAGAGCTTGTCAAACATATGCGGGAAAGCAAGGTATAAACCGAACAACACTCCGGCAATCAACGTACTCAGGCAGAGTGACGATGTAATATAACTCTTGTATTCTTCTTCGGAATAATCAAACCGTGCAAGGTTCAGCGTTCCGTGTATTTCCAAACTACAGAAGATTATCAAAACCGATTGCCAGGAGCAGAAGACTGAAAAATCACCGTACTGTGCCTTAGTCATCAGTCTGGTGAAAATCGGCATCGTAATGAACACCATTCCTTTAGTTAAGAACATCGAAGCGACATACCAAAAACCGGATTTCAAAAGCAAACGTTTTCCGACTACTTTATCTGCCATAATTCGAACTCCAACTTACTTCTCCCTAACACTCTTCGCCGGAACTCCACCCGCATGGGTTCCAGGTTTCAGATTTTTCACTACAAGACTTCCCGGTTCAACAACACATCTGTCACCGATGCTCCTCCCTACAGCAAGGAACACGTGATCCCCCACAAAACAGTCATTTCCGATTGAATCTCCTGCAATATTGGCATACCGCATTACCGTGCTGTACTCTCCGATCTTATGCCCGGACAGCATGGAATGGATTACCGTTGCAAAATTTCCAATCTCAAGCCCCGGTTTCGCCGAATAAAGCGCGACAATACATCCTTCGCCGACGTTCAACCACTTGTCAAACGCCAGCATCCAGGGCGCGATAACCGTCTCAAACCGGACATTCTTCTCTCGAAGAAACTGTACCGTCATCCGTTTTCTCGCTGGATCCTTCACTCCGAGAACAATGCTGACACCTTCCGTAGGAACCCAATCGTTCACCGTTCCCAGAACCGCTGCCGGAAACTTCGTTCCCGCCGCATCCGGTCCATCATTCAGGAAAACAAATCCGTCAATATGGTACCCCTGTTCACGATTCCTCTGTGCATACCATTTGTTGCTTTCCTCGAGGATACTGAAAACCTCCAACCCAAACAAACCGTCAGTCACTATAACAACATTCTGCATCGTCATCTCCTCATTAACCAATCTGCGCAGCAGGGACACCGAAAACCGTTGCCCCCTTCTCCACATCACTCGTAACGATGCTGCCGACGCTGACCTGTGCATCATCGCCGACGGTTACCCCGGGAACAACCACCGCATGGCTCCCGATAAACACCCTCTTACCGATAGTTGCATTATCAACCACAGTAAACCCGGTAGTTGTGCTATAATCTCCGATCACCGATCCGGCACAAATTGAGGAAGCATTGATGTTCACGAAATCGCCGAGCGTTACTCCCGCGCTGATGCTGTAGGCTGTGATAAAACACCCTTCCCCGAGCGTGCAGTAATCCGACACGATGCTCCACGGGGCAATCAGCGTTTCAAACTTGCATCCTCGCTCTTTCAGCATTATCGACAGCTTTTCCTTCACCTTCGGAAAAGCGGCTCCGATCGCATAAACCTCATTCCCCTTCGGCTGCCAGTCCGATATTTTGCCGATGATCGGAATCTTCACGTTTTTTCCGTCCAACGCATTCGGGTTGTCATCAAGAAAGCCCAAAACGTTGTACTTCTCTTCCTGCCCTTTCAGTCTCAGCTGAAGATTAATAGCATCAATCACGGAAAGAACTTCCATTCCGTAGGTGCCGGCGCAAACAATAATGATATCCTTCATTGTCTATCTCCATTCTCAGGCATTTTCCCGTATGATCTTAATCTCGTTATATTTCATCATGTAAACGCCCTCATCATATGCCCCGATGTTACGAGCATTCGCGTTTCCTTTAAGGTTTTCCAGAACCAGCTTCATGTGATCGCAGCCGGACTCAAAGGCATGAGGGTATCCGCCTCCGAATCGGGGATTGACTTCGCTGATATAATACTGACCGTCAATCTCAAAAATGTCGATGTCGATCTGTCCGCGGAAACCGGCCTCTTTGACAAACTTTTCAATCATGGCAAACAGCTCCGGGTCTTTAAAACTCACAGCCTTGTCAGTCTCTCCCGCGCGCATCAGGATTTTCTTCTTGGTGAAGATCGAGACGATCTCGCCGGAAATCAGATCGATGTATACATCCACGCCGATCTCCTGTCCCCTCAGGAACTCCTGTATCATCAAATCCTCACTGTGATCATAGAGAAGATCGACTGTCTCTTTGTCATGCGCTTTCGAGATGCTGATGCTTGCAGATCCCCGGTAGGGTTTCACGAACACCGGGTATGTAATCTCCCCGCTGTCCACAGCCGCAAAGAACTCTTCCCTTTCTTTCCACGATCTCGCGCAGTTATACCCATGCTCCTTCAGCCAATGGTACATCTGCATCTTGTCGAGTGACCTCTCGCAGAGTTCATAGGAACTGCCGATAACCGTCACGCCCAGTTCCCGGAAGCGCTGCTCATTCTTCGCAAGGAGACTCAGCTCCGGATCGATCAGGCTCAGCACTCCATTTATCTGCTCTCTCCTGCAGATGTCCAGAATAACATCGATATATCCGTTTGCGGTTATCGGGGGAACAATGTAGAATTTATCGGCATCGTAGATTGCCGGTCCGAGCTTGCTTGCGTCCGTAGCGACAACCTTTCCGATTCCGTCAAACGTTCTTTTGAAATACTGAACGATCTTGTTTCTTGTGCCTGCCGCCAGAATAAGAATATTAACCATCGTTTACCTCTTCTGATTCTTAAGGGCTTCCATAAGCGGAACCCTGTTTGATGCGAGCGCATCGGGCGATCCTTTTCGGAAAATGACCACACCGATCGTTTGGAAGAATATCTTCAGATCCAGCAGGAACGAGACATGCTCTGCATAGTAAGTGTCCTTCTTAAGACTTTCCTCCCACGGGATCACATTTCTTCCTTCTACCGAAGCGATACAGGTAAACCCGGGCTTGACATTATGCCGCTTGTGCTGTTCGTCATTGTAATAGGGCAGGTAATAGATCAGCAACGGCCTCGGTCCGATAAAACTCATATCCCCTTTCAGGATATTGAACATCTCGGGGATTTCATCCAAACTAATCTTCCGAAGAAAATTCCCGAACTTTGTCTTTCTCTTTTCATTCGGAAGCAGTTCCCCGTTCTCATCCGTCTCATTCGTCATCGTACGGAACTTAATCAGCCGGAACACTTTCTCCTTGTAACCGACTCTGTCCTGTACGAAGAAAACCGGGGATCCGAGTTTGATTCTTACAAGAATCGCCGTGACCAGGTAAAACGGCAGTAAAAGAAAGATCATAACTGTCGACAGAACGATATCAAACAATCTCTTAATATATTTTTGGTATATCATGTATACGCTACCTCACATTGTCATTGCCGCTTCATCGTCTTTTTCAGCCGTGTTAAAAACCGCTCCCTGGACTCCGGAACAATTTCCGGAATAGAGGCCGATTGCTCCTTCTCCCGCATTACAGAAAAGATCTGTGGATAATCTCAATCACTCTGTCCTGCTGCTCCGCCGTCATCTTGTTGTCGCTGGGCAGGCACAGTCCTCTTCGGAAAATGTCCGCGCCGACGTCGATGCCGCTTCCCGCAATATATGCGTTGCTTCGTCCGCGGCCGTTGCCCTCCGTCGTAATAAACGCATGCGTGCGGTAGATCGGCTGCATATGCATCGGCTTCCAGATCGGACGTCCTTCCACGTTGAATGTGGCGAACGCGTCAAGGATCTCGTGAGGCGAGCTCTTGCCGGGCTCACTCTTGTACAGGTAGTCCTGTTCGCCGCGCACCATCGGCGCCATGGCCTCCTCGTCGATGATCATGCAGGAAAGCCAATAGTTCGGCTCGCTCTTCGAGGCGTCGAAGGGGTTCATCTTCACGGGAAGATCTTTCAGACCTTCTTTATAGCGCTCATAAATCGCTTTCTTCTGCGCGATATGCTCATCAAGGAACGGCATCTGGCCGCGCACAACGCCGGCAACGATGTTGCTCATGCGGTAGTTGTACCCGACTTCCTCGTGCTGGTACCACGGAGCCGCCTCGCGGGACTGGGTGGACCACTTGCGAACCTTATCGGCGTCTTCCTTCGAATCCGTCAGGAACATTCCGCCTGCGGAACCGGTGATTATCTTGTTGCCGTTGAAAGAGATGCAATTGTAGTTGCCGAGCGCTCCTGTTTCTACCCACTTCCCATTCAGCAGGTATTTAGCGCCGAGACTTTCCGCGGCGTCTTCCACGATCAGCGCCCCGTGACGATCTGCAATCGCCTTTATTTCCTCCATCTTGCCGGGGGTGCCGTAGAGATGTGCCACAACAATCAGCTTAACCTCCGAATAAGTCTCAAAGGCCTTCTCAAGAGCCTTCGGACACATATTCCAAGTGTCATGTTCAGTATCTATAAATACGGCTTCGCCATCCTCATAGGCCACCGGATTGATACTCGCGTCAAATGTTACATCACTGCAGAACACCCGGTGTCCGACAAGCGTTCCCTCATTGGGCTTTGCCTGTCCATAGAGTTTCTCACCTGCCAGCTTCGTCGCAAGGTGTAAAGCAGCTGTTCCTGCAGAGAGCGCTACGGCATATTTCACATCGACATACTCCGCAATCTGCTTCTCAACCTCGTTGATATTCACTCCGACCGTGGATACCCAGTTGGTGCGGATTGCATCGTCGACCCATTTCTGCTCATCCCCATGCATCGTCGGGGAAGCCAGCCACAGTTTAGTTTTGAACGGCTCAATCCCCGCAAACCGAGGATCCTCCAAAATACTTCCCATGTCTGTCATCTTCTTTCGTAATAATTCAGTTATCGTCGTCCCGGCTTTCCCTTGCCGCACTGTCTCCAACCGTATCCTCTCCGGCTTCTTTCATAAGCATGCGGTAGGTTTCGCTTCGGATGGCATCAACACCCTCCTGATGGTAGGTGTTAACCATACTTGCAACCAGTCTCTTTATGTCGCGGCTGTTGGCGTATGCGGCATCCATCAGGTCATCAAGGTCGTCAAGGAACCGGTCAATGTCGAACTTGAGCGGACATCCGATGTGGATCTTTTCATTTTCCGTCTTGCGGATACCTTCCTCAGCCATGAGTTTCTCTTCGTAGAGTTTCTCGCCCGGACGAAGACCGGTGTATTCAATTTTGATATCGATGTCGGGCTTCAATCCGGAGAGCTTGATCAAATTGCGGGCAAGGGTATCAATCTTCACTGGGCTTCCCATGTCGAGCACGAAGATTTCGCCACCCTTCGCATTGGTCCCCGCCAGGAGCACAAGACTTACAGCCTCGGGAATCGTCATAAAGTAGCGGATGATGTCAGGGTGCGTAACCGTAACCGGGCCGCCCTTCTCAATCTGCTTCTTAAAGATCGGGATAACGCTTCCGTTGGAGCCGAGAACGTTGCCGAAACGCACCGCCACGAACTCGGTCTTGATGTTGCGGAAGAACTCAGCGTTACCAATCAGGTCGAGTTTTTCCTTACCGCCACGGGTTTTCGTGTAATGGGTGAAGAGCTGTGGAATCTCAGTTGCCTTGCCTTCCTTGATCTTCACGTCAAAACTCTGGACGATCATCTCGCACAGACGCTTGGAAGCGCCCATGATGTTAGTCGGGTTGACTGCCTTGTCGGTAGAGATCAGAACAAAGCGCTGGCATCCGTGAACCATCGCCGCATAAGCGGTCTTGTAGGTACCGATGGCGTTGTTCTTGATCGCCTCGCAAGGGCTGTCCTCCATGAGGGGCACGTGCTTGTGCGCGGCTGCATGGTAGACAACGTCAGGCTTGTACTGCTCAAAGACCTGGAACATTTTCCGAGAGTCACGAACCGATCCGATCAGAGTAACAAGATCGAGTTCCGGGTGTTTCTCCTTAAGCTCCAACTGAATATTATAGGCGTTATTTTCGTAGATGTCAAAAATAATCAGACGCTTCGGGTGATGCGCCGCTACCTGCCGGCAGAGCTCGCTGCCGATGGATCCGCCTCCACCCGTGACAAGGACAGTCTTGCCGTGAAGGAACGAAAACACCTCGCCCATGTCCACACGGATCGGATCACGGCCGAGGAGGTCCTCAATAGATACTTTCTTGAGATTGGATACCGTCACGTCACCATTGACCAACTGATACATACCCGGAAGGTTCTTGAGTTCGCAACCGGTCTCCTGACAGATCGCCAAAATATCCCTGCGCTCCGACATCTCGGCCGAAGGGATGGCGAGGAAAATTTTCTTTACATGGTAATGCTCCACCGCATCCATGATGGAATCGCGGCCACCCACGACAGGCACGCCGTCGATATAGCGCCCCTGCTTATTCTTGTTATCGTCGATGATACAGACAACACGGTCTCCGACTTCCTTCGTGCTGTTGATATCACGGACAATCATCTGACCGGCAGCACCGGCACCGATGATCATAACATTGGCTCCGTCAACACCGTGATCGCGGTGGATTTCTGATTTCAAAAGGATGAAGAACCGATATACGAATCGGATTCCGAGAATCAGACAGAACTGAATGATCGCGCCGATGATGTAATATGAAATCGGCATACGGGTATACCGCGTGAAAATTCCGTGCATTTTCCGCATCATAAACGTGATGCCGAAGGTGTGTACCACGGCTGTGAGCATGGACGCAACAATGGTGCGAAGCAGTTCGCTGTAACTCGCGAACCGCCAGATACTCTTGTAGAGTCGCAAGACGTAGAAGATGAAAATAGCCGTAACCACATACGCCGGCGTAAAATACATCCACGCCTTCAGATGCTGTTCCGGTATCGTAGAAAAACGGCAATCAAATCGAAGCCACAACGCCAGAAAATAGCTCATTGCGACCGCGATCATGTCATAAATTGCCAGGAACAGGGAAATGCCAATCCAGTGTTCCCGTCCGAAGAACCTGTGCATCGGTTTCACTTTTTTGTCGGTTTTACCCATCGCTTTACGCGTGCATCCCGCCCCTGCGGGACAACCTCCTGTTTATTCCCCAGCCCAGCCGTTAACCGGTTTTTGGGCGCACTTCTCCTATCGGATGACATAGTCATACATCGTGATTATACTCCTTGTTATCCGAAAAATCAAGTCATGGGGGTTTTTGAGTCTTGACATTGTCACGGTATACCGTTATAATTTCAAAAACATGTTTCATGAAAGGAGTGGTGGGAATGGATATCAACAAACTGATGCAGGCAAAACGTCTCTCAAAATACCGCCTGGCACTTCGCAGCGGTGTCCCGTATATGACTCTCAGTGACATTTGCAACGGCAAAACGAGTTTGGGGAAATGCAGCGCGGAAACCGTTTACAAGCTTTCAAAAGAACTTGACGTCACAATGGAAGAACTGGTGGAACCCGCCGTGCTGAAACGTCCTCCGTTTGATTTGTTCAAGAGCAATGTCTGTCACCGACTGAAAGAGTTAGGGGACATAGAGTTCCTTATTGAAACGATCGAAAGCGATGACATCCGCACATACTACCATCGAGAATGGTATCCGGAATGCCTGTATTTATTAGCGATGGCCGATTATCTCAGCAGAGAAAACAATGTTCCTGCCTGCAGTGAGTACGATGATCTCAGAACAATGAAACTCCCGGAACCGCTCTATCCGAGCGGCATCCTGTTGGAAGCGGAGCTGCTGCCTGACGATAACATCAAAGAACGGGCAATGGAAAATGCTATTCCCGAGTTTCTTCGTTTCAACATCGTAGAGAGTGAGGTGCGCAATGTCATATGAGACCACGCTTCTATTCAACAAAAATAACCTCGATGAGTATCTTCACGCATTAGCGAAGGAATACAAACGTGTTGCCGGAAGAAATACTCCGGCGGAGATTGTTCTGGTCGGCGGGGCCGCTGTCCTCGCCGGGTACGGTTTTCGAGAGAGTACAACAGATATTGATGCATTTATCAGCGCCGCTTCCGCGATGAAGGATGCTATCAACAGAGTGCGTGACCGGTTTCAGCTTCCGGAAGGATGGATAAACACCGATTTTCGAAAGACAGAATCTTACAGCGATAAGCTTCTGTTACACTCCAAGTATTATAAAACTTATTTGCAGGTACTGAATGTTCGAATTGTCACCGGGGAATATCTGATTGCCATGAAGATGCGGGCGTTCCGCGAATATAAGAACGATATCTCTGACATCATCGGAATTATCGGGGAACATGCCGTCAGAGGCGAAAAGCTTTCATTTGATCAAATTGATCATGCCATTCGGGAACTGTATGGTTCCAGGGAAGGCATTCTGCCGGAAGCAAAGGAATTGCTGAAAAAAGCCCTGACTTTCGAAAATTTTTCCGCGCAATACGAACTGGTTCGAAGGAATGAACTCGCAGCGAAGAAAACCCTTCTGGATTTTCAGGAACACTATCCGGAAGCATTAAAGAAAGCAGGAGCAAGGGAAGTCTTGCGTACCCTTCGGGAGAAGCGCTCTCAGTCGAATTCGGAACCCACAAAAGAATAACGAAAAAACACAGGGTCTCCTCTCGGAACAGCCCTGTGTTTATTATCGTCTTAATACTTCTTTATCTCTCACTCCACCACAAACACACTCAATGACAGCGGCTTCACGTGAGCACTTATCACTCCGTCAGCCATCTTCGCGCGCTTGTTGACCTTCGGGGTGAAGATCTCGTCGTTGCCGAACTCGCTCTGGGCCTCGGGATCGCCGGAGATCTCGTACATCGTGCAGGTTGAGAAATTCATCTTCGGTGCGGAAACCTTCTTGACCGCAGCGGGCTTGTCCTTCTTGTCCGCGCCGCCGAAGGGCCAGCCGGTGTCCACAACTTCAGCCACACTTGCCTCCACCGGGGCAGCGGCAACGCCGCCGAAGAAGCCGGTCACATCCAAGGACAATGCGTAGTCCTCAGCATCATTTCTGTTGATCACGAAGATTGCCAGACGGCCGGAAGCCTTGTCCCATGCGCAGGCGGCGTCAACGTAAGGAACGCCGTTCTTGCCGGTGTACTGCGAGGTGTCGTCGATGGCGTAGGCCGGGATGTCGTAGGTGTCGCTCTCAACCGCCACGCGCATCGAAGTGCCCTTGGCGAAGGTGAGCATCTGCATGAACGCGTAGTGGGACGCTGAGCGCCATACGTGGTCATGGTTCGATGCGCACAGGGCGCCGAGGCCGCCGGTCATGCAGCCGATCTTCACGCGGTCAGCGTGGCGAAGGAGCGCCAGCTGGATGGAAGCCATCGAGAGCATCTGCGTCAGGTCGCCGCCCGGGAAACGACGCTCCGGCATCTTGTCCGGATCGTGCCACAGGTACGGGCGGTCGGGGTTGAAGCGGTAGTGGGAGCGCGCCATGTTGTAGCGGCCCCAGCCCGGATTCAGCTTCGCGTTCGGGCGGACCATTCCGCCGTATTCGTCGAAGGAGATCATCATTTTCTTCGGCGAGCGGTGCTTGGACTGGACGTAATCGCACATCGCAGTCAGCGTGTTGATGAAGTCCTCGTAGTACAGCGCTCCGCCGAGCAAAGCCTTCGTGTCTCCGGGAGGCGCGCTGTGGTAGTGGTGCACGGAGAGGTAGTCCACCGTGTCGTAGCACACGTCGAGAGCAGCCTCATCCCAATCCGGAAAATGCTCCATAAACGGCGCGGAGGATCCGCACACGCCCGTCTTGATGGAAGCGTCGATCCACTTCATCGCCTTCGAGGTCTCGTTGACCATCACGCCGTAGGCGCGGGGATCCTTGTCCCAGGAGCCCAGCTGCCACGGGCCGTCCATTTCGTTGCCGAGGTACCACGTCTTCACGCCGTAAGGCTTCTCGTGACCGTTCTTGATACGCAGGTCGGACCAGTAGGTTCCGCCCGGAAAATTCGTGTACTCCACGCAGTCCATGGCGTCCTGCGTGCGGCCGGTGCCCATATTGACCGTATAAAGAGAACGGGCGCCGATCTTCTCCGCCCACTGCAGATACTCATCGTGGCCGACCTCGTTGGTGATCACCTGATACCACGCCGGATCCAGGTGCACCTTCCGCTCCGATTTCGGGCCGATGGAATCCTTCCACTGCCATGCCGAAACAAAGTTTCCGCCGGGCAGACGCACCGCCGGAAGCCCGGTCTTTTTGAGCGCGTTGATGACGTCGGTACGGAAGCCCTGCTCATCCGCCGTCGGATGCTTCGGGTTGAACATCGTGCCGTTCACCATGGTGCCGATGGGCTCGAGGAACGCGGAAAATAACTCGTCCGAAATCTCCCCGATCTCAAAGGACGGATGAACCGTGATTTTTGCTTTCTTAGCCATAAGTTGTAAACCCCTCCTATTCTTTAACCGGCTCGCCGGTAGAAATCTTCTTGATCCACTTCTCACTCTTCAGACGGAAATAGCACCAGATTGCCTTGACGATCTGATCGGATTTGAGGCAGATATAGATCCAGAATGCGCTCAGGTGAAGCACGAAGCCTGCGATGATGCCGAGCGGCAGCGCGATCGCCCAAAGGAAGACGTTGTCCATGAGCATCAGCATTTTCGTGTCGCCGCCGCCTCGCAGCACGCCCTTGGTCATGATGCTGTTGGTGGCCTGGAAAATCAGGATGATACTGATGGCGCTCATGAGCTGATATGCAATGTCTTTTGTGGTGCCCGCCACGTCGTAGCTGTTCACTACCGGATACTGAATCACAAGGATAATCAACGCCGCCACAAGGCCGAGGGCAAGGCCTAAGCCGAAGAACATCCAGCCCTGCTTCATGGTCTTCTCGCGCTCGCCGTGGCCGAGGGTCTGGCCGGTCACGATGGCGCCCGCCTGGCAAACGCCCTGGATGCCCACCGTGCTCATCTGCTGCGTCACGGCGGTGATTGCATTTGCCGAAGTGAACTCGGAGCCGAGGCGGCCGATGACCATAGCCACCGCGTTGTTGCCAAATGCAAGAATTCCGTCACTGATAAGCACCGGTATACTGATGCGAATGTACTCGCGAAGAAGCGACCTCGTCCGCATGAACAAATCGCGCACGCGGAAGCGAATCCGCTGGTCCTTAACCAACAGATATCCGACAATCATCACCGCCTCGAAAACGCGGGCAATCAGCGTACCGAGGGCGGCGCCCTTTACCTCCATGCGCGGCGCGCCGAAGTGGCCGAAGATGAAGGTGTAATTGGCCAGCAGGTTGACGAACAATGCGCCGATGGACACAAACAGCGGGAACAGTGCCTGCCCCACGCTTCGCAGCACAATCGTCACGGTAAGCGACGTGCCTAAGAAGAAATAGGTGATCACCGAGTAGCGCAGGTAATCGGCTCCGCGGCGGACGATCTCGCGGTTGTTGGCATTTTCCGCAATGGTCTTCTCGAGGTTCTCAACGGACACCGTGGAGAGGTCGACCTGCTTCTTTGCGTACATCTTCATGACCGTGTCCGGCATAAGAAGCGTCACAAGCGCAAACATGGTGGCGAGAATCAGCGTCAGGCGAAGCATCAGGCAAACCGTCTGCTTCAGCGCCGTCGTCGCCTTGCCTCCCTCGTCATCGCCCTTCTGCTTCATGCCCCAGTAGCGCGAAACCAGCAC
>JAGCVY010000022.1 GCA_017962105.1 Lachnospiraceae bacterium
CCTTACCATCCGAATCTCTAACAATTCACTAATATGTTTAGTTGTTGTTATTGTTCTGCTCGGCCTGCGCCTTCTCAGCGGCTTTCGCCTCCTTGTAAGCAGCGTAGTCCTTCATGTAATCCTTGCTGTAATCCGGCGAATCGGCATCCTGGCTGTAACGCTTCTGTGCGCCTCTGTCGAAACGGTTGTTGTAACCGCCGTAACCACCCTTGCCGCCGCGGTTGTTGTAACCGCCCTTGCCGCCGCGATTGCCGTAGCCGCCCTTGCCGCCGCGGTTGCCATAGCCACCCTTGTTGTAGCCATAGCGATTGTTGTAACGGCGCTCCTCGTACGGAGCATCAGCGCGGAGCGTAACGATAACCTTGCGGTACGGCTCCTCGCCCTCGCTGTGCGTCTCAACATAACGGTCGCCCTGAAGTGCAGCGTGAATGATGCGTCTCTCGTAGGGATTCATCGGCTCAAGCGCTACGTTACGGCGCGTTCTGCGAACGCGGACAGCGATATTTTTCGCGAGATTCTCGAGCGTGGACTTGCGGCGCTCGCGATAATTTTCCGTATCCAGTTTGATCTTGTAGTACTGGTTGCAGGCACGGTTTACAGCCAGGCTGGTAAGGTACTGAAGAGCATCCAAAGTCTGTCCGCGCTTGCCGATCAGGGTGCCCATGTCGGCTCCCTCGATATTGATGTAAATGTTGCCCTCTTCCTCGTTGACTTCCGCGGTAACTTCTGCGGAAAGCCCCATAGCGTCAAGGATTTTGCAAATGAAATCAACCGCTACATCGGTGGGTGCCTCGCCGGTCGCAGAAACTGCGCCGAGTGCATCCGCTACTTCATTGAGAAGACCTGCCGCTTCCTCTGCAACAGAATCTGCAGAAGCAGCAATCTCACCCGGCTCATAGCCGACACGGATCTTCACGCTCTTGAACAGCCCGAGGAAACCGCCCTTCTCCTCCTCGAGTACTTCAACCGAAAGAGCCTCAACGTCGCAGCCGAGTTCCTGCGCTGCCGCCGCCTTGGCGTCTTCGAGGGTTTTCCCCGAAAATTCCTTATATTCCATGTTATTCATCCTCATTATTCTTCAAAATGTTGGCAATCGCAGAGATACCGACAGCGCCGTTATTTTCCGCTGCTTTCTTTGCAATTTCGTCTTTCTTCTCCTGGGAAATCTTTCCGCTCTCGCTGCGCTTTCCGCTCTTTCCGGAATTCTTGTCGGATCCGGAACGGCCGGTCTTGGCGCCCTTTTCGTCGATCCTCGAGGTGTCGATGGCCGCGATGGAGCGGGTGCTCGACTTCGCGATGTTGGACATGCCCTCCTTCTTGGAGTAGATGCCGTATTTTTCGTTGCGCTCCGAGATCTTCGCCTCGTTCTGTGCCACGATATCCTCGACATTGTATTTCTCGAGATACTTATTGATGGCAAGCTGCTGTACAATCTGCACGCCGCTGCTCATGACCCAGTAAATACCGACACCGATCGGCATAAATACACAGAAAACACCGGACATCACGGGAAGGATTGTGGTCATTGCACCCATTCCGGGCATGGACTCCTGCTCCTTGCCGTCCTTATCCTTCTTCTTGCTCTGTGAATTCGAGATCTTACCTGTGATAAACTGCAGGACAAACGCTAAAATCGGCAGGATGATCGCCGGAAAATGATATCCCGGAGCGTCCAAAATGCTGTATTTGCCCAGACTGTTGATCTGCAGGATCTTATCAATATCCCCGGAACGGTTCTGCATTACGTTTTGGAATGCCTGCGACTGTGCAAGCTTGTTCCAAGCGTCGACATCGTCCCCTTCCAGCACGGCTCCCTCGCGGAAATCCTCCCAGACCTCCGTGTTGTAAACCGAGAAAATATCGATCAGATCGGTTGCGGTGAAATTCGTGTCCGTACTCTTCTTGGTGCGGAGCGAAACATTTTTCGCGTTATAAAACTGATAGATTGCCTTGGTAATCGACTCGTCGGTGAAATCGCTGTCACTGTAGTCCGTGTCGATTGCCATCACTTCCGTACCGACGCTCTTATAAAGCGCCTTCACATCCGTCACATATGCGGGAATTGCGTAGATTACGCGGTACAGAGCAAACATGATCGGGAGCATGATCAAAAGCGGAAGGCATCCTCCGAGAGGACTCGAGCCGTACTTTTGATACAATTCCTGCTGCTCCGTGGTGTAGCGCTGCATCGCTTCCCTGTCCGTTCGGTCGATCCCTTTGTACTTCTCCTGGAGCGCCTTCAGTTCAGGGTTCATCAACGCGGAAACCTTGGCAAATTTCTGCTGCTTGATCGTAAGAGGAAGCATCAGCATCTTCACCACGATCGTAAATACCACGATGCAAAGTGCAATATTCTGGATGCCGCATGCAGCAACCAATTTGTAAATTGCATTGAGGATCATTCCCATGACCCAGGCAAACGGCCTCAAAATGCCGGTCACCCTGGTCAGAAAAATCAAATTCATCTATGGTCCTCCTTCGTTACGGCACCGGGTCATACCCTCCCTTGTGGAACGGGTGACACCGTAAAATACGCCTTACGGCGAGGTATCCGCCCTTGATGGCACCGTACTTTTCAATTGCTTCCATTGCATACTGGGAACATGTGGGCGTATAGATGCAGCAAGGCATCTTCTTCAACCCGGACAGATGTCTCCGATAAAATCGGATCAATGCTAATAAAATGCGTTTCATTTCATAATCCCATGCAGTCCCGCCACCTGCAGAACTGCCTCTGTAATCTCTGCCTGCGTCCTTCCGACGCATGTCCGCCGTGCAATGACGATGAGGTCCAACCCGGTGTTGAACCGTGCACCGTTTTGCCGCAAGCCCTCACGGATCAGTCTGCGCACCCGATGCCGGACGACGCTGTTTCCGATTTTCTTGCTTGCGACGACACCTATTCGATTTTCCGTTAACCCGTTCTTCGCGACATACATCACGACAAACCGGTTCGCCCGGGAGCAGCTTTTGTCATACACCGACTGGAACTCCCGGCCTTTGTGTAGCGATCCCTTCATAAAATCCTCCGTCTCCGAACCGAATTCTGTCCGGAGAAAAGAGAAAGGTCACAGTGCTGCGACCTTATGCGGAAATAACATGTCTGCCCTTCGCTCTTCTTGCGGAAAGCACTTTTCTGCCGTTAGCGGTCAGCATTCTCTTGCGGAAGCCGTGAACTCTTGCACGACTCTTAACCTTCGGCTGGTAAGTCATCTTCATGGTAGGTATACCTCCTTTTTTTTATTTCAGGTGAGGCTGCGGAAATCGCCCACTCACCCATTTTAAGCATGTTGCGTCACCCATTATAGTGATTTTGCCCCTACCCGTCAAGAAAAAGTTTTGTTAATCTCCCCTGTAAATATTGGGTATCAGGCATTGAATTGTACAGCCGGGGATGCTTCTGACAGCGGGGTTACAATACCTCAACCGTCGGTTTTTTCATCCGTCCGGAGACAAATCAATTTTTGTTTCTTCCTTATAATAATGGCATGATTTTTTGTTGCTAAAATCGCGTGCCTGTAGTATAATAAATTGTGCCCGTAAACGGCTTTTATTTTCATCAGACCACAAAATGTTGGGTATACGCCGAAATCGCCGTATTTTTGCCCTTCTGGAGGCTTATAAATGTATTCTAAACAGGTATTGGAAGAGAATTGGTCCAAGATTTTGGAACAGACCAAGATCGATTATAACATCTCTGCCGTGTGTTACCGCACCTGGCTTCTTCCTTTGAGCGTGTATGATATCGAAGATAACATACTCACGATCGTCGCTGAGAATCCCATAAACATCAACAGTCTGAACTTCATCCGGGATAAGTACAGTCAGTTTATCCGTACTTCCATCGTGGAGCTTTTGGGTAACGATTACGAGTTTGAACTCAACTTCATCCTGCGCGCCCAGGTGACGAGAATGGAAGAGGAACGCCGCGAACAGCAGGCGAAACCGGACTCCAATCTTCTGCACGGCAATCAACTGAACAAGTATACCTTCGACAACTTTATCGTCGGTGACAATAACAATCTCGCACATGCCGCTGCGCTTGCGGTTGCAGAGCAGCCCGGTGAGGTCTACAATCCTCTGTTTATCTACGGCGGATCCGGACTCGGCAAGACTCACCTGATGTATGCGATTGCCAATTACATTTTACAGAATGAACCTTACCGCAAGGTTTTATACGTCACCTGTGAAACCTTCACGAACGACCTGATCACTTCCATTCGTTCCGGCGGCGCCGCAACGGAAAGCTTCCGTGAGAAATACCGCACGAACGACATTCTCCTGATCGACGATATCCAATTTATCGAAGGTAAGGAATCGACGCAGGAAGAATTTTTCCATACCTTCAACGAGATGAAGGACAACGGCCGCCAGGTCGTGATCTCTTCCGATAAGAATCCGAAGGATCTGAAGATTCTCGACGAGCGTCTCCGCTCCCGTTTCGGCTGGGGCCTTACGGTGGACGTTCAGCCGCCGTCCTACGAAACCCGTGTTGCAATCCTTCACGAGAAGAACAAAAACAATACATTTCCGATTTACGACGACGTTTTGGAATATATTGCCCAGAATATCAACTCCAACATCCGTGATCTGGAAGGAGCTCTCACACAAGTCGTCTCCATGAGCCGTCTGCAGAGAAAGCCGATCACTTTGGAACTTGCCAAGGAAGCTCTCAAGGACAAGATCT
Organism: Lachnospiraceae bacterium; assembly: GCA_017962105.1. Taxonomy (GTDB): domain Bacteria; phylum Bacillota; class Clostridia; order Lachnospirales; family Lachnospiraceae; genus ISDg. The sequence continues at coordinate 4,688 of JAGCVY010000022.1, forward strand.
TCCCGAATGCACGGAAGACCATCACTCCGGAACTGATCCTGAATGTCGTAGCCGAACACTACGAGATCACCACGGAACAGATCCGCTCGAAGAACAAGAGCCGCAGCATCGCATATCCCCGCCAGATTGCAATGTATCTGTGCAGAGAGCTCACTTCTCTCTCCTTCGATGAGATCGGTACACTCATCGGCGACCGGGATCATTCCACCACGCATTATGCGTACAACAAGGTTGCCGAGGATATCAAAAAAGACGCGTCCTTTGCCAATACCATCGAAGTGTTAAAGAAGAAGATCAATCCGGAGGAGGATTGATTTTCTACCGAAATTATAAAAGTGAATAACAATTTCGTGGATAACATGGGGATAACTGTCGGATAACTTTGAAATCTATCAAATACGGTATCAGATTTCTATCGAATTGTTTGTTTATATCTGACGATTTTCTCGGATAAGTGTCTGAATCGGAAAATGCCGCCGTATTTATAAACCCTGTCCCGTTTTCCGGTTTCGGAATTTCATCCGATGTATTCACAGATGATCAAGAATGGGTTTCGGATGGAAAATGCCTTATTTTCCGTGTCATTCGCCGACTTATCCACAAATCCACACTCCCTACGAAGAATACTGTTAATTGAATTACTACTATAATCATCAATCAGCCTTCGGCGGATCTGTTCCGGCTGGTTTTGAGAGAAAGGATTTTTGTTATGGAAATTATCTGCAACCAAACACAATTGATCGGGGCTTTGAACACTGCCCTGAAGGCGGTATCCGTTAAGACCTCCTATCCGATCCTGGAGTGCATCCTCATTGAAACCGAGGACAATTCCATCCGCTTGACGGCCAACGACAACGATTTCTGTATCGAGGTTGTGATCCCGGCAACGGTAAATCGGGTCGGCCGCATTGCCATCAATGCGCGCATGTTCTCCGACCTGATCCGGAAGCTGCCTCCGAACGATGTGGTCATCAGCACGGATGAGACATTTTCCGTATCGATCGTATGCGGCAAGGCAAACTTCGCTCTTCGCGGTCTTTCCGGTGAGGAGTTCCCGAAGCCTCTTGCGTATGACAACTCCAATCCGGTTGTGATCTCGCAGTTCACGCTGAAGGAACTGATCCGCCAAACGATCTTCGCGGTTTCCACCAACGAATCCTCCCGCGTGATGACCGGTGAGTATTTTGAGATTTCCGGCAGCCGCCTGCGCGTGACCGCGCTGGATGGTTTCCGCGTCAGCATTCGTAACGTGGAGCTTCGCGGCTCCTACGAACCCCACAATGTTATTGTTCCGGGCAAGGTGCTCAGCGAGATTGGAAAGATCCTCTCCGGCGAGATGGATGAGGACGTCCGCATCTGCTTCGATGACCGCAATATCATTTTCGAGTTTGACCACACCATTGTTCATTCCCGCCTGATCGACGGCAAGTACTTCGTCATCGACTCCATGATCAACACGGAGTGCGGAACAAAGGTTACCCTCAACCGCCGCGAGCTGATCGATTCCGTGGACCGCGCGAGTCTCTTCGTAAAGGAAACCGAGAAGAAGCCGGTTGTGGTTGAGGTTTTTGAGAATTACATTTCCGTGAGCATCAACTCCCAGTCCGGAAGCATGTATGACGAGATCATGTCGGAGCGCGAGGGCAACGACATGAAGATCGGTTTCACGCCGAAGTTCCTTCTCGACATTCTCCGCGTCGTGGACGATGACACCGTCAATCTCTATATGCAGAATTCGAAAAATCCCTGCTTCGTCCGGGCGAATGACGACTCGTATATTTACATGCTGCTTCCGGTTAACATCGGTTCGCACTGAGAAAGGACACTATGACACAGATTACTATCCGGGACGAGTTTATCAAGCTCGGCCAGGCAATGAAATTGGCAGGCGCGGTGGAGTCCGGTGCCGAGGCGAAGGATGTGATCACCGAGGGGCAGGTTACCGTCAACGGTGAGGTGGATACCCGCAGGGGACGCAAACTGTACCCGGGCGACGTCTTTGCTTATCGCGGAAAAGAGTATTCGGTCGCATCGCGGCAGGATCGGAGTTAAATGCTGATTCGTCAGATAGAATTACACAATTTTCGAAACTATGATTCGTTAACGCTTTCCTTTACGGACGGCGTTAACCTGCTGTACGGGGATAATGCCCAGGGGAAAACGAACCTTCTGGAAGCCATGTTTCTCTCCGCCACAACCCGTCCGATGCGCGGCGCCAAGGAAAAGGAACTGATCATGTTCGGCAGCGAGGAAGCGCATATCGGAACGAAGGTTGTAAACCGGGGATTCACGCATAAGGTGGACATTTTCCTAAGGCGGAATAAGACCAAGGCGATTGCCATCGACGATATTGCGATCCGTCGCAGCGCAGAGCTGATGGGTCTTGTCCATGTGATCGCCTTTTGCCCGGACGACCTCGCCATGATGAAAAGCGGGCCTTCGGAGCGGCGGCGGTTTCTCGACATGGAACTCTGCCAGATGGATCCCATCTACTGCAGTAACCTGATCAACTACAACAAGGTTCTGCAGCAGAGAAACAATCTGTTAAAACAGATCAGTGCCGAACCGGCGCTTCGGGACACCGTAAGCGTGTGGGATGAACAGCTGGTCCGGTACGGGACGGATATTATCCGGAGACGGCGGAATTTTACGGATGAGCTGCTCCCAATCGTGAAAGCGAAGCATTCGCTTTTGAGCGGAGGCAGCGAGGAGCTTCTTCTCTCCTACGCTCCCAACGTCACGGAGGAATCCTATGCGGAGAAGCTGCACCGCGGGCTGGAACACGACCTGTTCATGAAGGCCACGGGGATCGGCCCGCACCGGGACGATCTTGAGGTTACGGTCAATGAGAGAAATGTGCGTTTGTATGGATCACAGGGTCAGCAGCGGACGGCGGCGCTGTCCATGAAGCTTGCGGAGATCGACCTCGTGCGCGGGCGCGTCGGGGAATCCCCGGTACTTCTTCTGGACGATGTGCTCTCGGAGCTCGACCGGAACCGGCAGATTCAGCTGCTCACGGAGATCAACGGTCTGCAGACCATCATCACCTGTACCGGCATGGAGGAGTTTGTTCAGCTTCGCTCCCCGACGGACAGCATTTACCTTGTGCAGGAGGGAACGGTACAGAAACAATAAGCAAGGCGGGAATTTTCCGAACAGGCTTTGCTCTCGAAATACAGGAGGAAACAGTTAGTATGGATCAGAATCAAAACCAGGAATACGGAGCGGAACAAATCCAGATTCTCGAGGGTCTGGAAGCTGTTCGCAAGCGTCCGGGTATGTACATCGGATCGACGTCCGCAAGAGGTCTGCACCATCTGGTGTACGAGATCGTGGACAATGCGGTCGATGAGGCTTTGGCAGGCGTCTGCACGGAGATTAACGTCTTCATCAACAAGGACGGTTCCGTGACGGTCAAGGACAACGGCCGGGGCATTCCTGTCGAGATTAACGAGAAGAAAGGCATCAGCACAGTGGAGGTCGTCTTTACGATCCTTCATGCGGGCGGCAAATTCGGCGGTGGAGGATACAAGGTCTCCGGCGGTCTTCACGGCGTTGGCGCGTCTGTCGTTAACGCTCTCTCCGACTGGCTTGTTGTCGTCGTTGAGCGTGAGGGCCATAAGTACGAGCAGCGCTATGAGCGCGGCAAGCCCGTGACGGAGCTCACGAGGATCGGCGATTCCGACCGCACGGGTTCGACGGTCACATTTTTCCCTGACGCCACCATCTTCGATGAGATCATCTTCGATTTCAACACCTTAAAGCAGCGCCTCCGCGAGATGGCGTTCCTCACCAAGGGACTGAAGATCACGCTGACGGACTACCGCGAGGAGCCCGCCCGCGAGAAATCGTTCCACTACGAGGGCGGTATCAAGGAGTACGTGCAGTACCTCAACAAGGGCAACTCCGCGCTGTACGAGGATATCATTTACTGCGAAGGCACTGTCGGCGACGTGTACGTCGAGGTGGCAATGCAGCACAACGACGCTTACAACGACAACTGCTACAGTTTCGTAAACAATATCACGACTCCCGAGGGCGGTATGCACCTGATCGGTTTCCGCAACGCGCTTACGAAGACCATCAACAACTATGCCCGCTCCAACAAGCTCATCAAGGACACGGAGCCGGCTCTTGACGGCGAGGACATCCGCGAAGGTCTTACGGCCATCATCAGCGTGAAGCTTCCTGAGCCGCAGTTCGAGGGTCAGACGAAGCAGAAGCTCGGCAACAGCGAGGCTCGTACCGCCGTTGACAAGCTTGTGAGCCAGCAGCTGACCTACTATCTGGAGCAGAACCCCGCGGTTGCAAAGATCATCGTAGAAAAATCGGTGCTTTCCCAGAGAGCCCGCGACGCGGCGCGCAAAGCGCGCGACCTCACAAGACGGAAGTCTCCTCTCGAAAGCCAGAGTCTTCCGGGCAAATTGGCAGACTGCTCCGAGAAGGATCCGTCCAAGTGCGAGATCTTCATCGTAGAGGGTGACTCCGCAGGCGGTTCCGCCAAATCGGCGCGCGTCCGTGCAACCCAGGCGATCCTTCCGCTCCGCGGCAAAATCCTGAACGTGGAGAAGGCCCGCCTCGACCGTGTGCTGGAGAATAAGGAGATCCGTGCGATGATCACGGCCTTCGGCACCGGCATCCACGAGGATTTCAACATCGAAAAGCTCCGCTACCACAAGATCATCATCATGACCGATGCCGATGTGGACGGCGCACATATCAGTACTCTCCTGCTGACCTTCCTCTACCGCTTCATGCCGGAGCTGATCAAGCAGGGCTACGTCTACCTCGCCATGCCTCCGCTCTACAAGGTGGAGCGCGGCAACAAGTCCTGGTACGCCTACAGCGACGACGAGCTGAACGGTATCCTCGCGGAGATCGGCCGCGACCAGAAAAACAAGATCAAGCGCTACAAGGGTCTCGGCGAGATGGATGCCTCCAAGCTCTGGGAGACCACCATGGATCCGAAGCACGGTATTTTACGACGTGTGAACATGGATCAGGACAGCCTGAGCGAGCTTGACCTCACCTTCACCACCCTGATGGGCGAGGAGGTGGAACCCCGCCGCCTCTTCATTGAGGAAAATGCAAAGTACGCGGAAAACCTAGATATCTAAGAGGATAATATATGGACGATTTCAATGTAATGGACGAGCATATCTTTGACAAGATTGATGACGTCGACCTGCGGAAAACCATGGAGAAATCCTTCGTGGAGTACGCGATGTCGGTTATCGCTTCCAGAGCGCTTCCCGATGTGCGCGACGGCTTGAAGCCGGTTCAGCGCCGTATCCTGCACGCCATGAACGAGCTGAACAACGGCCCCGACAAGCCGCACCGTAAGTGTGCGCGTATCGTCGGTGACACGATGGGTAAATACCATCCTCACGGCGACAGCTCCATCTACGGCGCGTTGGTCTACCTTGCACAGGACTGGAACACCCGCTACCCGCTCGTGGACGGTCACGGCAACTTCGGTTCCGTGGACGGCGACGGCGCTGCGGCGATGCGATACACCGAGGCGAGACTTTCGAAGATCTCCGTGGAGATGCTCGCGGACATCAACAAGGACACCGTCGACATGCTGCCGAACTTCGACGACACGGAGAAGGAGCCCGCGGTTCTGCCCGCCCGCTACCCCAACCTCCTGGTCAACGGTACCACCGGTATCGCCGTCGGTATGGCGACCAACATTCCGCCTCACAACCTTCGTGAGACCATCGATGCGGTTGTCCGCATCATCGACGACCGGATTGCCGGAGAGGAAACCACCATCGAAGATATCATGCGCATTGTCAAGGGACCGGATTTTCCGACGGGTGCACAGATCCTCGGAACCCGTGGAATTGAGGAGGCGTACCGCACCGGCCGCGGCAAGATCCGCGTCCGCGCCGTATCCACCATCGAGCCCATGGACGGCGGCAAGCACCGCATCATCGTCACGGAGCTTCCGTATCTTGTCAACAAGGCCCGCCTGATCGAGAAGATCGCGGAGCTGCACAAGGACAAGAGAGTTGAGGGCATCACCGATCTGCGCGACGAGTCCGACCAGAAGGGTATGCGCATCGTGATCGAGCTCAAGAAGGAAGCCAATCCGACGGTGGTCCTGAACCACCTTTACAAGCACACCCAGCTGCAGGATACCTACGGCGTGATCATGCTCGCTTTGGTGAACAACGAGCCGAAGGTCCTGAATCTTCTGCAGATGCTCACCTACTACCTCCGCCATCAGGAGGATGTGGTGACCCGCAGGACCAAATACGATCTCAACAAGGCCGAGGAGCGTGAGCACATTATGGAGGCTCTCCTCAAGGCATTGGATTTCATCGACGAGGTCATCGCCATCATCCGCTCCTCGAAGACGACCCAGGAAGCCAAGCAGCGCTTGATGGACCGCTTCGAGTTCGACGATGTGCAGGCCCAGGCGATCGTCGATATGCGTCTCCGTCAGCTGACCGGCCTGGAGCGCAGCAAGCTCGAGGAGGAATTTGCCGCGCTGGAGGCGAGGATCGCCGAGTACCGCAAGATCCTCTCCGACGAGAACGAACTGCTCTCGGTCATCAAGACGGAGATCACCGTCATCCGCGACAAATACGGCGACGACCGCCGCACGTCCATCGGATTTGACGAGTTTGACTTTGACGCTGAGGATCTGATCCCGGATGACGCGACCATCATCGCAATGTCCCGCAAGGGTTACATCAAGCGTATGAGCCTTGAGAACTTCCGCACGCAGAACCGCGGCGGCAGGGGCATCAAGGGCATGCAGACCATCGAGGAAGATTTCATCGAGAAATTGATGATGACAACAAACCATCACAATCTTCTCTTCTTCACAAACCTCGGGCGCGTATACCGCCTGAAGGCATATGAGATCCCGGAAGCTTCCCGCACTGCCCGCGGCACGGCGGTCATCAACCTGATCCAGCTGCAGCCGGGCGAGAGCGTGACGGCAATGATCCCGGTCCGCGACATGGGCGAGGACGGTTACCTCTTCATGGCGACGAAGCGCGGTATCATCAAGAAGACGAAGCTTGCGGCATTTGCCAACATCCGGAAGCTCGGCATCATCGCGATCTCGCTGCGTGAGGACGACCAGCTGATCGACGTCAAGCTGACCAACGACTCGACGGAGCTGATGCTGATCACCAAGCAGGGTGCTGCAGTCCGGTTCGGCGAGGGCGACGTGCGCGCCACCGGCAGAAACGGCATGGGCGTGTACGGCATGCGCCTTGCGGAGGACGACGCCATCGTCTCGATGGTTGACACGTCCGAGGCGGAGCACGTGCTCTTCATCTCGGAAAATGGCTACGGAAAGCGCACCGCACCCGAGGAGTTCGCGCTTCATCACCGCGGCGGCAAGGGTATGCGCTGCTACAAGGTTGTGGACAAGACCGGCCCGTTGGTGGGCGCCCGCATGGTTGACGACACCGATGAGGTGATCATGATCACCAACGAGGGCATCCTGATCCGCATCCCGGTTTCCACCATCAGCATTCTCGGCCGTTCCACCTCCGGCGTCAAGTGCATGAACATCGACGCCGAGAGCGATATCCGTGTTGCAAACTTCGCTAAGGTCTGCGAGACCGAGGAGTTTGTGATCCCGGGCACCGAGGGCTCCGCCTTCGATGAGGACGGTACATCCTATGAGGATCCCGAAGAATCCGAAGATGACGATGCGACGGAAAATGATCCCGCGGACGGGACGGAAGACACGGTAACGGAGTAATCCGGTGACGAGTCGCAGCCCGCACGGAGAAAACCCTCCGGATTAGCCGGGGACATCAAGGGAAAAATGACAGAAATCCAGGGGCGGCGGCAGAGAAAATCTGCCGCCGCCTTACTGTATCTTGTGTCTCCTGCCGGCGGGTCGACAACCTGTTGTAATGCCCTTGTTTTCGGCGGAAAATGCTGTATTTTCCGAAGAAAAATCGCTTGACAAAGAAATGCGCGTTTGCTATAGTATTTGATGCACCACCTTTGAAAGGGGTGCGAAATTTCTGTTTAAACCCGTTTTTTGCGGAAGACGGGCAATCGCATTTTTGACAGGGATTTCAGCTCGGAGAAATACTCAAGAGGCTGAAGAGGCGCCCCTGCTAAGGGTGTAGGTCGGGTGACCGGCGCGAGGGTTCAAATCCCTCTTTCTCCGCTCAGATCGAAACTTTGACAAAGTCAAAAAAAGATTTGAAAAAAGTTGTTGACAGACGCGAATGCTTATGATATTCTAATCAAGCTGTCGCGAAAGTGCAGCAGATCGGAACCTTGACAACCGAACAGTGAAACAACCTTGAAATTCGTTTTGAAGTTTCTGGCAACAGAAGCGAACTTTAACAATGTAAATTTCAGGATACAAAGGCTTTTTAAAAAGCCAGCGTAAC
>JAGCVY010000023.1 GCA_017962105.1 Lachnospiraceae bacterium
CTTTCGCTATAATTTCGGCTTGAACAACCTCATTATAGCGGAAAGGTGATTTTTTTGTATAACGTTCAACGCGCACCCGCATAGCGGGTGGTTTTATGTTTCGCACGCTTCGCGTGCTCAACTGGGTCACGACCCACTAATCAAAAGGCGGGAACCTCATTACGAAGTTCCCGCCTTTCATTATTCTCACAACTTATCAGCAGGTATTCATTCCGCGTTTTCTTTGCAGAAGAATATTGTTCCTGCGACGAATACCACCATCGCGACAGCGTAGACATAGAACCCGAGTCCCATGGAATACTCGAAAACGCTCGAGGATTCCTTCATCGCTGTGTGCGATCCCGCGAACAGGGATTCACATCCGCCGACGTTGCATACACAGAACAGGAAATTCAGGATCCAGTATACGCAGCAGGCGACCAGAAGCTGTCCGCTTTGCTTCCATACGGCAGCAACCGCGAGGAGCGAAAAGACAATAAAGAAATACTTGGTAAGGAAACCTACTTCGGAAACATCAACAACCTGCCAAGACGTCAGTTTGCTTCCGCTCTCCACACCCGACTTCGCCGTTACATACGGCAGAAAGACGGAAACCACGATACCCGCCAGACCGGCAATGGTCAGCGGGACGCCAAGCTCTCCGGCAAATTCTCTCTTCGGGATATTCACATTTCGGATCACAATAGGTTCATCATCATATGCCATATGCACTCTCCTCTCCCGGCATGGAATGCCGAATTTATTAACACCTTACATGAGATCGTTGTATGTAAATACAACTTACCTTGATGATAGCATTTTTCGAAAGGAAAGTCAATAGGCAGGTTGCACAAAAGTTGTTCTACAGCAGTAGGATTATTATCTTATGCTGTTTTTCGATCATGTTCCCCGTTTGTTATGGCCGAAACGGTTCGACACAGGTAAATCCTGTGGTCACTTTGTATTTACCTCCGAAGGATCGGAAAATACACCTGGTACCGCTCGTAACCGACCTGATACAGCGGAACAAACCGCAGGCCGTGCTCCTGATACTGTGTTTTGAACTGATCGTTCCAGGTGCCCCACTCGCGTTCGTTCTCGTGTACCGGCAGATCCTCCGGCTTCTTATTGTCTGGAAGCACCAGCGCACGCTCCTCCCCGCAGAGACCGGCGAGAACCGTCGGTCCGTAGGAGAAAGCGATCATATCACTCGCACCTTCGAGGGGCGTTGTATAGATGCCGAGCGGGATGGACAGACGGATCTCCTCGCCGCCCTGCCACAGCTTCTGAACGTTGAGGAAACGGCCGCTTCTTCCGACGGAAGCCGCGCTGTCTGCGGAAACCGTCACCTCGCCCTGAGCCCAGTCAGGGATCCGAAGCATCAGCGTAAACGATACCGGGACATCCGTATGAATTGTGAACCGCTGCACTCTCCGGTCCGGATGCACTGCATGCAGTCCGGTCTCGGGGTTGAGGGCCTGGTTGGACGCCGCATCCCCCGCCGCCTGAATACTACCGCTCAGCGTGTCACGACGCTGAGCAACGGTAACCTTCACACAGTCAAACTCCGTCGTCACCTCGGAATCCGCATAGATGCCCGCATAAAGGCGGTCCGCCTCGCGATACCACAGGTACCGGTTGTGAACGGCATTGGCCTGTACGAGGGTCCCGTGACAGCAGAAGAAGTCGTTGAATTTGCTGGCCCATCCCTTCTTCGCCCCCGCGCGAAGCGGAAGGTAGTAAGTGATCAACCCCTCGCCGGGAGCCTCCTCCCCGGTAAGGCTGCCGCCGCGGTAATGTCCCTGGGCAAGGATCCCGTTCCAGAGATTCCTCTCGAGATAATCCAGACAATCGACGTCACCGGTCTCACGGAACACAAAGTCCGCAAGCCGCATCATGTTATACACCGTGCAGTGCTCCTGGTTCCGGTCGCCGAGCCGGGCCGCCATCTGATGCGGAGGCGTCCAGATCTCGCCGAGGGTCTGCCCGCCGGTAGCGAATGTCCCGCGGAACTTCACCGCCTGCTCCCAATACGCGAGGGCAATGTCGCGGTACCGCTCTTCCCCCGTCACCTCATAGACCCGCGCACACCCCAACACCTCGGGGATCGTGGTGTTGGCATGCATGTTCGTAAGCACATCCTCGCCGGCAAGAAGCGCGTCAAACAGGCGGTGCCGGTCATATTTTCCGATGAGCGTACGATACTTCTCCTTACCGGTGGCTTCCAAAAGGTCCGCCCAGATTTCCAGCATTCCGCCGGTCTCGAAATCCAGGATATCGTCCATCTCCTCGCGGGATTTGTCCTTCGTAAAATCTGCAAACCAATCCGCGAAGCGGTCCGCAACCTCCAAAGCCTCGGTGTTGCCGGTCATCCTATAAAGATCAACGAGTCCCATGAAGGTCTTGTGCACCGTATAGTGAGGCGCCCAAACCTGCTTTCCGCGGGCGATCCACGTAAAATACTTCTCCGGGATCGACGCGGCCCAGGTCCCGCCGTTCTCCTCCTGACAGCGGGCAAGCTCATGCACGATTGCGTCCGCTTTCGCCCTCAGTTCCACATCCCCCGTCGCCGCAACACGCATCGCGCAGGCGCTCAGGAAATGACCCAGAAAATGTCCCCGGAGCTGGCAGGAGGGATCCTCCCATCCGTGGTGTGCCATCGCCTTGGCTCCGAAATTCTGGGCGAGTCCGGCCTCCTGGTAGTAATTCTGCAACAGTCCCGCATTCGTGAGCTCCGTCAGATACTCGCGGTTGCGAAGCTCCCTTGCCAAAAGCGTTCCGTCCGTCAGCTTACAGTTTTTCCCAAATATCGCATCCATACCTTCCTCCATAACATGAGAGCCCCGCAAGCCCGCGGAGCTCCGTTTTTTATCTGTAGTTCGCAATAAAATATCCCAACACGACCCAGGTCGCGAGCGAGAAGAATTTTCCGTAACGGTCCCGTCCCGTGGCGTACAGTTTCTCCGCAGCCGGGACATCGACAAGCTCAAAACCGGCGAACAGCTCCGTGCCGACGCAGCCGTCCTGGGTAACCTCCGCGGTGTCCTCCACCGTGATCTCCGCGCAAAGGAAAGCATTGCTCTCGTCCGTCATTCCCGGGGAAGAAAAGGCGCAGGGATTGATAACCTTCACCTTGTCGGAAGGCTTTACCACAAGGCCGCATTCCTCGTGGATCTCACGGATCGCAGCGGAAACCAACGGCGTGTCGGAGAGTTCATAATCCTCGGGGTCGATCAGTCCCGCGACAGGACTTAACAGATACTGGCCCACCGGATACCGGAATTCGTAGTTGAGCAGGAGCTTCGGTGCCTCACCGGGAAGGTTCACCACCACGGCGATCGTAACCGCATCGGGCTTCATCGACTGAAACTCTTCATCCGACTTCAGCGCGACGAGGTCCTTTTTCTCCCGCCTCGAGGCGTCGCTGTAATGCTTCCCCTCGCTGTATCTCAGATCATACAGGCGCACATATTTGGCGTCATACAGAGTGTCTACGCTCTCCTCCGTGTAACGCGGCTTGTCCGTCCGCGGATCCTGTTCATAAGGTGTATTGCTGTCCATCTCTTTCGCTTCCCTTCCGGGGAAGTTTTTCTCCCCGTCTTGATCGCAGCACGGTTTCCCCGCTGCCTGTCCCTCGCGGACATGTCTAAGATAAAGAGCCAATCCGGTCCCGACGAAGGCGTTACAATACTCGCCGACGCCGAACCGCTCGATTACCGTCTCGATGGGGATCTCCATCGGAGCGACGAACTCGTCATCGTCCGGATGCAGCTCGCCGGTGGGCGTCAAATCCTCCGCAAGCACGAAGGTGACCGTATTGTCATATATCGCGGGATTGGGATTGCATCGGCCGAGAACCGTGATCCGTCCGGCCTTGTACCCGGTTTCCTCCAACAGCTCCCGGTATCCGCCTTCTTCCGGCGTCTCTCCGGTCTCCATGACGCCGCCCGGGAACTCCACGGTAATACCGCCCATCCCGTGCCGCCACTGCCGGACCATTACGAATTTGCCGTCCCGGACGGGGATGACGATCACCCAGTTGAACGTGTGCACGGCAACATACCGCCCGACCTGCCCGTCGGAAGCCCGCTCTTTCCTTTCCAAAACGTCCATGACGTTATGGTGAAACAGCGTGTCCGTCGAGAGTATTTCCCATCGGAGGGCATCATCATTTGCATCCTTCACAAAATCACCTCCACCCCTCTTCGGAGCGTCTCACATCAATTTCGTTCCGCAGGCTCCGCAGAAGCGGGTTCCCTTCGTCTTCGCCCCGCAGTTTGGGCAGAAGGCAGGTATTCCCTGAGGATTCTGCTGACCCTGCAGGGTTGCCGCCATCGGTCTTCCCGCCGGATTGTGGGAAGCCGGAGCCGCAGCCGTCGTTGCCGTAGCAGCCGTTGTCGCAGCGATCCCTGCGGCGGCCGCCATCGCTCCGGGAGGCGTTGCATTGGCCTTGGCCGCTGCCGAAATGGCTTTCGCCATGTCGATGGACGACTGCATCTTCGCCATATCCTCTTCCATCTTCCGTCTGGCCTCTGCCTCGGCGCGCATTCTCTCGTCCGGCGTCAAAGCCGCCATCGCAGCCTCTGCCTGCTTCTGAGCCTCCTCTACACGCTTTGCCAACTCCTGGGGAGACATGGCCTGGATCTGTTTCTGCTGATCCCTGAGGCTGATCAGTCTCAGCGCGCTCTCCGACGGCTGAAGGGCAGCGATCACAATCTGTGACACGGTAAAACCTTTCGCCCGGAGGGCGCCGGCTGCCGCTTCCCGCAGACTCCCGACGCGTTCCTGTAGATTCCGGTAGGAACCGCCTCCCGGAGTGCCCATGGCCTTATTGATCTCCATGGAAATCAGGGACCGGACCATGCTCTGTGTCCCCTCATCGCCGGGCCGGTCATTCGAGGCCGCATCGGCGTATCCGCTGTAATTAAGCTCGAGCAGCCCGTACTCGGGATCCGTGTAAAATGTCTTCTCGTTGAACTCCACCCGGAACGGCTGTCCGAGTTTTGCTCCTGATTGCGAATTCAAGTTGATCATAATCATTTTCTCCAATACACAAATTTGCGGGTGACAAGAATCGTCACCCGCTATATTGTACCACATTCACTTCTCCGTGTCACTTGAAATTCTGCCGATCACGCCCGTTTTGTCCGGCCGGAGATACCCTCTCAGTCCCTTGGTTCGTTCAGCCACTCGTTGTATTTTCCGTTGGCTTCCTCGGACGCTTTTTTGTTTCTCCACGCTTCGAAATCGGAGCAGATTGCCAGCGCCTCGTCAACGATTTCCTCGATGCTTCGCGGCTTTGCCTGCCGAAGGTAGGCACTCATCCGCCGGATCGCCTTCGGACTGCCGAGCTGCTTTGCAAGCGGCCCGCTCAGCTCCTTCGGATGCCCCAGGGCCGCCAGTGCCCTGCCCAGGTCCTCTCTTGCGCGGATCCATTCACTGTGATTGTCCATTTTCCACCTCATCCAATCGACACCGATGTGTTCCGGACTCCTACGAAATCCAGTACGTCCCGTCCGGCGCCTGCGTGATCGAACCGACTTCCTCCGAGAGCGTGTTCCCCTGAAAATCCTTCACAACCACCTTGTGGTAAAAGCGGTACTTTTCGGTGGCGCAGTCATTTTCCGGATCCCAGCCTTCCTCCACCCATTCCTCGAGGTAGACACGGCCGTCTGCGATCAGCTCGACCGTCTGGTGCGGCGTTAGCGACAGGGTAAACCGTTCCGGATAAACGCATTCCGCCGTCTCTCCGTTTTGGCTCACGACATGCACCTTCTCGCCGAGAATCCGAAGGTTATACAGACTCACTTCGTCCACGGAAAATGATGTCACCTCCGCCGGTTTTTCCCCGGGATGATACGAAAACAGTGTTACCTTCCTCTTTCCGTAATCACCCTGCAAAAACCAGTAAGCCCCGTCCGCAAATGCCGGGTTGCTGTAAAGCACATTCTTCCTCTTTCGGAAAGGCCTGTACACCGCTCCGTTGGCGTAATCATAAAACAGGATCACGGAGCCCGGATATCCGCCGCGCTCCGCCCACTCCGCCAGAGCGTACAGATCCGACGAGTCGGAATGCGCATATGCAAGGCGCTCCTGGCCGTAAATCTTCTCGATGAAGCTGCCTTCGATTCGTTCAAAATGTTTGATCATCGTCGTTCTCCTACATAACAGCCGGGACGTGTTTACCGCAGTTTCTTCGCAAGGAACAGTAACAGATCATCGTCGTTGACGCAGGGCTCGTACTGCCCTAACTGCTTTCCCTGATACCAGACGCCGGTGCCGTCCGGAATGTAGCCGCGCTTTATGTAAATGCGCTGCGCCGGACCGTAGCCGGAGTGTACGCCAACCGCAAGAAACACATGGTCCGAGATCTTCGCAGCCTCCGCTTCCGCTACGTCCAGAAGCTTGTTGCCGATACCCTTGTTGTGGATGTGGAAAAACACGCACAGGTCCACAATCTCCGGCCAGCCGTTTCCGGCGAAAGGGCCTTCGCTCGGATGTAACACAAGAGTGCAGATACCGGCAACCTCGCCTTCGTATTCGGGGATGAACACCAGACGCTCTCCGGCTTCCTGCTCCCTGTAATAATTTTCATAGTTTTCCATATCGGGATGCCAGCCGTAGGATTGGTAGGTGTCAAAAATGACCTTCGTGTCGTCATGCACCATGCTCCTGATCCGGATGGTCCCGTCATCATAATAAACCGTCATAGGTAAATCCTCATTCTTTCGTCTTCTGTTTAATCCTTCAAGGTCTTGCGCAGCAGCGGCATTTCCTGCAGCTCCGCCCCTTCAAAGGCGAGCAGCGATGTTGTCTTTTGGTAAAACGGATCCCTCACCCTCGCGCGGATCCCATCCTCGTCCACCGCCTCCGCCGTCATCATCTGCGGCTCCAGCGTCATCGCCTGATGCAGGTAACGAAGATAGCTCTCGACATTGTTTTCGTCAAGTCTCTCGATTCGAAGCATGATGCCCTCCGATTAAGCCCTTATCCCCTCCGGATAACCGATACATGTGTCGTCCCGTTCGCCTCGTCCGGATACTCCCGCAGGAAAGTCATCCCGATGGCCTCCGCGGTCTTATAGGACGCAACGTTGGTGTATTTGCAGTAGGAATACAGTGCCGGGTAGGAAGTGTACGCAAACGCCCAGTCCCGTACAGCCGCTGCCGCCTCCTTCGCATACCCCTGATGCTGCTGATCCGCGCGGATGTGGTAACCGATCTCCGGCAGCAGTTCGCCGTCGATATTCTGAAGCGTCAGTCCGCAATCGCCGATCATCTCGCCGGTGTCCTTCCGACACACCGCCCAGAGACCGAAGCCGTAACGTCTGTATCGATCACGGTTCCGCTCGATCCAACTGCGGACCCGCGCTTCGTCAAATTCGTACGGATAGTGCCGCATGATCTCGGCGTCCCCAAGGACAGCGTACAGCGCCTCGTAGTCGTCCGTGGTCATCGGCCGCAGGAAAATCCTCTCGGTCTCCAGCCGGAAATCAGCGACACTTTTCTCGTACTCCTGATGCTCCCCTAGCGCCTTCCCGGTATCGATATTGTATACCACAACATCCGTGTTGGAATCCTCGTCGTCAAAATACTCGCGGACCCGCACGCCGCCCAGGGCCTCCATGGTCCGCCACGACGCCGGGTTATCCAGATCGGCGTCCAGCATCACGGTCTCAATCCCGTATTGGTTACACACCTTGAGTCCGAGGTAAAGGTTTATCTTGTTGTATCCCTTGCCCCGTTCCGTCGGACGAATACTGTACCCGATGTGGCCGCCGTGCTTCCGCATTTTCTCGTTGAGCGCAATGCGGATGTTGATCATCCCGACGATCCGGTTATCGTTCTCTCGCACCAGAAAGAACTCCCTCCCGGGAACCCGCTCCTCCGTCGGCTCCATCAAGGCCCGCTCCTCCGTCATGCGAAGCCAGCCCTCGTAATCTGTCGGATAATAATGGTCCAAGCCGCCGGCACCGTTGATCTGTGAACCGTATTCGAGAAACTCCCTGATGTAATCAAAGGCTTCCTCTTTCCGGCCGATGCCCGGCACTTCCAGATAAAACTTCTCCATGATTTCTCCTGCTAAGCCTGCAAAATCTCCTGCACCGTGTTCTCATCGAGTTCGGAAAATGGAATCACTGCCTTCGGAGGAACACTGTGCTCGTTGATAATCTTCTCCATCCAAAGGAGGTTGTACCATCTGCCGAACTTGCTGCCGCAGCCGTGGTAGCGGGCAACCGGCTTGTAGCCGATCGCCTCATGAAAATACTCGCTGTTTCTGGTGAGGTACGGGTCTTCCTCCTCCATCGGGTCCGCAGCTCCGGCGTAGAGATTGGTGATATTCTGCAGTTTCAGGATCGCCTCCAGTTTCTCGTACAGAAGTTTCCCGATGCCTCTTCTGTGGAAGTCCCGGTCAATGTAGATCGAGGTGCCTGCCGCCCAGCCGTAAGCCGCGCGTTCCGCAAACCGCGACGCATAGATATAGCCGACAATCCGGCCGTCCTCCTCCGCCACAATGTACGGATATGTCACAAGGATGTTGCGGATACGCTCCGTAAACTCCGAAAGCGTCGGCACATCGTACTCGTACGAGACCGCCGTATTTTCCACATAGTAAGCGTAAATCTCCAGAATTCGCGAGGCGTCCTCCACCTTCGCGATCCGAAATGTGATCATTGTTTTCATTCTCCTTAACGGTGTTCTTAATCCTTCAGTTCGGGCACGAACTGCCACATGCGATGCGTCAGTAGTTCGCCCTTCATAGCAAGCAGTGTCTCCCGGTCGATCCAGCGATACGCAACGGTCTCGCCCTCTTGCAGGATCACACTGTCCTTGTCGCAGGATGTCTCTGCGAAATATTCCGCATACACCGAATGCGTCGGCGGATTCACAACCATTCCGACCTCGGTCATCAAGTCCGCAACAATCCCGGTCTCCTCCCGAAGCTCGCGGATTGCACCCGCAAGCGGGTTCTCGCCGCGAAGTGCCGAGCCGCCGGCCGTCGCCTCCCACATGCTGCCATAGGCTTTGCGCGGGTCGCGCTGCATGATCAGATAGGTTCCGTCCACATGCTTTAGGATGATCTCGCACACGAGGTGATACACGCCCTCGGCAAATGTCGCCTCCTCGCCGCGCACGAGCGTTACGCCCGGTATAATTTTGAAATCGCTGTCGTAAGCATCCCAGAGTTCCATTTTCCGCTCCTTGATACACCTCCACTCCGCGACAAGCCGCTCGATAGTCCACGCTGCATTTGCGGGGCTCGTGGACGGAAGGCAGATTGCATGTCGGTGGACTGTCGGTTGTAGGTATCGTTCGTAATATTTCAGTGCCGTCTTGCCGTTCACATAGATCGTGTCGATTGTAGCTGCATCCAGTATCATGCTGAGGTCATTCGGCACGACGTTCCGTATGCTCGCGTCCGAGGAACCCTCGATCTCGCAGGAGTGGATCACGTCCCAGACCGCAACATGGTTGCGAAGGAGAAACGCTCTCTTTTCCTCAATAGTCTGCGGCACATCCTCGCCGAACACCGCCGCCGTCACCTTCCAGAAACGGTTCTGCGGATGGCCATAGAAGAACCCGGCTTCCCGCGATTTCACCGACGGAAAGCTTCCGAGGATCAACACTTTGGAATCCCTGTCAAACACAGGGGAAATCGGATGAACCTGCATCTCTCGCTCCTTGTCCGGATTGCTTTTCTCTGAATTACACGTACCGCCAGATGGTTATGCCCGTCTTTCCTTTGCGCGTGGCATGCTCCTCGCCGCGGTACTCGAACTTGCCGAATCCCCGTATAGAGACCTTACTGTCTGCTTTCAACACGGTCTCGGGGTTTGTGCAGATCTTTCCGTTCACGGTCACCTTCTCCGCATCAAACAGACTCTTGGCCTCCCCGCGGGAGAGATGATACGCTTTCGCAAGAATGGCGTCCAGCCGCGGCGATGCCACCGTAACCGTCTCCTCACGAAGCTTCGGAATACACCCTTCCGGGACTGCCGAGACTAACTCGCATTTTACGGCTGTTCGCCGCACGCGCTCCAGTTCCAGGCACACGAAATCGGCCAGCTCCTCCAGCACGAAAAGATAGGCTGTATGCTCCGAGATCAGAATATCTCCGACCACGTCCCGCTCAATCCCGAGATTCAGTACGGCACCCAGGAAATCCCGGTGCGTCAGCGAGTCAGCGAACTTCTCCTGCTTCGGTCTGATGCACACAACTCGGATCGGAAAATCCTCCTCGTACCCGAGTTCCTTCGGATCCCCGAACCGCGCCACAACGCGCTCGGAATTGTCCGTGCCGCCCCACAGGGTGACTTCATTTTCTCCTGCCACACGGTAGGCCAGGCTCGCGGTCTCCGTGGAATGGAAACTCGAGTACGTATAGACGCTGCTGCGCCTCGCCCTCTCCGCCAGCTCTTCGAATCGTTTCAGATTTTTCTCCGCATGCTCGTCCATCGAATTCATCCCTGTTTACAATTTCACTGCCTTTGTTGCGATCGATCCGCTGATGTAATTGTCAAGCGCGGTACCGCCGCGGTCCTCGTAGAAGCCGACGATCACAAACCCGGCGTCAATCTGCCCGCCGATCTGGTCCGCGAGCGTATGACCCCAGATGTAGCCTTCCGCTTCCGCGATTTGTCTGATCCCCGGATCATCCAGATGATCGACATCCGCGTACGGAACCTTGTATGCGACCGTTAACTCGCCATGCTCCAGTTTCACCGGGTCAAAAATGTTCTCGATCGGATTGCCGAAGCCCGCCAGAAGAATCCCTCCGCGCTTCAGAACACGGGCGCACTCCCGCCACACGGGAAGCACGTTGTCGATATAACCGTTGGACCACGGATGGAACACAAGGTCAAAACTCTCGTCGGAAAATGCGGAAAGGTTCTGCATATTTCCCTGAACCGTTTGGATTGTCAGCCCATCCCTCTCTGCGACCTGAATGTCCTTATCTAACTGGGTTCTACTGTTGTCGAATACTGTCACATCAGCCCCGGCCGCCGCGAGGATCGGACCCTGCTGGCCTCCTCCACTCGCCAGGCACAACACTTTTTTCCCTGACAGTTCCTGCGGGAACCAATCCCGCGGAACCGGCTTCGAGGGCGTCAGCACAATGCTCCACTCCCCTTTCTTCGCGAGAGCAGTCTCCTCGCTCGAAACCGGAAGGGACCACCGGTCCGCGTTGGCAGACCGGTCATCCCAGATTTTACCGTTTTCTTTTACGTAATCCATAGGTAAACATCCTCATTTTTTCTGATAATGCCCGTACACATGGACGCCCTTGTATCCGATCTTCCGATAGAAGTCGTTGCCGCCCCCGGTCATAACCTCGGCGCCCAACGGCCTGAGGTTCTTCTCATGGTGCGCAAGAGCAGCCGCTGCCAGTCCCTTGTGCTGATGCTCCGGGACTGTACACAGAGGCTCCATGTAGGCAAGTTTATTTTCCGGCACCCACCACATCCCGGAGAAGCAGACGTAATTGTCGTTCTCATCCGCGATGACGGTGGTGTACTCGTAAGTTGCATGGGGTGCGGGCGCGATGGTTGCGCCGAGCACGTTCTGGTAAAGCTCGTGCGGGCTTATGCCGCCGTTTTTCACAGGCGTCTCCCAGTCCGTGAATTCGCCGTGCTCCGCCCTGTTAAAGCCGTCCCACAGACACTTGGCGACCTTCAGAGGATCGTTGTCCTTCGGATTCGTAAAATGATACCCCTCCGGAAGCGGATAATCAAGCGTCCCGGTCCGGAAGTCGAAATACAGATCCGAGTCCTCGTACGCAAGTTGATATCCCCGCTTCTTCACAGCCTCGATCAATGCCGCCTGGCGGCTTCCGAGCACCAGCTCCGTGGGCTCATCAAACTTCGGGAACGCCGTGTCCGCATACTCGATCATCTCCGTAGCAAGCGCCTCGTAACGC
>JAGCVY010000024.1 GCA_017962105.1 Lachnospiraceae bacterium
ACATCCGGATGTGCCTTCTCGATCTCGTCGAACAAAAGCACCGAATAAGGCTTTCTGCGCACGCGCTCGCACAGCTGGCCGCCGTCCTCAAACCCGACATAGCCGGGCGGGCTTCCGATCAGCTTGGACACGCTGTGGGATTCCATGTACTCCGACATATCGATGCGGATCATGGCCTCGGCATCGCCGAACAGTGCCTGCGCAAGCGCCCTGCAAAGCTCCGTCTTGCCGACGCCGGTAGGTCCCAAAAACAGGAACGACCCCACCGGCCGGTTCGGATCCTTCAACCCGACACGGCCCCTGCGGACAGCCTTAGCCAGGGCGGACACCGCCTCATTCTGGCCGATGACCATCCGGTGCAGCTCCTCCTCGAGCCCTAAAAGCCTCTCTCCCTCGGTCTGGGAAAGTCTTGCAACGGGAATCCCGGTCATCCGGGCTACAACCTCCCGCACCGCGTCTTCCGTAACCTCAACAGGCTCCGTGCCGCGGACGGCCTTGCAGTTCATGCCGCCACGGGCCTTCTGTATACTTCGGTACGTGCCTCCGAGGGACGCCGCAAGGGCAAAATCACCGTCGATGATGGCCTTCTCCTTCTCCGCAAGAACCCGGGAGATTTCTTCATTCTCCCCGTTGGAAAGCTTCAGTTTCGCGGCGCTTCCGGTCTCATCAAGCACATCGATGGCCTTGTCCGGAAGGCGCCGGTCGCCCAAGTAGCGGACGGAAAGATCAACACAGGCATGCAGCGCCTCATCGGTGTAGCGCACGCCGTGATAGTCCTCGTATCTGGAAACAATTCCCCGTAAAATGTCATATGCCTGCGCGGGCGTGGGTTCCTCGATCGTCAGCGGCTGGAATCTCCGCTCCAGGGCCGGATCCTTGGAAATATACCGGCGGTACTCATCCGCCGTGGTCGCACCGATCACTCGCAGCCGGTTGGTCGACAGGGAAGTCTTTAGAATGTTGGCGGCATCCAGCGTTCCTTCCGCCCCTCCCGCACCGATCACGCTGTGCAGTTCGTCGATGAAAAGGATCACCTTGTCGTTCTGCTCCAGCTCCATTAAAAGCTTCTTGATGCGCTCCTCAAAGTCACCGCGGTAGCGCGTGCCCGCAACCAGCGAAGCGATATCAAGAGAATACAGCCGCATTCCCGTAAGAGCCTCCGGCACATCACCGTCAAGGATCCGCTTCGCGAAGGCCTCCACCACCGCCGTCTTGCCCACGCCGGGCTCACCGATCAGGCAGGGGTTGTTCTTCGTCCGGCGGCTCATGATCCGGATCACGCTGTCCGTCTCCTCGCGGCGTCCGATCAGAGGCTCCGTGAGCCCGTCCTCGATATCGTCCGAAAGGCATCTGCAGTAACTCTCCAGAAAGGAAACACCGGTCTCCGAATCCCGCACGCCCTCCCGGAGGAACCGCACGTAATCCCGAGCCTGATCCGTGGAAAGTCCCATATCGTGAAGGATGCTCAGCGCGTACAGGGAAGTGTCCTGCTTTAGGCTTCGCAAAAGCCTGCACGCAACGCACTCCGGCTCTCTCAGAACGCCCAAAAGAAGATGTCCCGTTCCGATCCGGTCATCCCCGAGCATCTTGGCAAACAGCTCGGCATTGTTCTCCACGATGGTAAGTCTGGGGGAAAGCGCGGGTGTCCGGTCCGTGGCCAGCGTATCGCTGTTGGCATCGGAACTCATGGCGTCCAAAAGTTCCCCGTATGTCGCAACATCTTCTTCGGAAAATGCCCTCGCCGTCATAAAGTCACCCGTCATCAGGGCATACACCAAATGCTCCGTTCCGACATAGCCGGCACCGAACCGCACGGCGATGTCCGTGGCGAGGATAAAGGCGTCAATCGCCTCTCGTGTCTTAATCATGGAACTCCTCCACAACTTCATTCAGAATCGAACGGATCTCCTGCGCCGGCACATTGCGGCAAACCGCTCTCGCCACCGCCTCACGCAGAGAAGCGCGCAGCTCGTCGACAGCCCGTTGACGGTTTACGTCCACGGACACGACAGCCCCGCGCCGGCGGTCCAGTTTCAGATAGCCTTCCTGTCGCAGCGTCGCATACGCCTTGTTGACCGTATGCATGTTGATTCCCACGGAATCCGCGAGTTCCCGCACGCTCGGCAGGCTTTCACCGTCGCGGATCTCGGAAGTCGCAATTCCCATGATGATCTGGTTCCGCAACTGTACGTAAAATGCTTCATCGCTGTTAAAATCTATGCTGATCAACATCTCTTTCTCCTCGCTGTAATTCCGTTCTCCTCATAATATTTCCGTTATAATTGTTATAGGAACAGTGTAACAATTGCGGGCCGATTTGTCAACGGCTAAACCATGTTCCGACGTATTCCCCTGAGCGTAGTTGTTATTTCGCGTACAGCTGTCTTTCGCGTAACAAAAAAAGACGCAAAACTGCAGGATTTTCTGTCAATTTCGCGTCTTTTTGCCTTTGAACGTCATTAAAGACTTATTTCAGATTTCGGATCTTGAATTCGCGTTCCGCCTCGCGCTGCTGGTCCTTCTTGGCAATGCTCTCGCGCTTGTCATAGAGTTTCTTTCCACGTGCAAGGCCGACTTCCACCTTCACGTAATTCCCCTTCAGGTAGACCGACAGCGGGATCAACGTGTATCCCTGCACCTGCAGCCTGCCGACAAGCTTGTTGATCTCGGCGCGGCGCAGCAGAAGTTTGCGCACGCGGAGCGGATCCCGGTTGAACAGGTTGCCCTTCTCGTACGGCGAGATGTGCATGCCGTACACAAGCGCCTCCCCATGCTCGATGCGGATATAGGCTTCCTTCACGGAAACCTGCCCCATACGGATGGATTTGACCTCCGTGCCGTGCAGGGCAATCCCCGCCTCGTATTTTTCCTCAATGAAGTAATCATGATACGCCTTCTTGTTGTTCGCAATCAGGCGGATACTGTCCTTTCCCATGCTGTCCTCTCATTCTTTCCCTTCGGCGGATACCTTCGCTCCCGAAGGGAACCTTAGCATCTACCTCACCGGTATAAACTCCACCGTCCGCGACGCCTTATCCGCCGCCGAAACCATAACGCGCATCGGATCCCCGATGGCGTATCGTCTGCCCGACCTCTCGCCCGTCAAGGACATCGTCCGTGCGTCATAAATATAGTAATCGCCCCGGAGATCCGTGAGGCGGACAAGCCCCTCCACGGTGTTCGGAAGCTCCACAAACAGCCCCCACGAAGTCACGCCGGAGATCACGCCGTCGTACTCCTCCCCGAGGAATCCGCGCATGTACTCGGCTTTCTTCATCTTCTCAACCTCGCGCTCGGCCTCCTCGCTTCTACGCTCCGTCATACTCGACCGGGAAGCGATCTCGTCAAGGATCCCGTTGTAATGCGCGAGTCTTACGCTCGACAGCGAACCATGCAGACTTTCCTTGATAATCCTGTGGATCTGCAGGTCCGGATACCTTCGGATCGGCGACGTAAAATGGCAATAGTACTTGAGCGCAAGTCCGAAGTGCCCGAGGCAATCCGTTGCATACCGCGCCTGCCGCATGGAGCGCAGCGTCAACCGGCTCAGCAGAGCCTCCTCCTTCTTACCACGGAGCTTCCGCAGGAATTTCTGCAGTTCCATGGAGTGCACTTCCCCGTTCCCGCAGTGGATCGTGTACCCGAAGTGGGAAACATAGGAGGCCAGCTCCCTTATTTTTTCCTCCGACGGAATCTCGTGGACACGGTATACGAACGGGGCCGAAAGCCAGTAGAAATGCTCCGCAACGGTCTCGTTGGCCGTTACCATAAAATCCTCGATCAGCCTTGTGGCTTCATTTCTCGGATACGGTTCGATGGACGTCACACGCCCCCGCTCATCCAAAAGGATCTTGCTCTCCGGAAAATCGAAATCGATGGCGCCGCGGGCGTCGCGCTTTGCCCGGATTCTGCCGGCCAGCACGCGCATTTCAAGGAGCATTTGCCGGATCTCCTCGGGAAAATCCTCCGGCACGCGACGGGCATCATTTTCCGAAGGATTCTGCCTTTCCGAAGGGTTCCTGTCCGCTTCGTCGAAAATGCTCTGTACCAGGGTATATGTCAGTCTGCGGTCAACCCGGACCACCGTCTCCTCGATGGAATGGCCGATCACAGTGCCGTTGTCGTCGATCTCCATCAGACAGCTCAGCGCAAGCCGGTCCTCCCCCTGGTTGAGGGAACAGATGCCGTTCGAGAGCTTGTGCGGCAGCATGGGGATCACCCGGTCCGTAAGGTATACGCTGGTTCCCCGGTTGATGGCCTCGTGGTCAAGGGGCTGCCCCTCCCGCACGTAATGGCTCACATCCGCGATGTGAACGCCGAGACGCCACACACCGTCTTCATGGATAAGGGACACCGCATCGTCGATATCTTTCGTGTCCTCGCCGTCAATGGTCACCATCAGAACATCCCGCAGGTCCGTGCGCCCGGCAATCTCCTCCGGCGACACCTCCGTAGGAACGGAAGCAATCTCCTCCTTCACCTCGTCCGGCCACTCCGACGGAAGTCCGTATTCCTTGGCAACGGAAAGGATGTCCACGCCGGGGTCATTGACATGCCCTAAGATTTCCGTGATGCGCCCCGACGGTCCGTGAGGGCCGTCATGCTGCGTGATGGTCACGCACACCTTCTGCCCGCTCACGGCCCCGAGGGTATCCTTCGGTCCGATCTGCACGTCAAAGTCCAATTTATTCCGGTCGGGGATCACCCGGCCTCCGAACTTATTCTTTCGGAAAATGCCCACAAGATTCGAGGTATTCCTCTCCAAAACCGCTGTTACACGCGCCTCGGTGCGGTTGCCCGGCTGATTCTCATAAGCCCCTGCACGGCGCACTACCGCCACGGAAACCTTGTCCCCGTGCATTGCGCCGCCGGTGTTTGATGCGGCAACAAACCAATCTCCGTCCTGTCCTTCTATGGTCACAAACCCGTATCCGCGCTCTGTGGCTGAAAACACGCCGACGGCCGTGGCTGCCTCAATGGGAAGATATCTTCCCGCAAGATCAATGGAGACCTTTTTTTCGCGGATCAGGCAGTCCAGCACCTCGTTCAATTCCCCGCGATCGGACTTCGGAACCTGCAGAAGCCCGGCCATCTCACGGAACCGCATCGGCCGGTACTGCCGGTCCCGCAAAAAAGCCAGGACCATCTCCTTTTTTCTTTCGTCTATCAATTCCTGTATTCCTCTCTCCTCTACGTCCCAAAATGGAAAAACGGCACTCTGTTGTCAGAGTGCCGTGGATATCCGTTTCGCTTACTTCGTCCAGAAGGACATGTTAAGCACAACCGAGAGCACGATGAAAGCAACTGCAAGGATTCTGGTAAGCCAAACCAGCGTGCCTTCCATCGAACGTCCCTTGTTCTTGCCCCAGTAGGTTTCCGCCGCTCCGCTGATGGAACCGGTCAAACCTGCATTCTTGCCTTCCTGCATCAAAACGATGGCAGTCAACACGACACAAATAAGAATATATATAACTTTTGTGATTACAAACAATGTGCTCATAACTTCCTCCACTATAGAAACTACGAAAAATGTCACGTTTCGGTACGCAACACGCAGATTCTACCATAGATTCTGCAGGATTGCAAGAGATTTTTCGAAGTATAAAACGATTATTTCGCGATCAGGCTCTTGCCGGTCATCTCCTTCGGCTGCTCCTTGCCCATCAGTTCGATGAGCGTCGGGATGATGTCTGCAAGGCATCCGCCCTCACGAAGCTTCGTGCCGGGCTCTGCGTTCACAAGGATGAACGGAACCGGGTTCGTGGTGTGCGCCGTGAACGGTGCGCCGGTCTCGTAGTCGATCAGCTGCTCTGCGTTGCCGTGGTCGGCGCAGATGAACATCACGCCGTCCACTTCCTTCACAAAGTTGACAACCTCACCGACACATTTGTCGATGACTTCGATTGCCTCGGTCGCTGCCTCCAGAACACCGGTGTGGCCGACCATGTCGGGGTTAGCGAAGTTGCAGATGATGACATCGTAGTATGCGTTTCCGTCCTCATCCTTCTTCGTGATGGCCTCGCTCAGGCGGTCGCATACCGTGTAAGCGCTCATACGCGGCTTCTTGTCGTAGGTCGGAACGTACTTCGGCGAGTCGACGAGGATTCTGTCCTCGTTCGCGTTCGGAGCCTCTACTCCGCCGTTGAAGAAGAACGTAACGTGAGCGTATTTCTCTGTCTCGGCGATACGTGCCTGGCGCATTCCCTGAGCAGCAAGCCACTCGCCAAAGGTGTTGGTAACCTCAACCTTCTTGAACGCGATGGTCTTGTTCGGGATCGTCACGTCGTACTCGGAGAAACATACATAGGTAAGCGGAAGGAAGCCGTTTCTTCTTGTGAAGCCGTAATCCTCAAAATCCTCACAGCAGAACGCGCGCGTGATCTCTCTTGCGCGGTCAGGACGGAAGTTGAAGAAAATGACGGAATCATTTTCCTTGACGGTCGCCGTCGGAGCACCGTTTTTGAGGATAACCGTAGGAACCATGAACTCATCGGTAACACCGTCCGCGTACGTCTTCGTCATCGCAGCCTCAGCGCTGTCCGCCGTGTTGCCCTCGCCGTACACAAGCGCAGCGTAAGCCTTCTCGACACGGTCCCAGTTCTTGTCACGGTCCATCGCGTAGTAGCGGCCGCTGATGGTTGCGACCTCGCCGACGCCGATCCTCTTCATCTCGTCCTCAAGAGCTGCGACATAATCCTTGCCCGATGCCGGAGGCGTGTCACGTCCGTCGAGGAAGCAGTGAACGTAAACCTTCGTCAGGCCGCTCTTCTTCGCAAGCTCCAGCAGAGCGTACAGATGCGTGTTGTGCGAATGTACGCCGCCGTCCGAGAGAAGTCCCCACAGATGGAGTGCGCTGTCGTTCTTCTTGCAGTTCTCAACCGCGCGGAGAAGCTCCTCGTTGCGGAAGAAATCGCCGTCCATGATCTCCTTTGTGATGCGCGTGAGCTCCTGGTACACAATGCGTCCCGCGCCCATGTTCAGATGGCCGACTTCCGAGTTGCCCATCTGTCCGTCCGGCAGACCGACAGCCATGCCAGAGGCGTTGCCCTTTACGAAGGGGCATTCCGCCATCAATTTATCCATAACCGGTGTCTTAGCCTGAGCCACCGCGTTGCCTTCAACCTTATCATTCAATCCGTATCCGTCTAAGATCAATAATACTACAGGCTTCTTCGCCATGCTTGTTTCCTCCTGTGCGGCCGTATCCGCTTCGATAATGTCAGTACTGTGGAAAATGATATGCGGCAAAACGTGCGTTCGCCGCAGGCACTAAGAAAACGCTGATCGCTCAGCGTTTTCCCAGCTACCTTAGCAAAATTCTTACTTGTTGTAGTTCACGATCTTGCCGAAGTCAGCCTTAAGGCTTGCTCCGCCGATCAGACCGCCGTCGATGTCGGGCATAGCAAGAAGCTCTGCCGCATTGCCGGCATTCATGGAACCGCCGTACTGAAT
>JAGCVY010000025.1 GCA_017962105.1 Lachnospiraceae bacterium
GGAACCAATGGATTTGTTTTCGGCATTAACTGATGTGGATGATCAAGATGTGTTGGAGGCATTAGATGTTTATACAAGAAAACCAAAACAGAAGAGAGCCCGCAGAATCATTACCGTTGTAGCCACTTTGATAGGTGTTGCTTTGGTTGGCATTGCTACACATCGGTATTTGCAGGGAAAAGGGAAGATGGGTAAGAAATCCCAGAAGGGGTTGGAAAACTCAATGGAGTACATCACGATAACGCCTTCTATCATAGAAGAAAACCCAATAGTACCTGTAGAAAAAATACCGATATGCACAGTTTACCAGTTTATGCTCTTCGGTGGAATTGAATACATCGCTTCGATTGAGAATTGTGACCGTATCGGAGACGAAATCGGAACAGCAAGAGTACGGAATGAGGAAAAAGAGGGCAATATGACTCTGTTCAAAGATGTCGTTGTATATGAATTCGCTGGATTAGACTCATCAATCGCAGTGATTGCGTATTATCCTGAAGAACAGGAGTATTACGTGTATTACAGCACTAATTATTGATACCATCTCAGGGTTGTCTTATCAAACTATGGGGAAAGGGGTGATTCCGATGTTTCGAACAACCGTTAGGATTCTGAAGGATGAGAATCAGAACAGTGATTCTTTTTGCGTAGAAATATGGAGGAACACATGAAACGTTTGCTTTCGCTTCTGCTGATCCTGGCAGTTGTTCTCTTAATGACGGGAGGGACGAGTTATGCGGGGGATGCGGAAAACATATGGAATAATACAGTCAACTATGAGAATAGAGGCAGTTACACAGACGACCAACTGGTTGACAGAGTTTTTTTCAGTACTATGATGGGCATTTCCAATGACTATCTTGTCATGCCATTGTATGATTTGCAGAACAATGTGTCTGCTTATATCATACAATACTATTCCGAAGGAACTCCATGTAGTTATGTGGTAATTAATACCAGAATAGGTGCTGAAGACGCTTATTATATTGAATTCGGCCAAGGAGACTTTGCCGGAGTGGTCGGGTTGAACACGGTAGAACAAACGGACGAAATAATCCGGGTTTGCTATTGTGGAGGCTCACAATACTATCTGCTAATCGGAGATGACCTGTATCATTATAATGGTGAGCTGAAACTGCTTGATGAAGATACGGTTGAAGAACTGGAGGAAAGAAGTTACGGGGTTTATTACAACTACGGGGAGACGCTGACATATGCGGCAGTTCTCGCAAAGGAAGTTGGATATGATTCGGTGTCTTCTTATACAAGATCTACTCTGTTTACGAAACGCACGATGACTATGACGTTGTATGTATACGGCAACAACAATCCGGTTAACAGGCACTGTGCGCCAACGGCAGGGCTCAATCTGTTGCAGTATTTGTATTCAGTGGAAGGAAAAACCAGTATTCCGATGAGTTCCTGGCAATCCGTGTTTATTGCACTTCATACGGCAATGGGAACATCCAATACGAGTGGCACAGCGGATAATGCGCTTGCACCGGCATATCAGTCCGTGCTTAGATCATACGGTTATAACAGTGCTACGGCATCCATTCAATATTCAGCATCTTGGAGTCAGGTTACCACAGCCATCAATTCGAATGCGGTACATCTGGTTTTGCATAGTTCCGAAATCTATGGCGAACACAGTGTGGTTGGTCTGGGATATGTATCCTTCACACATTCTACGGGATGGGTGAGCAAGTACTATAAAATTGTGGATGGACTGACGGCAGATATTCGTTATGTTCACTCCAGCTTGGGCATCGATCATATCAATCTTGTAACAGTTTATGTAGGATCTTAAAATTTTGTGAAAATGTGGGGGGGGGCGGCGAGATAATGGATTACTATGAAGAAAAAGTATATTGTTTTACTTGTATGTATTGTAGTTATATTCGTAACCGCCTCCGTTGCATTTGCATATTATGAGAACAAGAAAACACGAGAACGCATAGTGACAGAACAGGGTAACGAGCGAGCCATTGTAACGATACCGGACGGAATTACGAAAATACGAATCGTCGACGGAACGCGCGGGGATGTTCTTACGCTTGACGGAGACGATATTGCGGAGTTTTTCACAAAGCTCAACTCTGTTTCCGGAACGGTTGAATATGTCCCAGAAGGATCCGGATATCAGTATGCTGTACATTGTTACAGGGGTGATGAAAGAGTCTTATCATTTGTGTTTATGACAGAGAAAACCATTAAGGAAAACATGGGCGATGGAACAGATAGGCGATTTACCTCAGAAGAAGTTAGTCCGGCTTATTCGTATGTCCAGAGAATGTTCCAGAAAGCGAGGGCAGAAAAATAGAATTCCTAAGGTATTGATGCTTTGGGATAAAATAAAAATTCTTTTGACGAAACAGAGGAAGGGATAATGAAACGATTTCTTAAAACTATGGGAATTTTCCTTTGCCTTTTGATTTGTTTTATTTCTGGTTGTAACAAAAACACAAGAGAAGAAATATCCAGTAATAGGGTTATTTTTTTCCGTGATGGTGGTACATATTCCGAAAGTTATGCGTTGTTTACTAACAGTGGACCGAGATGTTATTACGATGTTGAAAGTGGGAACGAAGGACCTTATTGCTTTGAGGCGGGTTGTGAGCATAAACGTTCTGTTCATAACGATAATGATGAGGTGATTCAACAGGGGTGTCTAGCATATGATTATACGGACTATCCGATTTTCCTTTGCGGTGATTACTTATATTTTTTTTCGTCACGCAGTTTGTATCGAGCTGATCGAAAGGGAAATAATCGCGAGAAACTTGCTGAGCTGACGTCTCCCTATGAGCTAAATGGTGCATGTTGCTATTACACCCAAGAAGCTTTTTATATTGCATATACTATGTCCTATGAGTATTCTCTGGTAGAAAACAGTGATGGAGTTTCTGGTTGGAGAGCTGGTGCTCGGAGAGAAAAACCGGAATCCGGAGTTTTACGAATACCTTTCTCCGGTAGCAAAGAAGAAGTAATATACCATTCAGACAAGCAGTATGAGATGCAGGTTGTTGAATTTTGGTCATATGATGGACATGTGCTTTTTATGTTACAGAGTATGGACCGGCCAGGAAATTTCGTGGATTTAAAAGAGGATAACTGGCAGGAGTTGGTGGAAGAAGAAAGACGCCATACTTTTTTGGAGGTGTATGATTATTCCGTTTCCTCCGGTGAGGTAAAAAGGCTTGTAGAACCAAGATCAAACATTGGCATCTATTTCTTTTCTGAGGTGTATGGAATCGCGGAAAAGGAACCAGGCTCATTAGAGTTGTTTAACTATAATGGGGACAGAGTTGCGTTGACAGAAGGGACACTGATGTTCGGAATTTCTTCGGATAGGGGAATCTTCGGATGGGATAACGATACTGGCGAGGGTGTGATGCTTGATGAGAAAAATGGGAAAATAGTGAAAAGATCTCCGTTTACAATAAATGATTTTTCAATATCGGTTATCGTTGGTAAGAGTTGTTTCGGTTATGTGTATGATTCGAAAGGGAATTATGTTCGAGCTTGGATTAGTACGGATGATTTTTGGACAGGGAATAAGTCCGGAATAAGAGTTTTCCCAAAGTAGTTTTCAGAGTTGTTTCGTTTTTACATGAAAGAGAGCATACATGGTGTTTGGCAGCGTTTATTGAATGCTTGCCGTGATTGGAGAGGGGTGATTCCGTTGGGGATAAGGAGTGTATTTGAATGTAAAGAAGAGTAATGCATATAAAAAATGGATAGAAACGGAGGATTTTTCCATGAAGAAGAAAGTAACAATTGTAGTTGCGCTTGCATTAGCGTTGGTTATGTCGTTATCCGTATCGTTAGCGGATTGTGCATACACAGAGTATACTATTCCATCGGTTGGTGGTAGAGACTTTATAATTCGAAACGGGATTTCTGATTATAGAAGAGATGCCTATGCTAAGACATCGGGAGGAACGAATTCTTACAATACGGTTACCGCAAATTTCGTGTATGAGAATTACGTTACACATCAAACAGGAGAACACCATGGCAATACACAATCTAGTTATATTTCTGTCCAAGTAAATGCTCCAACGCTGAGTTACATGCAGAATAACAGATATTGTGATGTTTACTCCGATCATAGTGGTTCGTATAATGGGGGGTCATTCTCCTATAATAATCTTCATACATCGGTTGACTAATTGACTTGATAACTGAGCGAAAGGGAATCACTTGAATAAAAAATGTGACTTGCGGGTGCAAAAGTTTGACTTTTGCACCCAGCATTGGAAAGGGCATGAAGATGATTTTACGCAGAAGAATACATAAGGTGTTTCTGATCATATTGATGGGCATTTTCTTGATGGGATGTGGGAAGTCAGAGCAGGGGAATGAAACAATGGTCACAACATCACCGAAGGGCGGAGATGATAAATTTGTGGTCAAGGCCTATCCTACTGTATATCCTACATCACAGTGTGTTACATGGTTACTGCCGTTCTATTCAGGGCTATCAGATGAAAACAGAAATGAGATAAACCGTATTCTTTATGAAAAAGGGTTAGATTGCCAGATTAGATTTGTAAAAACAAGTACAATCATAGGAACAGATTTCGAATACTGGTTACAGGAGTATGAGAAAGCAAATCCGATGGATATTATTAATTCCGGTGCATGGCAGTTGGGGGATGTGCATCAAATCCGGTTTGTAGAAAACAACATGGTCAAGCTGAATGATTTTTTGGAGAAGCCGGAAGCAGAATCGTTGTGGTGTACATATACGGAAGATGAGTGGAACTCTGTGTCCATTGATAAAAACTTGTATGTGATTCCCGAGGCTGCATTTCAACTGGAAGAATCGTATGGTGTGGAGACAGGCACCTACGTAGCCGTCAATAAATCCTATCTGGATTATTTTGCGGACTTTGATGGAACCTATATTTCATTAAGAAGCATATATGATAAAATCGGCGATGACAATTTACATATTGTGATAGATGGGTTACCGGGAGGAGCATCTCTTTATGCTTTGCTAGGTTATTCCGCTTTGTATTATGAACAACTTCCTTATTGTGATAAAACTAATTTAGTTGTAAATATTGTGGATGGGTCTGAGGCAAAGGACTTTCTTAAGCAATTGTATACCGATATGTTATCCGGATTAGTAATAAACCGTCAGATGGCGGGTAACACATCGAAACAGGTACTTGCACATATTCATGGAAGAGGAAGTATTCCGCAAGAGGGATTTCAAGAGTTCTTGATTTCGAGCAGATTGTATGATTTCAACTGCGCCGGAAAATACGGAGTATCTGTAAATTCAACGCAGAAAGAACTTGCGGAGCAGATTTTGTCAGTATGCCTTTCTGATTCTGAGATTCTTTGTCAGTTATATCCGGGAATCGATGTTAAAACGATTGAGAATAGAACCGCGATCCTGGAGGAGCAATCGGCAAGCAGGTTGGCAGGTATTCGACTGGAATTTACGGAGGAACAAATAAAGCGTCTTAGCAAATTTGAGAATCATTATATGATGATTATGAACGATATGTATTTGCAAAGAGGAGATGGGAGTTATATGTTAAACCCCGATTTCGATGTTGAAAAAGAATGGGAAAAGTTGGTTAAAGAAGCAGGTCCTTTTAATGATCTTTGTGAGTCCGCAAACGAGCAGATTCAGAAGTGGTTACAGGAACAATGAGTAACGATATCGGCGCGGGTAACCCCGCGCCGATATCGTACGTGATGAAATGAACAATGTAGGGGGACGCAGCAGATGGAACTTCGGGCACAGCAATTGACAAAGGAATACCGTAAGGGCGTGCGGGCGCTGGATTCCTTTTCGTATACATTTCATGAAGGAATCTACGGTCTTCTTGGGCCAAACGGCGCCGGGAAATCGACGCTTATGGGTATTCTTACGACGAATCTGAAAGCAACAGAAGGAAAATTGTTTTTCGAGGGACAGGACAGCATCTCCATGGGAAAGGAATACCGAAGACATATTGGGTATCTTCCACAGCAACAGAAGTTGTACGAGGATTTTTCGCTGGTACGATTCCTGCATTATATCGCGTCCCTTAAGGGAGTGAGATCAGAGAACGGAAGCATCGATGAAATCATTCGTTCGGTAAATCTCTGGGATGTTCGCGGTGATGCTATCGGGACGTATTCCGGAGGCATGCGGCAGCGTGCGCTTCTTGCGCAGGCCCTTGTCGGCAATCCTGACATTCTGATTATGGACGAGCCGACGGTGGGCCTGGATCCCAAAGAACGTGTGAGCTTCCGAGAACTGGTATCCAACGTGGCAAAATCCAAAACGATAATCATAGCAACCCATATCGTCAGTGACTTGGAAAAACTTGCATCGGAAATCATCTTCTTAAATCATGGAAAGATTGTGGAGAGTGGTACTTTGCAGGAACTCTATGAAAAATATCGCGGAGAAGGGGAACCTTCCGTGGAGAAGATTTATATGAACCTTGGGATGGAGAGCCGGTAATGATACGATTTGAGTGCCTAAAACTCTTTTATAACAAAAGAACAGTTGCATTTCTTCTCTTGCTTGTGACTCTGAACTGCGCTTATTTTTGGTATCACGGAGAAAAAGGTGATATCCCTGCCCATGCATATCGGGAGTTAACATCGGACTTACAAGGCCAGAGCGCCGATGAGGCCGTAGCGACGCTGGCGCAGAAAAAAAGCGCCGTAAAGACCTCGCTGTATGAACCCGGAGAAAACGGCGCAGCACAGTATCGAAACCCGGAGTATTGTGATAACCTTTGGCAGGAAAAAACGTTGTTTACGGTTGTTTCCCGCGAATACGAGGATGTTGCGGAGTACCCATCGTATCTGGCCAAGATAATTCAGACAGAGAAGAATTACCTACAGATGACGGCGATTCTCGGAACCGATGAGAAGTTGCTTGCAGATATTGAAAAGACCGGTCGGGATTATGAACGAATTACAGGCTTGGAGATATCGTTTACCAGAACCCGTGGCATTGCGGAAGCAGCCTCTCTTCCCAGTACCATTTTTCTGGAAATGCTGGTGGCGGTTCTGTTTGCGTCTCTTTTGTTTGCGAAGGAGAAAGAGCAAGGCCTTCTGCGGCTGTATTCCTCTATGTATCACGGACGTGGAAGAATGTTTGGTGCACGTGCCGTAGCTATATCCCTCGGTGTAATTGTAAGTAATTTTCTCTTTTCCCTATCATCTCTGTTCACCGGGTGTTTTCTCTACGGAAAACCCGAAAAAGGATTTTTATCGCAACCTCTCCAGGCACTTGCCGGCTATAAAGCATCGGCTTGGCCGATATCCATCGGGGAGTTCTTGCTTCTCTCCTTTTTGTGGACCTGCTTTGTGACGATTCTGGTTGCGCTTTTAGCAGCAGTGCTCAGCAGTTTCCTCTCGTCGACAATGAAGGTATATGTTGTTTTGTTTGCATTTATCGGTATTGAAGGTATCCTGTATCTGTCTATCGAGAAGAGAGAGTACATGGCGATACTTCGCAGAATTAATCTCGTTTCTTTTGCAGATGCCGGATACAGTATCGGTGAGTACCATAATGAAGTGATCCTTGGGAAAGCTTTTTCTTATTGGACGGTTGCACTTGCATTGGTTTTGTGCTCAGCTGTCCTGTTGTTTGTGGTCGGATGGATCCTGTCTGACCGCGGATTTGGATTGTCCACGGAAAAACGGAGCAGATTTCGCAGAAAGCACAATACGGATGACGAGAGAATAGCGGGAAGTCATTTTTCAGTGTTCCTGCACGAAATGACAAAATTCTTCCGCTTTGAGAAAGTAGGGGTCATTCTATTGCTCGCCCTATGCTATGTGTTGTTCTTTACCAAGCCGTATCACAATTACTTTGAGACGACAGAGCAGGTGTTTTATCAGACATACATAGCCCGTCTTTCGGAGGTTGAGCCTTCTGAGTATAAGACCACGGTAGAGGATTTCCGAACAGAACTGGAGGAAGAGAAACGGAAGACCAGCGATACCCGGAGTATTGAACCCAAAGAGCGGGCATTTCACGAAATAGAAGAGTATGTCGGATACCTGCTGACAAAGCCCGGTGCGAGAGCCGTCGACAGCCGCGGGTTTGAATTGCTGTACCGAAATCATAAGAAAAATGTAATTCTCGGTGTTGCGGCACTGCTTGCAGCAATTCTGTGCGGTACGGCAATGTTTTCCGTGGAGTATCGCACCGGCGTGTCGGATTTTATTCGTATCTCACCGGAGAGAAAGAAAGTACTCTGCACGAAACTGTTGATCTTATTGGCAACGATTCTCGTCTTCTATGGTTTTGTTTACGGGAGATATCTTTTCCAGGTCTTTCGGGGTTACGGGACAAGCGGAATCGGACTGCAGGCGAACAGTATTCGGGATTTGGCGGATGTTCCTGCAAAAATCAGCATTGGAACCTATCTGACGCTGTTGTACATAAAACGCTTTTTCGGCTTGATTCTTGCAACGCTGATTACCGTGTTATTGGTGCGTAAATTGAAGAGCTTCCTGCTTACAGCGGTGGCTGCGTTGGCGATACTCATCGTACCGTTGCTTCTTTGCTTGGCGGATCTGAGCGCTGTGAGGTGGATTTCATTGAACTGGTTCTTTGTCTGAAGAACGATGGGGTGTATTGTGTTATGGAAAATGTGTTGGGATATAGCTGAAGAATAGTGTGTTTTCAAAGGCAAAGAAAGGATGGGGATTTATAATATGGCTAAAAATGTAATTTGTGAGCAAGACCATTGCGATGGAGGTCGAGAAGTGTATTTGCAGATGATACAAGCGGCTATTGACCGGATGGCAACTTCTTCTGCTATTTTTAAAGGATTTGCTGCCACGATTGTAGCAGGAGTATCAGCGATTTCGTTTGGAGACATTAATTCGATTGTGTTAATCCTGTCATTTTTGCCGTTAGTCTCATTTCTTGCTCTTGATGCACTTTATTTGCAAATTGAAAGGCGGTATCGATTCCTGTACGAAATGGTAAGGAAAAGAAACAAGGAAATTGATTTTGATTTGAGACCACCAAAAGTCAAAGACATTCCGAAAACAATGGAGGATGGAAGGCCAACTAAAGTCCGTTACATTAATTGTTTTGCGTCGGAAAGCATATGGATATTTTATGTTCCGGCTATTGCTGTGTGCGTAACGGTTACAATTTTGAAGATTGGAGGAATAACATAATGAGGCAAGTTTTTTACAGTTTTCATTACGGAAATGACGTCATGAGGGTTCAACAAATTAGAAATATCGGTCAGATTGAAGATAATAAACCGGTTTCAGCAAATCAATGGGAATCTTTACGTCGAACCGGTGATGATGCTATCAAAAATTGGATAGATGAAAACATGAAGTATCGTTCCTGCGTTGTTGTGCTTATTGGAGAGGAAACAGCTACACGGAAATGGGTTAAATATGAAATTCAACACGCATGGGAAACGGGGAAGGCACTTATGGGGATTTATATCCATAATTTGAAAGATCCAAGGAAGGGAATCTGCGCAAAAGGACGGAATCCGTTCAATGGTTTTAAAGTCGGAAATACAAATATGGCAGATTTGGTTCCATGCTATGAGCCTGATCCCCGGGATGCTTATTATGACATAAGAAGCAACCTCGAAACATGGATAGAAGAGGCTATTAAAAACAAAAGGAATTAGCCTCCAAAAGTCATTTTTCGCTTTGAAACGAAATGGCGCAAATCTAATCGGCTCAGGACGAGGGGGTGACAGTAAGGTCTCTATGGCATTTAGGTCATGCTAGCGTTGTCAAAACCGAATTACACGCAGTAAGTCTACAATCGAAGCTCTGATATAATGAGGTTTGCAAGGGATTTTTCTTTTTTTTGTCGACAAATGCCGGGATTGTGACATCCATTTGGTCAACTTGCGGAAAGCCCTTACGCTATCGGCTCTGCCGGTAGCTGTGGAGATAGGAAGTCGACGGCAAAGGCGCCTTCCTTTTAACCTGCTTATTGGGTCTGAATACATTTTGGACCTTCTTTTGAATCCTATAGCATAAAAAGAAGGAGTTCTTTCAAACTCCTTCTTAGTTACGGAATCAACACTGTCATCTCTCTCAAAAGATAAGTCTTTTGAATCCGTGGAACTGATGTGCAGTGATGATCAATATCCACGGTATTGGAACTGATCATTTTCCTCTTCAATTCGTTTTACGGTCTCGATTATGTTGACAATGCCGTTTGTGCTTCGAACCTCACGTATGCACTTGTCGTGAATTTGTACTAGAGATTCTTCGTCGAAGTCATACTCGGTAGCCAAGATTCTCTTTATTTCCGCATCGCTGACAGCTACGCGGAAGAACGCCTGACATAGGCGATATTGATACGTTTTGATCGCTTCTAATTCATCTCGTAGTTCTTCACTGAGATACTTAGATACATCCTTGCCGGAATCCCTGGCGAGCCAGTCCTTGATCGCCTGATTCACCAAAGCGCTGGGACTTTTGAATCCTTTGAGTTTATAAATAGCGTGAATCCGTTTATATGATTCGCCGTCGATAAAGAAAGTTCGCTTTTCAATCATGGTTACAGACTCCTTTCGTAATTTGAATGGTTATATTGCGTAGGGGCTTCCCCGGAGACTCATCAGGTAGTCATCATGCAGATCAGCCTGGCTTTTGATTGTTCCGCATAGACTTTCGCTGTAGAGCATGGCAATCAGATATTGCTGCATGTTTTTTATGCCTAAGCTCCGGTCAACGACGCGGTTAAGCACAGACGCTACATGAGAGTGTCTGAGTTTGAGAAACTGTGCCTTCACAATCTGCCAAGGGTATACGGTGTCCCTGATCTTTATGTTCCCACGAGGGAAGCAGACGTAATCGCAGATCAGGGCATAGATCTCGTTCACCATGGCTATTTCGTCCGAATCTTCGCTTCGTTTTGCAGCATCCAGTAACCAATCGAGACGGATGTTTTCGGCGATAAGTTTTCGATACGCAGTTTGTTCTTCTTCCTCGGTGATCGTTCTGTCTTTCGTTCCGTTCTCTGCCGGTAAGGAAAGAAGGACAGATGGATTGTTGTGCTGTTTTATGTCTGTTTTTCTGTTGGTTTTATATTGTGGCTGCTTATCCGTCGCGGATAAACGGGGGTGGATGGAAGGCGACGGATTATCGGTAACCGTTTGCCCGTCACCGATAATCGTACAGGGTTTGGTGTCAGAAGTCTCCGACGGAATACACAGTTCCAGGGTTGTTTCGAACAAGCCTTTTTCGTTCCGGCCTTTTGTGATCCGAATATACCCGCTTTCTTCCAGGCGCCGAAGAGAGCAGGAGATAGCAGACTTTCCGTCCGGAAGGATGGAACAGAGTCCGTTGACGCTGAATGTCCAGTCGTTAGGTAGATTAATTATTGTTATCAGCATGCCTCGATCGAAGGCGCAAAGCTTGGAATCGTGCAATACTACTTGGTAGACGAAGGCAAAATCCTTCTGTGTAAGGTTTGTTTTTGTCGGCATAGCAGTTCTCCCTGTAAATATGTTCAGTGGTTCGTGACCTTGAGATACGAGGAACCATTTTTGTATTTCCGTCGAAAATCGTGACAAACTTCGTGACAAAACAAAAACAGAGGCGAATTCGTAATGATTCACCTCTGCGGAAAACCCATATTCTACTAGGCGTTGTGCTTGATGGAGCATAGGGGGATCGAACCCCTGACCTCTAGATTGCGAACCTAGCGCTCTCCCAGCTGAGCTAATACCCCGGAACGAGATTTATTCTATGTCAAACCCCGGAAAATGTCAACGATTATTTTCCGATGCGGCAGCGCCGCCACACGCGGTGATTGCCTTGCATTTCAGAGCCCTTTCGACGGCTCAGGCATTGCTTTTCGGGGCGTCGGAAGGTATACTGTAGACAGGTCCCGTGCGGGAGGGGTGCCCGTGCGGACAGGAGAAAGGCGGGGCGTATGATTACTATTTCGGGACAGGCGGTTCACAGGCAGCTGGCGATCGGGCGGCTTCAGTATCTGTCCAAGACGCATCCGGAGCTGTTGCGGATGCCGGCGGGGGATACAGAGGCGGAACTTGCGGCGTTTCGCAAGGCGAAGGCGGAGGTCGTCGGAAGGCTTCGGGAACTGTATCGGGAATCCGTGCCGAAGGTCGGAGAACTGCTGGCACACACCTTTGAAATCCACGCGATGATGGTGGAGGATGAGGCGTACAGCGGCATGGTTGAGACCATGATCAACTCCGAGAAGGTGACGGCGGCGTATGCGGTTGCGGCCACGGGGCGGCATTATGCGCAGATGCTGGCGCAGATGGAAGACCCTTATTTTCGGTCACGCAGCGAGGATATACGGGAGATAACGGAGCGTCTTACGGACGTTCTTTTGGGCAATCACCACGAGGTGACGCTGACGGAGCCGGTCATCCTGATGGCGGAGGATCTGGCGCCCGGGGAGACGATGCAGCTGGATCACTCGAGGATCCTGGGCATCGTGACGCACTACGGTTCGGAGAGTTCCCACGCGGCAATTTTGGCGCGGACCATGAACCTGCCGGCCATCACCGGCATCGCGATCCGCGACGAGTGGGATGGCCATGAGGCGGTCGTCGACGGCGAGAACGGCCTGCTGATCGTCGATCCGGATGCGGAGACGAAGGAGGTCTATGAGCGGAAAATCCTCCGGAAACGGCAGGAGGAGGACGAGCTGGCAGCTCTTCTTCCGCTTCCCAGCGAGACCCGCTCCCATGTGAAGATCCCGCTTCTGGCAAATGTCGGGAGCGTGGCCGATGCGGCTGCTGCCGCCGAGATGGGCGCCGAGGGGATCGGGCTTCTCCGGACGGAGTTTCTGTGCCTCGCGGGGGAGGATTACCCCTCGGAGGAACAGCAGTTTGAAACCTACAAGAGCGTGATCGCCGCGGTACAGGGAAAACCGGTGACGATCCGGACCTTTGACCTCGGGGCGGACAAGAGGGCTTCGTATATGCAGCTTCCGGAGGAGGACAATCCGGACCTCGGATTCCGGGCCATCCGGATCAGCCTTGCCGAGGAGGAGCCGTTCCGGGCGCAGCTTCGGGCGATCCTGCGGGCGGGAGCCTACGGCAACGTGAGCGTGCTCTATCCCATGGTGTCCGCGGAGTGGGAGATGCGGCGGATCAGCGACATTTTCCGCGAGGAGAAAGAGAAACTGCAGGAAGCCGGGATCCCGGTGGGTGATGTTTCGCAGGGGATTATGATAGAGACGCCCGCGGCGGCCATCCTGAGCGACCGGTTTGCGGGGTACGTCTCGTTCTTCAGCATCGGAACCAACGACCTGACCCAGTATCTGCTGGCGGCGGACCGGAGAAACCTCACGGTGGCGCCATATTATGACCCGCATCACGAGGCGGTGACGCGCATGATCGCGCATGTGGTGGAGGAAGCGCATAAAAATGGCGTGACGGTGAGCGTCTGCGGCGAGCTTGCAGCCGATGTCACGGCCACGGCGGAACTTGTGCGGATCGGCGTGGATGCGCTGTCTGTAGCGCCTAACAGCCTGCTTTCGGTGAAGCGGGCCGTGAGGGAGTGCGATTAGGCGGGATTTTGTATAAATGCGTATAAATCGTGAAAAAATCGTGAAAAATTTATTAAAAAATGAATATAGAATTATTGACGAATGGCGAGCTTTATGGTAATTTAGTAAAAGCAGTCAGGAGATGCCAGGCAAACAGCCCAATTTTGGACTTCTTTGTTTTGAGCAGTTTGCTTTTGTTTCAAGGAATTGTTTCCGGAAGAACAAAACAACCGGATGATGCGTATACTTATTAAGGAGGTACTGGTTCATGACTGGTACAGTGAAGTGGTTCAATGCTCAGAAGGGTTATGGTTTCATCAGCAATGCTGAGGGCGGCGAGGACGTATTCGTACATTTCTCCGCTATTCAGACCGATGGATACAAGACTCTTGATGAGGGACAGCAGGTTTCGTTCGAGACGGAGCAGGATCCTAAGGATGCAAGAAAGCTTCGCGCGATCAACGTTAAGCCCCTGTAATTGAACAACCGAAGACGATTGTAAGAGCCTCGCCTTATGGCGGGGCTCTTGTCGTTTGTGAAGTTCTTGAAAAGCGCGCTCTGCTATGCTATACTTACATGGCACGGGAACACACTCGTGCTACGGAAGGAATACAACCTATGTTTGGATTACATACAGAACTCGGAATTGATCTCGGCACCGCCAACGTGCTCATCTACATCAAGGGCAAGGGCGTCGTTTTGGAGGAGCCCTCCGTTGTTGCCTACAGCCGGGATACATCGCGAATCAAAGCCATCGGCGAGGAGGCTCGCCAGATGCTCGGCCGCACGCCGGGCAATATTGTCGCTGTGCGTCCGTTAAAGCAGGGCGTCATCTCGGACTACTCCGTCACGGAGCGTATGATCAAATATTTCATCCAGAAGTCCATCGGCCGGAGAAGATTCCGCAAGCCCAACGTCTGCGTCTGCGTACCCAGCAGTGCGACGGAGGTTGAGAAGCGTGCGGTTGAGGACGCCACCTACGAGGCGGGCGCCCGTACGGTCCGCGTGATCGAGGAGCC
Organism: Lachnospiraceae bacterium; assembly: GCA_017962105.1. Classification (GTDB taxonomy): domain Bacteria; phylum Bacillota; class Clostridia; order Lachnospirales; family Lachnospiraceae; genus ISDg. Next base: position 14,518 of record JAGCVY010000025.1, read on the forward strand.
GATCGCGGCTGCCATCGGCGCGGGCATCGACATCAGCAAGCCCTGCGGCAACATGGTTGTCGACATCGGCGGCGGCACCACGGACATCGCTGTCACCTCCTTAGGCGGCGCGGTGGTCAGCACTTCGGTGAAGGTGGCCGGGGACGATTTCGATGAAGCGATTGTGAAATACATGCGCAAGAAGCACAACCTTATGATCGGTGAGCGGACCGCCGAGGAGATCAAGATCAAGATCGGCGCCTGCTACGCCCGACCGGAGACTCTCTCCATGGAAGTCCGCGGCCGTAACCTGGTAACGGGTCTGCCGAAGACGATCTCGCTGACCTCCGAGGAGACCGAGGAGGCGCTTCACGAGCCTACGGCGCAGATCATCAACGCGATCCACGAGGCTTTGGAACTGACGCCCCCCGAGCTTGCGGCGGACATCGCCAACCGCGGTATCGTTCTTACCGGCGGCGGTGCGCTTTTGTACGGCCTTGAGGACCTGATCGAGGAGCGGACGGGCATCCATACGATGACGGCGGAAAATCCTATGCGCTGCGTGGCCATGGGAACCGGCAAGTACATCGAGATGGGCAACCGCGTGGTACCGAAGAGGTGACATTTTCCGAAGAAGGATGTGACGTCCCCGCCGGAAGAGGCGTGAGGACGGGTTGGTTCATACAATCAGAGAGGACAGCAGATGGAAGAACGGGAAGGCTACGTGGAACACATTCGGTTCCACAGTCCGGATTCCGGATTTACCGTACTGTCGATTTCCGGAGGGAAACCGGGGGAAGAGCTCATTTGCGTGGGCAGCTTCCCTTTTCTTGAAGAAGGGGAATATATCCGGGTACGGGGAGAAATGATACAGCACTCCATGTACGGCGAGCAGCTGCAGGTGGAGAGCTACGAGATTACACAGCCCACCGACGCCGATTCGATGCTTCGGTATCTCGGTTCGGGGGCGATCAAGGGCATCGGAATTCCGACAGCCATGAAGATCGTCACGAAGTTCGGGGACGACACCTTCCGGATCATCGAGCGGGAGCCGGAGCGCCTCGCGGAGATCCGCGGTGTGAGCCTCCGGATCGCCCAGTCGGTCCACGAGCAGTTCCTGGAGAAGCAGAACGTGCGCCGCGTGGTCATGTATCTTCTGCAGATCGGCATCAGCCTGACACAGGGTCTGAAAATATACAAAAAATACGGCGCGGACACGGAGCAGATCGTGTCCACCAACCCGTACCGCCTCGCCGAGGACATTCAGGGGATCGGCTTCCGCATCGCGGACGAGATCGCGCGCCGGATCGGCGGTCTGGAGTACTCCGACCAGCGCTACCGCGCCTGCCTTCTCCACGTGATGCGTCTCGGGACCCAGGCGGGCCACGCTTACCTTCCGAAGGAATCCCTGAAAACCCACACGCTTGAGTACATCCCGGAGATGGATGACGATGCCTTCGACCGCACGATGGTGGCGCTCATCGTAGAGAAGAAGCTCCGCACGGTCACGGTTTTCGACGATGACGGCAATCCGCAGGAGCATATTTACCTCTCGGTGTACTACCACACGGAGCAGGCCATCGCGCGGATGCTGATGGATATCGACGAAGGCGGCAGAAAGCGGATCAACGGGATCGAGCGGGTTCTGGAAACCGTGGAGGACCGCGAGGATCTGGAGCTCGACGACATACAGCGTCAGGCGGTTTTGGAGGCGACGGAGCACGGCGTGTTCGTGCTGACCGGCGGTCCCGGAACCGGCAAGACCACTACCATAAACACCATCATCCGGGTGTGCGAGCAGCTCGGTCTCGGGGTGGTGCTGGCAGCGCCCACGGGGCGCGCCGCGAAGCGCATGACGGAGACCACCGGCCGCGAGGCTGTGACGATCCACCGCCTTTTGGAGGTCACCAGACCGGAGGACGTCACCGACTCGGGCATCCCCAAGTTCCGGCGAAACGAGGACTATCCGCTGGAGACGGACGTGGTGATCATCGACGAGGTCTCCATGGTGGATATGCATCTGATGTGCTCTCTCCTAAAGGCCATCGTGCCGGGGTTGACCTCGCTGATCCTAGTCGGCGATGCGAACCAGCTTCCCAGCGTGGGGCCCGGGAACGTGCTCCGGGACATCATGGAGAGCGGGGCATTTTCCGTGATAATGCTGACGAAGATCTTCCGGCAGGCGGAGGCCAGCGACATCGTGCTGAACGCCCACCGCATCAACCGCGGCGAGTACCCTGACATCAGCAGCAAGAGCAAGGATTTCTTCTTCCTGCAGCGCCAGAATGCGCGGATCATCCGGGATCTTTTGGTGCAGCTTGTGAAGGATAAGCTTCCGCCGTATCTCGGGGTTTCCCCTGTGGAAATTCAGGTGCTCACCCCCATGCGAAAGGGCGAGCTCGGGGTCGAGGGACTCAACAGTCTCCTACAGGAGGCGCTCAATCCTTCCGCACCGGACAAACCGCAGTACGAGGCCCACGGCGTCATCTTCCGCGTCGGCGACAAGGTGATGCAGACCCGCAACAATTACCAGCTTGAGTGGGAAGTCCGCAGCGAGCACAACACCCTGATCGACAGCGGCGAGGGAATCTTCAACGGCGATATCGGCGTCATTCGGGACATCAACGAATTTTCCAAACAGATGGAGATTGTCTTCGACGACACCCGGATCGTCTACTACGACTTCGAGCTTCTCGAGGACCTCGAACACGCTTATGCCGTGACGATCCACAAGGCCCAGGGCAGCGAGTACCCGGCGGTGATCATCCCCCTGCTGCGGGGACCGAGGATGTTAATGAACCGCAACCTCCTTTACACCGGCGTGACCCGCGCCGTCCGGTGCGTCACCATCATCGGCGACGAGGCGGCCATGCGGAGCATGGTGGACAACGTGGAGGAGCAGAAGCGCTACACGGGGCTGTGCCGGAGCATCCGGGAACACATGGTTCTGTAGGCGCATTTTCCGAATGATCAAGAGAGAACAATGAAGAAAACAAGCAGAAACACGCGGCGAATGACAGCGCGGACTATAAAGAGAATGCCCGGGAGCAGAGAGCTCATCGCCGGGCATGGAAAGGACACTATGGAAACTACATTGGTTATTATGGCGGCCGGCATGGGAAGCCGGTTCGGCAGCGGCATCAAGCAGCTTGCGGAGGTCGGTCCCGGCGGCGAGATCATCATGGACTACTCGATCTATGCGGCGAAGGAGGCTGGCTTTGACAACGTCGTCTTCATCATCCGCCGGGACATCGAGGAGGCGTTCCGCCTCGCCATCGGCGACCGCATCGAAAAATACATCCCGGTGAAATACGTTTACCAGGAGCTGGAGAATCTTCCGGAGGGCTACTCCGTGCCCGAGGGCCGCGGCAAGCCTTGGGGCACCGGTCACGCGATCCTGTCGTGCCTCGGAAAGATCGACAATCCGTTCCTTGTCATCAACGCGGATGACTACTACGGCAAGGAGGCGTTCCGCGCTTTGCATGAGTATCTCGTGAACCTGCCGGAGGACAGCAGGGGGCAGTACTGCATGGCGGGCTTCGTGCTCGGCAACACCTTAAGCGACAACGGCAAGGTTACCCGCGGCGCCTGCGTGGTGGAGGACGGCCTTCTCACGGGTGTCGAGGAGATGTTCGACCTGCGCCGCGAGGGCGATGTCGTCGTGGGCCGCAAGGAGGACGGAACCCCGGTGGAGATCTCGCCGGAGTCCACGGTTTCCATGAATTTCTGGGGCTTTACGCCTGATTTCCTTCCGGAGCTTGAGGGGTATTTCAAGGACTTCCTCGACAAGGAAGCTTCCGTCAACCCGCTGAAGTCGGAGTTCCTGCTTCCGTCCATCGTCGGCTCTATGATCGAGGAGGGCCGTGCGAAGGTTGCGGTTCTGCCGACGAACGACCGGTGGTTCGGCGTTACCTACGCCGAGGACAAGCCGGTGTTCATGAAGTGTATCCGCGAGCTGATCGCGGCGGGCGTGTATCCGGAGTCTACGTTCCGCTGATTGCGGGTTTGTATTGCTTTTGCGTAGTATTGGGGGAGATATGGACAATCGAATCATTGACTTTTTGTACCCGCCGAGGTGTCCTGTCTGCGACGGGTTACGACCCATCGGCGCGCCGCGGTGTCACCCGGAGTGCCGGCGGAAGCTGACGCCGGTCGGCAGCTGTACCTGCATGCTCTGCGGAAAGCCCGTGCCGGATGAGACCGCCGAGTACTGCTACGACTGCGCATCCCGCGGGGAGAGCTCCTTTGAGCGCGGCGTCTCCGTGTACCTTTACGAGGGCGACATCCGGGATTCCATGGTGCGCTTTAAGTTCCATCGCAGAGAGGAGTACGCCGGCTGGTACGCTGAGGAGCTGCTCGCCTCCCAGGGCGGGAAGCTGACGGAGTTCGCGGCGGAAGCCGTGATCCCCGTGCCGATCCATCGTCGGAAAATGCGTCACCGCGGCTATAACCAGGCCGAACGGATCGCGCGGGAGCTTGCGGATAATCTGGACCTGCCCATGTATGAGGACTTCTTAATGCGCAACCGCTACACGGTGCCGCAGAAGGAACTCAGCAACCACGAGCGCATCCGCAATCTGATGCGGGCTTTGGAGCCCGGCTGGCAGGCGGAGGTGCTGGCCCGGAAGGGCAGCGTACCGAAACGGGTGATCCTTGTGGATGATATCTACACCACCGGCAGCACGCTGGAGGCCTGCTCGGCCGTTCTTCACAGGACCGGCGTGGAGCATGTGATGGCAGCCACCGTCTGTATTGGCGGCGGGTATAGTTGAGTGTGTTCAAGTGGGGCTTCGCAGTTTGCGAGGCCCTTTTTGTTTGCTTCCGGCGAAAGGGAAAGCGCAGCCGGCGTCAGAAATCCTTTTTCGCGGCTATGAGGTCGGTGGCCGATATTTTGAAAACCATTTTTGCCCGAAAAGCGGACTTTTATGAACTGTTTGATATAAAGTCTGCACGTGACTCATCAGATTGTGGCATAACAATCATAAATAGCAGACTTTTTGGGAAACCGGGATGAAAAGTCTGCTTTTTTCGAGTTTGCCGAAGTTGCAAACAACAGAAGAAGCCTAACAAACGACAAGTTGGGATTTGAAAGCAACAAAACGATCATTGCAAGCCAACAAAACGGCCATAGCAAGCAACAATTCGGCCATTGCAAGCCAATAAAACGGGCCTCCGCAAGCTGCGGAAGCCCGGATTTATCAGAGAATGGAAACGAATCAGTAATCCGCCGGCCAAAGAGGTTGCAATCCGATCAACGGTCCGCCGGCCAGAGGTTTATCTATCAGCGGTCCACCAGGCGGATGCCGTCCTCACCGATGGTGATGAGACGCTCGCGGTAGAGGTGGCCGATGGCGCGTTTGAAGGCATTCTTGCCGAGGCTGAAGCGCGCCTTGATGGCTTCGGCGCTGCTCTTGTCATGGTAGGGGAGGAAACCGCCGGCGGAGCGGAGTGCCGAGAGGATCAGGGCGGAATCCCCGTCCATCTGGGCGTAGGCTTTCTCACGAAGGGAGAGCGTCAGCTTGCCGTCCGGGAGAACGCCGGCGACGCGGGCCTCAATCTGCTGCATCGGAGCAAGCGGGTAGAAGAGATCCTTCTTGGGCACAAGGCCGGAGTAGCAGTCCTCCACGGCCACGAAAGCCCCGAAGTTGTCGCTGACTTCATAGACGCGGCCGGTGATCCGGTCGTCTTTTTTATGCGTGGAATCGGTGCGCAGGTACGGGTAGAGCTTCATGGTCGCGCACAGGCGTCCGCTCTTGTCGGGGTATAACGCCACAAGCACCTCGTCGCCCTCGCCAACGGGACGCGTCTGCTCGCGGTAGGGAAGCAGCAGATCCTTCGGAAGTCCCCAGTCGAGAAATGCCCCGACGCGGTTGACCTGCTTCACCGTAAGAAGCGCCGTGAGCCCGAACTCCGCCTTCGGAAGAAGCTTCGTCGCAATGGGACGGTCGCTGGAATCCAGGTAGACGAAAACCGAAACTACATCCCCCACGGCTTCCCCGCTCAACTGGTTGGTTGGCAGGAGAATCCGCTCCGCATCCACGGTCAGCTTCTCGCCGTCGTAAGCGGCCGGCAGCGGCGGGAGCTCCACGCCTGCATCCACAAGGTAAGCGCCGTGGTCATGCAGGGAGTCGACCCTCATTTGTTGTGTGCGACAGAGATAGATCATGACAGTTCCTCCGTATATGAACAGGCAGAAACGAAATCGTGCGAAGAAAAAGCCCGCGTTTCTGCAGTAATGCATGGGAAATTTGCAGCCTACTACAGTATAGCATGTGCCGTGGAAAAGCGAAAGAAGTTTCTTCGCACTATTGTCACAACACGGAAAATGTGGTACTATTTTCCGTGCGACATCCTTTGTGGAGGGGATCCGCAATTTTCGTGGTGCAGACAGTCGGAGAGGAACGAAGATGACGGAATCGTGGAACAAGCAGGAAAACCAAACCATCAATATGCTGCTTCTTCTGACGCTCCTTTCGTATTTGGTCGGAAGCGTGGTGCTTTCCTTTGTGAAGGAGACGGGAGTTCAGCTGGTCCTGGTCCAGGTGTTCTGCCTTCTGCCGGGTCTTCTCTACGTTGCGTACAATAGCGAAGGGAAGAAATTCACCGAGGTATACCGCGTTCATAAGACGCCGATTTCCGCCTGCCTTCTGGCGGCGTTGATGATGCTGTTCCTGATGCCGCTTCTGACGTTTGTGAATATTCTTTCGCAGCAGTTTACCGACTATGTGGCGTCCGAGGACCTCATGGGGCGCATTCAGGAGTATCCGTTCCTCGTATCCCTGCTGGTCGTGGGAATCCTGCCGGCGATCGGGGAGGAACTGCTCTACCGCGGACTTTTCTACGGACACTACCGCAAGCGCTCGGTGCTGATGGGCGCGCTGCTCACGGGAGCTCTGTTCGGTCTGATGCACGGCAACCTGAACCAGATGGCATATGCACTCCTTATGGGAGTTATCTTTGCGCTGGTGGATGAGGCGTCCGGATCCACCGTGACGTCGATGGTGATGCACGCGTTTGTCAACTGCAGCTCCGTGGTCATCATATACGCCGTCAAATGGCTCGAGCCTGTGGCGTCGGAGCAGGGGGGCGGCATCGCGGATGCCCTCAACCAGGCGGCCAACGAGGAAGTGGCCCTCACCTGGCAGTCCGCCATTGGCTATCTCATCTTTGCGGCCATCGGGACGTATTTTGCGTATCGGATCTACCAGACGATCGCAATCCGCTGCGGCACGGAGGAAAAACTGCACCGCGACATTGCAGAGCCCGGCAGGATGAAAGCGCTTCGGGATATGTTTACGCCAACCCTTGCGGTTGCCATCGCGGTGATGATCGCACTGCTCATCGCAGCGGAAGTCATGGTGCTGTGACATGTAGGAATGCGGTTGTTGGGGAAATCTGTGTGATTGGAAAGACAGAGAAGGCAGACAGGAAAAAACAGAAGTCAGGAATGGCCCGGGAAACGGGCAAAACGGGAGATATCAGCTTCCGAAAGATGTGATTGGAGGGAAAATGATGTACGACCTTGTGATTATCGGCTCCGGCCCGGCCGGAATGGCTGCGGCGATCTACGCAGCGCGCGCGGAGCTTTCGTTTGTGGTTTTGGAGAAGGGTGTCAGCGGCGGTCAGGTGCTGAACACCTCCGACGTGGACAACTATCCGGGACTTCCCGGGATCAGCGGCTTCGACCTTGCGGAGAAGCTCGAGGAGCATGCAAAGCATTGCGGCGCCGAGATCCGCATGGCGGAAGTAACCGAGTTTGAGAAGATTCCGGGCGGATTCCGCATCTCAATCGATTCGGACGATCCCGTGGAGACGAAGACGATTTTGATCGCCACCGGTGCACAGCCCCGGAAACTCGGCTGCCCGGGCGAGAATGAATTTACCGGAATGGGCGTTTCCTACTGCGCAACCTGTGACGGCGCATTTTTCAAAAACCGTGAGGTTGTGGTGGTCGGCGGCGGCAACACCGCTGTGGAGGATGCCATCTATCTTGCCCGCGGCTGCAGCAAGGTGACGCTTGTACACCGCAGAGACGCGTTCCGCGCCTCCAAGACGCTGGTGACCGCACTCCTCAAGACTCCGAACATTGAGATTGCCTATGACTCCGTGGTCGACGAGATTCAGGGCGACGATATGATGACCGGCGTTCTGCTCCGCAACGTCCGCACCGGCGAGAAGACGGTTGTTCCGGCAAGCGGCGTTTTCGTTGCGGTTGGCACAAACCCTGTGAACCTCGGCTGGCAGAACAGCATCCCGTGCGATGCCTCGGGCTATTTCCTCGCGGGCGAGGACTGTGCGACGCAGGTTCCCGGCATCTATGCGGCGGGAGATGTCCGCACGAAGGACCTTCGCCAGATCGTGACGGCAGCGGCGGACGGCGCCAACGCGGTTTATCACATCGAGCAGTATCTGGCGGAGCTTGCGGCGGAAGAGTGAGACCGACCGATTTATAAGCATAATGGATCATAATGGATAACCGAGGGCGGAGATTTTTCTCCGCCCTTTGTCATGCTTCAAAAAAATGTGATATAATATTTTCCGTGAAAAAAACAGCACCAAAAATGACTCATCGAAAGTGAAGGGAGGGCGAACGATATGCCGGCAAGCAATTCATGGATTACCCGGATGCTGCATGACCTGCAGACCAGTCCGGATGCCTTCTCGAAATTGTACGAAGAGATGAAGAAACCGTTGTATGTGGTCGCATACCGCATGGTGCCAAGCCGTGAGGATGCCGAGGATATCGTGCAGGAGGTCTTCGTCAGTCTCCTGCGTGCCGCGGACCTCTCCAGGGTGAAAAACGGGCGTGCCTATCTGTTTCAGACGGTTCGAAACGAAGCACTGAAACGGATCCGGCTCGGGTCGAAGGAGATTGCCGGGGGCGATTTCGAGAAGCTTAGCAAAGTAAAGCGCCTCGCAGAGGGCGGTCGGTCCGCACGCGGGGGGAGTGACCTCGACATTGCCCTTGCGGAACTGACGGCCGAGGAGCGTCAAATTGTGGCTCTTCGCGTCAATGCAGAGCTTGGGTATGCGGAAATTGCGCGCATCACCGGGCTTTCCACGGCAACGGTCTTTCGGAAGTACCGCACGGCAATCCGCAGTCTGCAGGAGTATTTCGGCAGGGGGCCGGACGGAAAGGAGCATATAGATGAGTCATAAGGTAAGTAAACATAAAATCAAAGATATGCTGCGAAACGAGCAGCCGGAGCCGATGTCGCAGACTGTGGATGAACGGATTCTCAGCGTGGCAGCAGAACATTTTTCGAAGAAGGGTGCTGCCATGTCCGTTTCACCGGGTGACGACGGTTACATAACGGAGGGGGTAGCGCAGTCGTCTCGGAGCCGGGTTTGGGAAACTATCGGTGCAGCTGCGATTCTGGTTGGCGTCGTTGCACTGACCATTGTGATCATCAGCAAGCGGAAACCGGACGGAAAAACTACGGTTCCTGCGGAAAATGACCCTTCTCCGTCAGTTACGACACAACCGACGCCGGGAGAACCATCCGTGACGCCGACCGGTGATAATGGCGACGCCTGGAATAACCCTTACATGCAGCTGTTTTGGGCAGAGCAGGAACATTGGGAACATGAGAAGGCTGGTGTGGAAGAGTTCCGCGAAGCAGGCATCGCACAGGGCGTGCTGAGCATTCCGGGAGAATTGAATGCATATTTTTACAATGCCACACCGAAGCAGTTGGAAGAGTTAACCGGTGTTCGGATTTTCAAACTCGGTGGCACGCATTCCGGAAGCTATGAGTATCTGATGTATGAGGGTGAAGTATTTGTCGCCTGCGATGCCTTGGGGGATGCCGGCGTGTGCCAGATTGCCGTGGCGGATCTGAACGAGGACGGTTACAAGGAAGTGTACTATACAAGCCTGTCCGGAAGCGGAATCACCTCGATTGCAATCCATTGCTTTGACACGGCGACGAAGAAGGTTTACCAGCTCCTGTATCGGGTGGATTCTGTGGTATGGAATGAGAGTGATGTTCCGGAAAGACCGACGCCGGGGCTTATCTTCGGTGGCGGCGGAAGGACGGAGATTGGATTGTGGGAGGCGAATTCAGCGTATAACATGTCCTGTGGCAAGATTGAGTTTAAGGACGGAGAACCGCGGTGTGAATTCTTGCGCGATCCGTGGGCCTTACCGGAAGATCCGGGAAACGTCGAAAGCATTGAATCAGGAACCGATCTGGTTCTTCTTTGGGCGGAGAATGCAGATTCTGAGCATGCTGCGGACGGAGTGGAGGAATTCCGCTCAGCGGCAACGGACCAGGGGCTGTTGACGAATGCTTTTGCACAACAGGCAGAGTATTACAACGCTGCTCCGAAACAACTGGAGGAACTTACCGGGGTGACTTTCTTTAAGCGTAAGGATTCGAACAAAACCTTTGACTACCTGATGTATGAGGGGACCGTATACGAAGCGTGTCCGAGTACCGGGGATGTCGGAGTGTGTCAGATTGCAGTGGCGGATCTGAACCGTGATGGGAAGCCGGAAGTGTACTTTACAAGCTTGAGCGGAAGCGGGATGACAACATTTGCAATCCACTATTTTGATACAGCGACACGGAAAATGGGCGAGCTTCTTCGGCACCAGAATATTGAATCATACAATGAGAGCTTTGTCCCGGAACGGCGGGAACCGCAGGTCTTCTTCGCAAAGGGTTATATAGGCGGGATCGGACTGGGTGACAGCGGTCCGATGTCCTCCTGGTGGGGGTGGATCACTTACAACGGTGATGAACCGGTCTGCAAAGCAAGTACGGAAACCTGGAGTGAAAAAAGCCGGCGCGAGCAGGAGCACTCAAAACAGCAGGACACCTCGGACAAGATAACCGAATAGAAAAACATATTGAATGTCTGACATGGGGCGGCCACACCGGCGATTTTTATCGCTGTGCGGCTGCCCCTTTCTAATGCATCGGCTATTCGTCATAATTGTGTCAAAAATACCTTAAATTTTCTGAAAACATATTCTTTGTGTGAATGAAAAAAAGGTCTTGACAAAGGGACCATTTGTCACCTTGCACAAACTTTATCAAAAAATGTATAGTGCATAAAATCGAAAAAAGTTGATAGATTTTACTCAGAGGCAGTTATCCACTGTGAAAAAAGTGTGAAAAGAGGGCGATTTTATGGCTTATCAAACAAGTTATCAACTTTATCCACTTTTTCTTTCAACTTTTGTAGTACAATCACACAACTTCTGAAATCGAAAGTTTGTTTTGTTGGAAACACCAAAAATGCACAAAGCACCACTAATATGAATTGTCTGCTTGACAAACAAATTGTCAGACAATAACGGTATATTGATTTAAATTGCAAACAAATCAGAACAAGCTGGTTTGAGGGGTGAATTGTTCATTTAGTCTGGATTATCAAATTGGATTTCACCCGATCGGATTAGTCGGTAATGATAGATTGGGCCAGCCGACGAACCTGTAATGATAGATTTGGCCAGCCGGAAGGGCTGGCGGTGAACCTTTATATTCGTCGTGCACCGCCTGACAGCCCACTTTCTCCGTGGGGCGGTGCGCAACTTGGGGTTATATTGAGCTTCAAGCTCCCGCGCACCGCCGGAAACCTGATTTTGGCTTCCGGGCGGTGCGTTTGTGTGGTAAAGAGCCCGCTTTTTTCGGAATGGCACCGCCTGAGGGAAAAAGTGGGCTTCCGGGCGGTACGGCATGCGCAACACCGGCGGGAGGACACCGCCGGGGAGGCAAAACGGACTGGCGGATAGTGCGCAGACGCGCCCTGCCCGCCATACCCTTTCGCCGCTTGCCATCCGCCATGCCCGCCACACCCCTCTGCCCGCCGAAAAACATTGCTTTTCCGCATAAAATATGGTACACTGATTTGGAATGTGGGCTTAAATCGGCAGGTGCCGAAAAACCTGCCCGACAGGAGGACGAAATGAGCATAATCGAGAAGATATTCGGAACGCACAGCGAGCATGAATTAAAGCGGATCCGACCTATCGTGGATAAGATTGAAGCACTGGAGCCGGAGTGGGAAAAACTCACGGATGAAGAGCTTCGCGGGAAGACCGAAGAGTTTAAGAAAAAACTGGCGGACGGCGAAACCCTCGACGACATTTTGGTAGAGGCGTATGCCACGGTGCGTGAGGCGGCGAAGAGAACCCTCGGACAGCGCGCGTTCCGCGTACAGCTGATCGGCGGCGTCGTGCTGCATCAGGGCCGTATCGCCGAGATGAGAACCGGTGAAGGTAAGACGTTGGTGTCCACCTTCCCCGTATACCTGAATGCATTGACCGGCAACGGCGTTCATGTCGTCACCGTCAACGACTACCTGGCAAAACGTGACTCGGAGTGGATGGGACAGGTGCACCGGTTCCTCGGACTCACGGTGGGTTGTATCCTGAACAGCATGGAGAGCGATGAGCGCCGCGCTGCTTACGCCTGCGACATCACTTACGGAACCAACAACGAGTTCGGTTTCGATTATCTTCGTGACAACATGGTGAAATACAAGGAGAACCTTGTCATGCGCGGACTTCCCTTCGCGGTCATCGATGAGGTCGACTCCGTTTTGATCGATGAGGCGAGAACCCCGCTCATCATTTCCGGACAGAGCGGTAAGTCAACCAAGCTTTACGAGATGTGCGATATCCTTGCATGCCAGCTGAAGAAGGGTTCCGAGACGGAAGTTTCCAAGATGGACATGATCATGGGTGAGACGGCCAAGGAGACCGGAGACTTCGTCGTCGATGAGAAGGACCGCAACGTCAACCTGACGGAAGAAGGTGTCCGCAAGGTGGAGCAGTTCTTCCGCATCGAGAACCTTGCCGATCCGGAGAACCTGGAGATCCAGCACAACATCAACCTCGCCCTGAAGGCACACAACCTCTTCAAGCGTGACCACGACTACGTGGTACAGGATGATCAGGTCCTGATCGTCGATGACTTCACGGGACGTATCCTTCCCGGCCGCCGCTACAGCGACGGTCTGCACCAGGCGATCGAGGCGAAGGAGCATGTGAAGGTGAAGCGCGAGAGCAAGACCCTTGCCACCATCACGTTCCAGAACTTCTTCAACAAGTACGAGAAGAAGTGCGGTATGACCGGTACCGCCCTTACAGAGGAAAATGAGTTCCGCCAGATTTACGGCATGGACGTTGTGGCGATCCCGACCAACAAGCCGATCGCCCGTATCGACCATGAGGATGCGGTGTACCGCACCAAGCAGGAAAAGCTGAACGCCATCGTCGAGGCGGTTGCCGAGGCCCATGAGAAGGGACAGCCCGTTCTGGTCGGTACGATCACAATCGAGGCGTCGGAGACCGTCAGCGCAATGCTTCGCAAGAAGAACATTCCTCATCAGGTGCTGAATGCGAAGTTCCATGAGATGGAGGCGGAGATCATCGCCGAGGCAGGTAAGAAGGGCGCCGTCACCATCGCAACCAACATGGCCGGCCGTGGTACCGATATCCGGCTTGGCGGACATGTTGAGATCCCCGAGGATGCCGATCCCGCGAAGCGCGAGGCCATGATGGCAGAGGCGGAAGCGAGGGCGGATGAGATCCGTGCACTCGGCGGTCTGAAGATCATCGGTACCGAGCGGCATGAGTCCCGCCGTATCGATAACCAGCTGCGAGGCCGTGCCGGACGTCAGGGCGATCCCGGTGAGTCGAGATTCTATATCTCCCTCGAGGACGATCTGATGCGTCTCTTCGGTTCGGAGCGTATGATGGGCCTGTTCAAGACCCTCGGCCTTACGGACGGTGCGGAGATCCATCACCGCATGCTTTCCAGCGTGATCGAGAAAGCACAGAAGAGAATTGAGGATAACAACTTCGGAATCCGTAAGAATTTGCTGGAGTATGACCGTGTGAACAACGAGCAGCGCGAGATTATTTACGAGGAGCGCCGCCGCGTGCTCGACGGCGAGAACATGCGCGAGTACGTGCTCAAGATGGCCCGCAACACCGTCGACCGCATCGTGAGCAACCATATCGGCGACGATGCGTATCCGGAGCAGTGGGATATGGCTCAGCTCAACGAGGATCTCCATCAGATTGTTCCGTTGGAGCCCATCGTGCTGGATGAGCAGCAGCTCAAGCACGGAAAGAAGAGCGACATCATTGAGATGGTGGAGAAGGAAACCCTCGCTCTTTACGAGGAGAAGGAGAAGACCCTCTTCCCGATGGTCGAGCAGTTCCGCGAGGCGGAGCGCATCATCCTTTTGAACTCCATCGACCGCCATTGGATGAACCACATCGACGACATGGACCAGCTCCGTCAGGGTATCGGCCTGCAGTCCTACGGACAGCGAGACCCTGTACAGGAGTACAAGTTCCAGGGCTACGAGATGTTCGAGAATATGATCAATTCCATCAGCGAGGACACCGTGCGCGTTCTTATGAACCTGCATGTGGAGCAGCGCGTGGAGCGTGACGAGGGCGCGAAGATCACCGGAACGAACCGTGACGACACGGTTGCGAAGGCACCGATCCGCCGTGCTTCGAAGAAGATCCAGCCCAACGATCCGTGCCCTTGCGGTTCGGGTAAGAAATACAAGTTCTGCCATATGAAGACGGGATTCTGATGTAACAGCTCGCCACGGGAGCGGTACTGCCGCAGAAAGGAAACGGAACATGAACACGGACGCCAAGAACAGAATTGTCAAGGGTTTGGCAGGTGCGTTTGCACTCACGATGCTGATTACCGGAGCGGTAATCCTGTTTCTGTCGAGGAACAATATCCGCGATCTTCTCGCGTCGGGCAAGGAAGCCCAGCCGGCGGAGAAGGTGGAGTTCGGGGAGCTTGAGCCCGGCGACCGTGTCACCATGGATGTCGTGACTTCTGTGGGATATTTCATGTCGATTCACGAATCCTCGTACTCGAAGTCGAAGACCACGCGGTATTACCTGATCCCGGTTTTCGATGATGTTGAGGCCGGAACCTACTCGCACCTGATCATTGTCGCGAAATCCGGCAACTTTACCAAGCTTGACGAGGCGACGAAGCAGTACGAGAACTTCTTAAATGGCACGACGGTGATCACCGACGATGATCCCTTCGCAAAATACAAAAACAAGTACGGAACGCCCTCGACGATGCCGACGGAGAAACTCTACACCGTGGACGGCCGCGTGGCGGAGCTGACCTCGAAGGAACTGGGGTTCCTCAAGGAATTTTTCGACAAGGCAGGTCTGCAGTACAACCGCTATGTTCAGCCGGTTGTGATCAAGCCTCTGCCGGATGATAAGGAGAAGAGCACCACCAAGGTGATGATCGGCGGAAGCATTTTCTGCCTTCTGGCCGGTATCATTCTCGGGATCGTAGCGCTCACGTACGGCAGAAAGAAAAGTCCGGCCGCTGTGACGCCCCCGGTAATTACGCAGGAGCAGCAGGCTCAGATGGTGCAGGCCCAGCAGTGGCAGGCACAGCAGGCGCAGCAGCAGATGCAGTGGCAGGCACAGCAACAAGCGCAGTGGCAGGCCCGGCAGACACAACAGCAGGATCAGAATCCGCCGCAGCAGTAATTGCGTTCCGGCGGACAGGAAATACAGAAAGGAACGGTTCTCCGGTTATGAGCGGAGGGCCGCGGAGACATTATGATTGAATTGGATGAAGCAAAATTCACGCTCCAGGGTTATAAGGAGATGCTCTCGGAAGTAGGGGCGTCCCTGGATCTTACCAACAAGGAGCGCAAGATCGAGGAGCTCTCGGGACTTCTGGAGTCCCCGGGGTTCTGGGATAACGCGGACCGCGCACAGGCGGCAACGCGGGAGCTCAACGAGCTCAAGACTACGGTGGACGGATACCGCAAGCTGGAGCGGCAGTACACCGACATTTTGGATCTGATCGAGATGGGTAACGAGGAAAATGATCCCGAGATCGTGCCGGAGATCCAGGCCGACCTCGCGTCGTTTATTGAGGAGCTGGAGGCGCTTCGCCTTGACACGCTCCTTTCCTCGCCTTATGACAAGGAAAATGCGATCCTCACCCTCCACGCGGGCGCCGGCGGAACGGAGAGCTGCGACTGGGCGGGAATGCTGTATCGCATGTATCAGAAATGGGCGCAGAAGAAGGGCTTCGGCTTTGAGCTTCTCGACTATCAGGACGGCGATGAGGCCGGTATCAAGTCGGCGACGTTCCAGATCAACGGACACAACGCTTACGGTTATCTGAAGTCCGAGCACGGCGTGCACCGCCTGGTGCGCATCAGCCCCTTCAATGCGGTGGGCAAGCGCCAGACCTCCTTCGTTTCCTGCGACGTCATGCCGGATATCGAGGAGGACCTCGACGTGGAGATCAACGAGAAGGATATCCGCATCGATACCTACCACTCCAGCGGCGCCGGCGGACAGCATATCAACAAGACATCGTCCGCCATCCGTATCACCCATTTTCCGACCGGTATCGTTGTGCAGTGTCAGAACGAGCGGTCGCAGCTGCAGAACAAGACCAAGGCCATGCAGATGTTGAAGGCAAAGCTGTTCATCCTCAAGCAGGAGGAGCAGCTGAACAAGGAGTCGGGTATCCGCGGCGAGCAGAAGGACATCAACTTCGGAAGCCAGATCCGCTCGTACGTTCTGCAGCCCTACACCCTTGTGAAGGACACGAGAACCCAGGTGGAAGTCGGCAACGCGCAGAGCGTTCTCGACGGCAACCTCGACCCGTTCATCAACGGATATCTCAAGTGGATGGCCAAAAAGCCGGAGGCGGAGGCGTAAACCGCTAACGTTATGGATAAATTTGTGTTACACGCCCCCTACGCGCCCACCGGCGACCAGCCGGAGGCCATCGAGGCTCTGGTGAAGGGCTTCGAGGAGGGCAGACAGTTTCAGACGCTTCTCGGCGTCACCGGCTCGGGCAAGACCTTCACGATGGCCAACGTCATCGCGCAGCTCAACCGGCCGACGCTGATCATCTCCCACAACAAGACCCTCGCGGCGCAGCTGTACGGCGAGTTCAAGGAGTATTTTCCGGAAAATGCGGTCGAGTACTTCGTGAGTTACTACGACTACTACCAGCCGGAAGCCTACGTGCCCTCCACGGACACGTACATTGAGAAGGACTCGGACATCAACGACGAGATCGACCGGCTCAGGCACTCCGCGACGGCGGCTCTGACGGAGAGGCGCGACGTGATCGTGGTGGCCAGCGTCTCGTGCATCTACGGGCTCGGCAGCCCGATCGATTACAAGAATATGACCGTCTCGCTGCGGCCGGGAATGGAAATTTCCCGCGAGGCCGTGATCCGGCGGCTGGTGGACATCCAGTACGAGCGGAACGAGATGGATTTCAAGCGCGGCACCTTCCGGGTGCACGGCGATGTGATGGAAGTATTTCCCGTGGACGGATCGGGGGAGGCGTACCGCATCGAGTTCTTCGGCGATGAGGTGGAGCGCCTGCAGAGGATCGATCCCCTGAAGGGAAGGGCCATCGCGGACCTTGCCCACATGGTCATCTTCCCGGCGTCCCACTATGTGGTGGAGCCGGAGCAGATGGAGCGGGCTCTTGCGAACATCGAGAAGGAGCTTGAGGAGCGCAGGGAGTACTTCCGCGTAAACAACAAGCTTTTAGAGATGCAGCGCATCACGGAGCGGACCCACTACGACATCGAGATGCTTCGGGAGACCGGCGTGTGCTCGGGCATTGAGAACTACTCGATGCACCTTGCGGGGCTGACGCCGGAGGATTCGCCCAACACGCTGATGGATTATTTTCCGGATGATTATCTGATCATCGTGGATGAGTCGCATATCACGATCCCGCAGGTGCGCGGCATGTACAACGGCGATCAGGCGCGCAAGACGACGCTCGTGGATTACGGGTTCCGCCTTCCCTCCGCCAAATGCAACCGCCCCCTGAACTTCACCGAGTTCGAGGAGCGCATCAACCAGATGCTGTTCGTGTCGGCGACGCCCAACGAGTACGAGGAGCAGCATGAGCTGGGGCGTGTGGAGCAGATTATCCGGCCCACGGGTCTTCTGGACCCCGAGGTTACGGTGCGGCCCGTGGCGAACCAGATCGACGACCTGGTCGGCGAGATCAACACCGAGGTCGGACGCGGCAACAAGGTATTGGTGACGACTCTTACGAAGCGCATGGCGGAGGAGCTCACGGACTACCTGCATCAGGTCGGCATCCGTGTGCGGTATCTCCACTCGGACATCGATACGTTGGAGCGCACCGAGATCATCCGCGATATGCGTCTTGACAAGTTTGACGTGCTGGTCGGGATCAACCTTCTGCGGGAGGGTTTGGACATCCCCGAGATCGGGCTTGTGGCGATCCTCGACGCGGACAAGGAAGGATTCCTCCGCTCGAAGACGTCCCTTGTGCAGACCATCGGCCGTGCTGCGAGAAATGCGGACGGACACGTGGTGATGTACGCCGACACCATGACGGATTCCATGAAGGGCGCCATCGACGAGACAAACCGCCGCCGGGCGATCCAGCAGAAATATAACGAGGAACACGGCATCACGCCGCAGACGGTCCGCAAGGCCGTTCGCGAGCTGATCGCCATCTCCACGAAGGCCTCCGGACGGCGCGGCGCGGGCAGCGGCATTGAGAAGGATTACGAGTCCATGAACCGCACGGAGCTCGAGCGGCTCATCGAGGCCCTCACAAGAAGCATGCACACTGCAGCGGCGGAACTGGATTTCGAGAAGGCTGCGGAGCTGCGTGATGAGATTAGTAAAATCCGAACGGAATATATGCAATGAGTGAATCACCGAACAAAAAATACATCCGTATCCGCGGTGCGAAGGAGAATAACTTGAAAGAGCTCTGCGTGGACATTCCCCGCGACGAGTTCGTGGTGCTGACGGGCTTAAGCGGCTCCGGCAAATCCTCCCTCGCATTCGATACGATCTACGCCGAAGGGCAGCGGCGCTACATGGAGTCCCTATCCTCGTATGCGCGCATGTTCTTAGGGCAGATGGAGAAGCCCGATGTGGAGAGCATCGAAGGTCTTCCCCCGGCCATCTCCATCGACCAGAAGTCAACCAACCGAAACCCCCGTTCCACCGTGGGAACGGTCACCGAGATCTACGACCACCTGCGTCTTCTGTACGCGCGTGTCGGCACGCCGCACTGTCCCGTGTGCGGCAGGGAGATCAAGCGGCAGACCGTGGACCAGACCGTGGACGCGCTGATGTCGCTGCCTTCGGGCACGCGCTACCAGCTGTTGGCGCCGATGGTAAGGGGTCGGAAGGGCGAGCACGCCAAGGTGCTCGAATCCGCCAAGCGAAGCGGTTTCGTTCGTGTCCGGGTGGACGGCAGCGTCTACGACTTGTCGGAGGAGATCAAGCTGGACAAGAACGTGAAGCATAATATCGAGATCATCGTGGACCGTCTTTCGGCGAAGGAGGGCATTGAAACCCGCCTCACCGATTCCGTGGAGACGTCCCTGCGTCTCGGCGAAGGACTTCTTCTCGTCGATGTCATCGGAGGGGAGACGCTGACCTTCTCGCAGAATTTTGCGTGTCCCGATTGCGGTATCAGCATCGAGGAGCTGGAGCCGAGGTCATTTTCCTTCAACAACCCGTTCGGAGCGTGCCCGGCCTGCAACGGCCTCGGGTTCACCATGGAATTTTCCGAGCGGAAGATCGTCCCGGATATGTCGCTCTCCCTGAACCGGGGAGCGCTGGCGGCGCCGGGATTTCAGTCCAGCGACAAGCGCACCAGCTTCGCATGGGCCTATCTTGAGGGGCTCAGCAGGCAGTACGGGTTTTCCATGGACACGCCCTACGGCGAGCTGTCCGAGGAAGCCAGACGTGTGCTGATGTACGGAGACGACGGACGAACCGTGAAAGTCCATTACCTGAGCCGGCGCGGACAGGGTGTCTACGACATCCCCGCGGAAGGCGTGATCCGGAATCTGCAGCAGCGGTATCGGGAGACCGCATCCGAGTCCATGCGGCAGGAGTACGAATCCTTTATGGACATCTGTCCCTGCAAGGAGTGCAAGGGGCTCCGGCTTCGCAAGGAGGCGCTGGCGGTGACCGTGGGTGACCGCAACATCGCCGAGGTGTGTGACATGCCGATCCGGACGCTGCGGGATTTCGTGGAAAATCTCGAGCTGACGCCGCAGAAGGCGCAGATTGCCAAACTGATCCTTCGGGAAATCCGTTCCCGCGTCGGTTTCTTGGTGGAGGTAGGGCTCGACTACCTCACGCTCTCAAGACCGACGGCATCGCTCTCGGGCGGTGAGGCTCAGCGGATCCGCCTTGCGACGCAGATCGGGTCCGGACTGGTCGGGGTGGCATACATTCTGGATGAGCCGAGCATCGGTCTGCACCAGAGGGACAACGACCGCCTGCTCCGGTCCTTAAAGCAGCTTCGCGACCTCGGCAACACGCTGATCGTCGTGGAGCACGACGAGGACACGATGCGCGCTGCCGACTGGGTCATCGACATCGGTCCGGGAGCGGGACAGCACGGCGGTGAGGTCGTCGCACAGGGAACGGCGGAGGACATCATGGCGTGTCCCCGGTCCATCACCGGCGATTACCTGGCGGGACGGCGCTTTGTGCCGGTGCCTGCCAAGCGCAGGAAGCCCACCGGATGGATCACCATCAGGGGCGCCCGCGAACACAACTTAAAGAACATCGATGTCAGGGTACCGCTCGGCGTGTTCACCTGCGTGACCGGCGTTTCCGGTTCGGGAAAGAGCTCGCTGATCAACGAAGTCCTGTACAAGTCGTTAGCGCGCACGCTAAACCGCGCGACAACGATCCTGCCGGGAGACCATGACAGCATCGAGGGTACCGAGGCCCTCGACAAGGTGATCGACATCGACCAGTCGCCCATCGGGCGGACTCCCCGGTCGAACCCCGCAACCTACACGGGCGTTTTCGACCAGATCCGCGATCTCTTCGCATCGACCACGGAGGCGAAGCTGCGCGGCTACAACAAGGGCCGGTTCAGTTTTAACGTGAAGGGCGGCCGTTGTGAGGCGTGCAAGGGTGACGGGATCGTGAAGATCGAGATGAACTTCCTGCCGGATGTGTACGTCCCGTGCGAGGTCTGCGGCGGCAAGCGCTACAACCGCGAGACCCTCGAGGCGACCTACCGGGGCAAGAACATCTACGATGTCCTCGACATGCGCGTTGAGGAGGCAGTGAAGTATTTTGAGAACATCCCCTCCATCAACAACAAGATCAAAACACTGGATGCCGTCGGGCTTTCCTACTTAAAGCTCGGACATCCTTCCACCTCGCTCTCGGGCGGCGAGGCGCAGCGGATCAAGCTGGCGACCGAACTGGCGCGCCGCAGCACCGGCAAGACCATCTACATTCTGGATGAGCCTACGACGGGACTGCATTTTGCGGATGTTCAGAAGCTGGTGGACATTTTACATATGCTGGCGGACGCAGGGAACACCGTGGTTGTAATCGAGCACAACCTCGACGTGATCAAGACCGCCGATTATATCATCGACATGGGCCCCGAGGGTGGCGAAGGCGGCGGAACCGTCATCGCGAGCGGTACTCCCGAGGAGATCTGCAAGCATGCCGAATCCTATACCGGCCAGTACCTGAAGCCGTATCTTCAGCGGAAGACCGGGGCTACACCGGAGAAAAAACGATGAGCAGTTCATTTTACGCCATGTTGTCGCGCATGAAATACATCAAGCGCTGGGCGCTGATGAGAAACTCCGAGCCGGAGAACATCAGCGAGCATTCGCTTGAGGTCAGCATGCTCGCCCACGGCCTCGCCGTCTTAGGCAACCGCCGTCTGGGCAAGCATCTCGACGCCGATCGCGCAGCAGTGATCGGTCTGTATCACGACGCAGGCGAGATCATTACGGGCGATATGCCGACGCCGATCAAGTACTACAACCCGCAGATCCAGAGCGTTTTCCACGCCATCGAGGACGATGCCGCGGAGGCTCTGCTTGCGATGCTTCCGGAGGACATCCGTGAGGATTACCGGGACATTTTCTTCCGCGCCGAGGGCGAGGAGGAGCTGTGGCGGATCGTGAAGGCGGCGGATAAGCTTTCCGCCCTCATCAAATGCATCGAGGAAGGCAAGGCGGGCAACCGCGAGTTCGACAGTGCGAAGAAGTCGCTGGAGGAGTCGGTTCACGCCCTGCAGGTTCCCGAAGCGGAACTGTTCATGGAGGAGTTTCTTCCGGCATACTACAGGACGCTGGACGATCTGAGCTCGGACGCGCCCCGGAAACCATAATTGCAGTGCCGCGCTGCCCCCGCAGAGCGGTGCACGGAGGAACGAATGAAACGAGTATTGTATATTGACTTTGAGAACGTCAGTCAGCAGGGACTTCGGGGAATTCAGAAGCTTACGAAAAATGACCTGGTTCGTATCTTCCTCGGCCCGAAATGTTCCAAAATGTCGCTGATCGACGCCGATCTGGTCTTCCATTGTGACGCCACGGTTGAGCTGATCAAGAACGACCAGATCGGGAAAAATGCCCTGGATTTCATCATCATGGTGCATCTTGGGTATGATATTGCCAAGAAGACCGGCAACGCCTACTATGTCGTCTCCAACGACAAGGGATATGAGCCGGCCATCAACGAGATGAAGAGCATGACCGGCTGCACCATCGAGCGCCTGCCCAACGTGGATGCGGTTATCGCTCGGGGCGGCGAGGTGAAGACAGGGCTGTTCGCGTTTTTGCACCGCCAGACGCCGGTTGCGGACAATACTACCCAGCATGAGGTGCTCGGCAAAAACGTCCGCAAGACCACAACCCGCCGCGTCGTCGGCAGCGGCGCATCCGCAAAGCCCGCATCCGA
>JAGCVY010000026.1 GCA_017962105.1 Lachnospiraceae bacterium
AGCGCCTCGAAATACTTCTTGCCGACTTCCATAACGACGTCCGAGAACATCTGGATGAAACGGCGATACGAGTCATATACGAATCTCTCGAACTTCGGATCGGGGTTGCCGGCGATCATCGCTGCAACAACCTCGTCATTCAGACCGAGGTTCAGAATGGTATCCATCATACCGGGCATGGAAGCTCTCGCACCGGAACGAACCGACACAAGCAACGGGTTCTTGAGATCGCCGAACTTCTTGCCGTTGATCTCCTCCATCTGCTTAACGCCCTCCATGGCCTGAGCCATGATCTCGTCGTTAATCTTTCTTCCGTCTTCGTAGTACTGCGTGCAGGCTTCCGTCGTAATGGTAAAGCCCTGCGGCACCGGAAGACCGATGTTTGTCATCTCCGCGAGGTTGGCACCCTTGCCGCCCAAGAGATTTCTCATGTCGGCATTGCCCTCGGTAAATGCATATACCCACTTTTTCGCCATATAACTATGACCTCCTCTAAGTTAATCCGCTGCCCTCATGGTTTCGCTCTCATCTCTTCTTCCCTTCCCCGCTATAAAACACGCAAAAGAAAACGCCTGTGGACAGCCGCTGAAGAGATTTTAGCACACCACCCCCTCATTCGCAACATTTTTCTAGTCTTCGCGCACATTTCGTAGGCTATTACGAAAACGTTGCCGCCGCTGTCATGATACTTGTCAATATCGCACTGTTTTTTCCTTGCGCAACAGGCTTTTTCGGGGTACAATAGACTATGAGCCGCAGGTTTTGCCGCAGGCATCTTGTAATGCATTGTACACATACGACATGCACCGCCTGATACAAAACGCGGAAATGTAAATACAGGGGGTTTTACACATGAAAAAAACTTGGCCGCTTGACACGGCGCTCTCGTTCGATCCGATCTTCGGCGAACCCAACAGAGACGGAGACCAGGGCTTCGAGATTCTGCCCGACGGCAAGGTGCGCATGCGCGTGATCGCACCGAACGCAAAAGAGGTTCTGATCGACCAATTCGGAAAGACACAGGCTTTTGAGAAGAAGGAGGACGGCTACTGGGAAGGCACCTTCGACATGGGCCGCGGCTTCCAGTATTTCTTCTTAAAGATTGACGGCGCGGATGTTCTCAATCCGTACCTTCCCATCGGCTACGGCTGCTGCCGCCCGATGAACTTCATGGACATTCCGGTGGAGGACATCACCTGGGACGGCCTTACCGACATTCCCCACGGCGGTGTTACCCGCCACTACGTAAAGTCTTCGGTAACCGGCAAATTCGAGATCTGCCTTGTCTACACGCCGCCGAAGTACGACGCGAACAAGAAGTATCCCGTGCTCTACCTGCAGCACGGCTACGGCGAGAATGAGATCGGCTGGACCTTCCAGGGGCATGTCGGCCGCATCGCCGACGAGCTTCTCAACAAGGGCGAGATGACCGAGATGATCATCGTTATGTGCTGCGGTATGACCCAGCTGATGGATCCCGCCGACAAGAGCCCGATGACCCGCATGGCGTTCCTCGATGTCCTTCTCAAGGATATCATTCCATTCATCGAGGGTCGCTACAACATCCTCACCGACAAATGGAACCGCGCTATGGCAGGCCTTTCCATGGGAAGCTTCCAGACCAGCATCACGACCCTCTCGAACCCTGACCTGTTCGGCTACGCCGGCCTCTTCAGCGGTTTCCTCCGCGCTCCTTGGGGCAACATGCCGCAGCCTTGGCTCGACATCCTCGATGACGCCGAGAAGTTCAAGGAAACCTACCGCGTCTTCTACCGCGCTATGGGAACGGAGGACCAGTACTTCAACGCCTTCGACGCGGACGATGCGTTCCTTGCAGACAAGAATCTCAACATGATCCGCAGCACCTATCCGGGCGGCCACGATTGGACCGTGTGGAGACGCTGCATCCACGAGTTCCTGCCGCTGATCTTTAAGTAACAGCTGTTTTGAATGGTTGCATTGATTGATTTTCTCAAAACTGTAAAAACCTGTGCCCCGCCTTCATTCGGCGGGGCACTTTTGGGCCTAACCCGACCTTTTTTAGTGTCGTCCCTAAGTGGAGAAAAACTGATTTTGTCCAAAAAGCAAACTTTTGCGCTCCTTCCGCAGAAAAGTCTGCTCTTCGTTTACCACTCAAACTTTTTCTCGAAGTAAGCCTTCAGATCCTCGATCTTCACACGCTCCTGCTCCATGGTGTCGCGGTCGCGAACCGTGACGCAGCCGTCGGTCTCGGAGTCGAAGTCGTAGGTAACGCAGAACGGCGTGCCGATCTCGTCCTGACGGCGATAGCGCTTGCCGATGTTTCCGCGGTCGTCATACTCGCAGTTGTAGTACTTCGAAAGCTCGGCGTAAATCTTGTCTGCGCCGTCAGCCAGCTTCTTGGAAAGCGGAAGTACGCCGATCTTCACAGGCGCAAGAGCCGGATGGAAGTGAAGGACGGTTCTCATATCGCCTTCGCCGAGATCCTCCTCGTCGTAAGCGGCGCACAGGAATGCAAGAACCACGCGGTCGGCGCCGAGGGACGGCTCGACAACGTAAGGCGTGTAGCGCTGCTGCTTCTCATCGTCGAAGTAGGTGAGGTCCTCACCCGAGGTGTTGATGTGCTGTGTAAGGTCGTAGTCGGTACGGTCTGCGATACCCCAAAGCTCGCCCCAGCCGAAGGGGAACAGGAACTCGATGTCGGTGGTTCCCTTTGAGTAGAAGCAAAGCTCCTCGGGATCGTGGTCGCGGAGACGCATCTCGTCCTCCTTGATGCCGAGGGAGAGAAGCCAGTCACGGCAGAATGCTCTCCAGTACTGGAACCACTCAAGATCGGTGCCGGGCTCGCAGAAGAACTCCAACTCCATCTGCTCAAACTCTCTCGTGCGGAACGTGAAGTTACCGGGCGTGATCTCGTTTCGGAAGCTCTTGCCGATCTGGCCGATACCGAAGGGGATCTTCTTGCGGCTCGTACGCTGAACGTTTTTAAAGTTTACAAAGATACCCTGAGCAGTCTCGGGGCGAAGATAAACGGTGTTCTTCGCATCCTCGGTAACGCCCTGGAAGGTCTTGAACATCAGGTTGAACTGACGAATATCGGTGAAGTTGTGCTTGCCGCAGGACGGGCAGGGGATGTTATTGTCCTCCACAAACGCCTTCATCTCGTCCTGGGAAAATGCGTCGATCGGCTTCGGAAGCGTGATGCCCTTCTCCGCCGCAAAATCCTCGATCAGCTTGTCCGCGCGGAAGCGCTCGTGGCACTCCTTGCAGTCCATCAACGGATCGGAAAATCCGCCCAGATGGCCCGATGCAACCCAGGTCTGCGGGTTCATCAGGATGGCGCAGTCCACACCGACATTATAGGGGTTTTCCTGAATGAATTTCTTCCACCAGGCTTTCTTTACGTTGTTCTTCAGCTCAACGCCGAGGTTGCCGTAATCCCAGGTGTTAGCCAGGCCGCCGTAAATCTCGGAGCCCGGATATACAAAGCCTCTTGCCTTCGCAAGTGCAACAATTTTGTCCATCGTTTTTTCCATAGTCGCTACCTCATTTCTTTCGCGTTGTGCTGTGATAATCGTTATATATAGCACGCAAATGTGCTTCTGTCAACCGAAATCGTGCTTGTTCGCGCAGTGTCGGTCGTTTCCGGCAGGGCCCGTACGGTTCACTCGTCTCCGAACTCTTACCTATCTCTCTTATTCGGGATCATGTCCCTTGCCTTCCTGCGATTTTCCGCGTCTTCTGACCTTTCCGGTCAGGATCGCAGCCCCCGCGCCCGCTGCCGCTGTCACGGCGCAGATCGGGATTGCATACAGGAGCGGATCAACATCCTTATCCTTGTTTTTGACGGCGTCATCCCCGGCAGCCGCATTTTCCGTCGGCGTGGGAACCGGCGTATCTGTCGGAACCGGTGTCGGCGTGTCCGTCGGAGTGGGTGTCGGCGTATTCGTCGGAGTCGGTGTCGGTGTGTTGGTCGGGGTGGGCGTCGGCGTGTTGGTCGGCGTCGGTGTCGGTGTATTCGTCGGAGTCGGCGTCGGTGTTTTCGTCGGCTTCGGCGTATTGGTGGGCTTCGGAGTCGGCGTGTTGGTCGGCTTCGGAGTCGGTGTGTTTGTAGGCGTGCTTGTTGCCTCCGGCTCCCCGGTCACTTCCGGCGTAACCGTATCCTGCGGCTCCCCAGTCACTGCGGGCGTGGCCGTGTCCTTCGGCTCCTCCGTCGGTGTCGGCGTAGCCGTATTTTGCGCCTTCTCCCTCGACGCGTGCTCCATCATATTATTTCCGGTGTCCAAACCGACCGTCGTGCGGAACAGACCGAACTCCGCCGCGCTGTACTCATAGTCGTCGGAGACGTAGAACCAGCACCACTGCTGTGACTCGTGCTTGAGGTAGGCATTTTTCGCCACCTCGAGGGCCGTCTTGCCGCCGAACTCGGAAAGCGGCACGCGCATATTCAATTTCAGTTTGTTTTTCCCGTAGAGATGGAAGTATGTCTTCTGCACATCCCAGGTGCCGTATTTTTCGGCCGACTCCGGCAGGTAATCCGCCTCCATCGAGTGCTCGATCACTTCCTGCACCGCCGCGTTCAGGATCATGTGGCCGCCGTGGCCGTACTCGCCCTTGATGTCGTGAGTGACGATGACCAGCGGTTTGAATCGGCGGACCATCTCGCAGGTGCTTTTTATCAGCTTGTTGATATCGTACTTCTTCTTTGCGCCGTCAAGGGATGTCGCATAATAGTCAACATAGTTCATACAGGCCGGGTAGTTGCGGATGCCGCTGGCCCACAGACCGTCCAGCTTCTCGTGCTCGCGCACGGGCTCCGTCGACCAGAACTCACACATATATACGACCTGCAGGCGGCGTTTCTCCTGTCCGCCGTACTGCGCAAGCACGCCGCCCATGAAGAGGATCTCATCATCCGCGTGAGTCGAGAAGACCACAATGTCCGCCTCCTTAAGGGCGGGCTTCCAGACTTGTACGTCCGCGGGAAGCTTGCCCTCGGAAAATGCCTCGATCTCACTCACATACATGTCCTTCTCCAGCCGGATCTCCACGCTGGTTGCCGGCTCCGCGAGCTCGACATAGTCGTGCAGGAATCCCTGCTGACCGTGCTTCTCCGTTTTTTCATTATAGTGAAGCGTGTACGGGGAAACCGTGGACCCCCAACGGATGTAGACGCCGTACATCGGTTTCTCCGACGTCACGGTGAGAACCTCGCCCTTCTTGTACTGCACGCGGGTTTTGTTGGAGTTGTCGCGCAGCTTGCTCTGCGCACTGCCCTTGGCGTTCTTCACGGTGATCTTCAGAGAGACTGCCTCTTTCGTCTCATCCTTCGAAGCCTTCGCCGTTTCCGCCCCAGCACCTTTTACGCACAGGGCAAGAAAAAGCGCAAGGGCTGCCATAAGCGCCAAACGCATCGCCGGACCCGCAAGCATCCCAAGCCTTCTGCGAAGCCGGCCGGACCACCGTTCCACGGAATCGTTCATTCGGATACCTCCTCCACCGCCAGGAGCATCTCAAGGCTCCTGAAGTTATGATTTACATATTCCATATACCATGCCGCAGCAACCGCCCTCAGCTCCGCGAGCACTTCCTCGCTCACGGAAAATGAGAACAGCTTCGACGGCTGTGTGGACGCGATCACACGCAGCGTATACCACGTCGAATCGTCAAGGTTGTAGTAGCCCGAGGCGACCGCCTGGGTCCGCAGCTCGTACGCCCTGCGTCCCTCCTCGTCGAACAGCTCACCCGCACATCGCCGGCACAGGCATCCGCCGGATGGCACATGCATAACGAACGGGCCTTCCTTCGTGTGACACCGCACGCACTCGTTGACCTGCGGTCCCTCGCCCTCGGCGTAAAGGATCTTGATCTCATACGCCGCCCGCACCAGCCGCGGCGGAATGTCTCCCCGCGAGAGTGCCCGCAGTGCGCTGTACAGAAGGGCTAACGTCTCGTTCTCGTCGACATTTTCCCCCGTCAGAAACTCCGCGAGTTCACAAAAATACAACCCGCAGCAGGTCTTCTCCAGGTCGTTTCGAAGCTCCGTAAAATAATTGTTCACCTCAGCGCGGACCGCTGTGTAGGAATTGCGCCCCGCGATGACGAAAAATGTCCCCGTCACAAAGGGCTGGGCCGCTGCCACCATCTCGGATTTCGGCTTCTGGGCATTTCTCGCAAAGGCGGAGATCCGCCCGTATTCCTTCGTCAGGATGGACAGCCGGCGGTCGTTCTCGCCGATGGGTATGGCGGACAGGACGATGCCGTGCAGTGTGATGAGATTGTCCGCCATATGCACCTCCGTCCGTCATTTTCCGTCTGTCGTCCGCTTCGTTATCAGTCCTCCTCGGGATCGCGGTAGCCGTAGTTGCGGATCAGCGTGTCACTGTCGCGCCAGTTCTCCTTCACCTTGACCCAGAGCTTTAAGTTGATCTTCGTGCCGGTCATCATCTCGATGTCGCGGCGTGCCTCCGTGCCGATCTTCTTGAGCATGGAGCCCTGCTTTCCGATGATGATCCCCTTGTGGGATTCCTTCTCGCAGATGATGGTGGCGTCGATGTCGATGAGAGTCCCGCCCTCGCGCTCCTTCATCCGGTCGATCAGAACCGCAACGCCGTGGGGAATCTCCTCCGAAAGGTTGCGGAGCGCCTTCTCGCGGATCATCTCCGCCGCAATCTGCCGTTCCGGCTGGTCCGTCACGGTGTCCTCGTCGTAGTACTGCGGGCCCTCCGGAAGATAGGTAAAGATCGTGTCCGTAAGGTCGTTCGTATTTTCCCCCTTGAGGGCCGACACGGGTACGATCGCCGCAAAATCCAGCTCCTTGCGGTAGGTATCGATGATGTGGAGGAGGTCCTCCTTCTTCACCTTGTCAATCTTGTTGATGACAAGCATCACCGGCGTCTTCACGCCGCTGAGACGCTTGATGATCTCCTGCTCTCCCGCGCCGATATAGTCGCTGGGCTCCACGAGCCACAGGATCAGATCAACGTCCTTTAGGGTGCTCTCCGTCACCTCGGCCATGTACTGTCCGAGTTTATTTTTCGCCTTGTGAATCCCGGGCGTGTCCAGGAAAATGATCTGCCCGCGCTCATCGGTGTACACCGTCTGGATGCGGTTCCGCGTCGTCTGCGGCTTGCTCGAGGTGATGGCGATCTTCTGACCGATCAGCCGGTTCATCAGGGTGGATTTTCCGACGTTCGGGCGCCCGATCAGGGCGACAAATCCGGAGCGAAACGCCCCGCTATTGCTGTCTTTCATGCTTCTTACCCCCTCAGGCTCCGGCTTGCAAGGAACAGGTCGGCGCACTCCTTCGCCTGACGCTCCGTCGCAAGCGCCGCGCGGTAATCCTGCGCAAGCACCGCCTTAAGCATCGGCGCAAGGGCCGTCAGCTGCTCGTTCGTGACCGAGAGAACCTCGTCGCGAACCTGCTGCCACTCTTCCTTCGTCAATCCCGTAAAATACCGTGACATCGCCGTACCCAGGATGGACGCCGGCGTAAACGGCGTGTCCATGCCGGCGATGGTGCCGATGACATACTTCGTAATCTCGTTCTCGCTGAGATTGAGGTTCGCCGTGTACTCCACCGCACCCTCAAATGCCTTGTAGGACTCGCGGCAGTTCGGATCGCGGTAGGTCGCCATAAAGGTATCACCCGAGATCATGCCGAAGCCCTGCATCGCGCCGTACGCACCGCCGAGCACACGGATCTTGTTCCACAGATAATCGCGCGCAAGAAGCGTGTTGAGCACCGCGAAAGCACCGTTGTACTTCCATCCGGCCTCGATGAAATTGCCGGCGATCGCATTGTATTGAACGGCGCCCGCATAGGTGAGCACCTCATTTTTCTTCGTAAGGGTGTAGCCGCCCTTCCACGGCAGGTCCTTCATCGCCGGAACGGGCGCCGCTGCCGGAAGCTCCGCGAACAGGCCCGGGATCACGGCAAAGTCATCCGCTGCCTTGGCATATCCCTCAGCGCCCGAGGAGATACCGATGGTCAGGTTCTCCTTGCGGAAAATGTGGGCACGGATCCTTATCAGGTGATCCACCAGCTCATCCTTCACCGCGTCGAAATCCGCAAGCCACTTCTTCACGCAGCCGTAGTACGCCTCCCCGCAGGAGAAGTGGGTAAACGCCGCCGACGGACTGAAGTAGGAGTACGCAAGACTGCGTGCCGTGCTGTGTCCCCTCGCCTCAAAGGAGGACGGAAGACGCACCGCCAGCTCCGCTAAGATCTCGCGGAGACGGTTTGTATCCGTAAACTGCAAACGTCCGATGCCTTCCCACGCAAGGTCGAGGCCCTTGGCAAGACCGCCGTCGAACACCTTGACGGCGATGGTGTACTGGCCGCGCATCGCGCCGAGCTCACCCTTCACGGGCGTGGACTCGAGATACCCGTTGATGCCGCCGGTGTAGAAGTTCACCTCGTCCTGCAACTCGCGGTATCCGTAGTTGGCCGTGTCCATATAGGCATAGACATCCGAGAGGAGTCCCAGATACGGCAGTTCCTCCTGTGGAATGTCCGTCGCGTCGAAACGAAGCTGTACATAGGTGATCCCGCTGGCGAAGTTTTCAATCTTCACAACCGGGATCCCGTCCGTCGTCTTCGTCACCTCGTAGGGCACCGGAAGCTGTTCCTTATCGATATCGTCGATGGAGAGCAGCGGGATGCAGGAGAGTTCCTCCTCCGTCTCCACACGGCTCTGGAATTCCTTCAGCGCCTTCGTCTTCGCCACGAGCTCATCGATCTCCTCGGGGCTCATGGCCGCCTTCTTCGCCGCAAGCTTCTCCGCGAGCGCCTTCTCCTCCTTGCCCGCAAGTCCGGGCTCGGGAGTCATCACCACGAGAGCCGCATGGTCGGTGTCTAAGAATTCCTGAAGAAGCCCCTCAAAGTATCCGTTCTCAAGCTCCCCGCGAAGCTCCTCGAAAAGGTATGCTTTGTCAAGTGCGTCAAATGTCGCATTTTCCGAATACAGGCACCCGGACAGCGACGCTGCCGCGAAGAGAATGCCCTTCGGATACCCGCCGAACTCCGCCTCACGGTATGCAAACTCGGCGCTGTTCAGTGCGCCCAGAACGCTTCGCTTGTTCACTCCCTCGCGGGCGGCCTTCGCCACCTCGTCGCGGATGATGCGGAGGAATTCGTCCGCCTTCTTAGGCTCGGTCTCCCGGGCCGTCACCGCCAGAACCGGCTGCCGCATATCTGACACGACGTAGCTGCCCACGTCGTTGCCGATGCCGGCGTCCACAAGCGCCTTCTTCACGGGTGCGCCCGGCATGCTGAAGAGAATGCCGGACAGAACATCCCACGCCAGCGACTTCTTTAAGTCGGGACCGTCGAAGAGCTTCACACCGTATTGAAGATATGTCTTGTCCTTCGTGTCATCGCCCTCCTCCACGGAGTAGGGGATATCCACGCGGCGGAAACCCGTGGGCTTCTGCACGCCGACCTCCGAATCCACGGGAATGATATCAAACTTGGACAGATACGACCGGTCGAGCTCGGTCAGCATATCCGCCATATCCATGTCGCCGTACAGGTAGATGTAGCTGTTGGCCGGCGAATAGTAGGTGTGATGGAACTCCTTGAAGGCCTCATAGGTAAGCTCCGGGATCACCTTCGGGTCGCCGCCCGACTCCACGCCGTAAGTCACGTCCGGGTACATGGCCTGCATCATCGTCTGGTGCAAGCTGCTTTCCGGATCGGAGTAAACCCCCTTCATCTCGCTGTACACCACGCCGTTGATGGTGAGATCCGCCTCCGGGCTCTCCATCTCGTAGCGCCAGCCCTCCTGGCGGAAAATTTCCTCACGGCGGTAGATGAGCGGGTGCATCACCGCGTCCATGTACACGTCCACCAGGTTTTTGAAATCCTTATAGTTGCAGCTCGCCACCGGATACATGGTCATATCCGGGGCGGTAAATGCATTCAGGAATGTCTTGAGCGACCCCTTCGCCATCTCGGTGAACGGGTCCTTCACCGGATACTTCTCCGAGCCTGCAAGCACCGAGTGCTCGATGATGTGCGGCACGCCCGTGCTGTCCATGGGCGTGGTGCGGAAGGCAATGGCGAACACCTTGTTCGGGTCGTCGTTCGCAAGAAGTACAACCTTCGCGCCGCTCTTTACATGCTTTAGCACAAGGCCGTCCGCATTGATGTCCGGAAGCGCCCGATGCTCCACACGCTCGTATCCGCTTACGGAAAATGTTTCCAAATCAGTCATGTCAGTTACTCCTAATTCTGTACTTGCTTTATTTACTCAACAACCGACATTCGCATCCCCCTGCACGACACGCGGTGGTTGAGCTGTCACCTTATATTACAGGTAATCTTCTTCGTCGTAATCATCCGGCTCCGGAGTCTTCTCCCTCACCTTCGCCTTGGGCTTATCCTCCACGGGCTTCACCGGTTTTCCGGACTTGGCCGAGGTCTTCGCAGCCTCGCCGGCCGCTGCCTTGGATGCCGTCTTCGGCTTCTTCCTGCCGGCTTCGAGCTCATCCATCGCACGCTTTGCCTCGTCCACGGATTTCTTCGCCTTGCGCTCCGCCTGCTCGGCCGACTTCATGGCAGTCATGGCCTCGGCAACCTTGGCCTTGTGCTTGGCCGAATCCTCGCGAAGCAGCCTCGGATCGAAGGTTTCATCGGAGTCATCCTCCTCCGGTTCTTCCTCGGCGTCATACTCCTTCGCGTTCCGGTTGTGCGCGATCAACAGCAACACCAAAAGAAGGATGCACAGTCCGAACAATCCGGCGATGATCCCGGCTCCGATCCTCTCGCGCTTCGAAAGGCTCTCGATCAGTTTCCAGAATCCGCCCGGCGAGGTGGTTCTCGCGGGTGCGGGATTGACATCCCCGTTCTTGTCCGGGGTCTCCGGCGGTGTCGGCGTTTCCGGATCGTTACCGCCCTGCTGGCCGGCCTCTCCCGTCGGTTCCGGCGACGGTTCCGCGGAAAGCTCCGGCGTCGGCGTCACGGTCTCCGTGGGCTGGACCACGGTGTACAGCGCATCCGAATAGCGCTGAACGGTCTGTTCCTTCACATCAACAAGATACCATCCCTCGGTGCCCTCGGGGCTTCGCAGATACGCCAGAACCAGATCCGGCTCCGCCTCGGTGCGGTACACTATAAGTCGCTCGCCGAAGATGTCGGCTTCGTTCTCGGCAAACCCATCCGGGACCTCCACATTTTCCGGCTTCGGAAGATACCGGTACAGGCGCGCCGAGCCGGCTACCGTCTGCAGCGGGTAACACTTCACTGCCCCGTCTTCTCCTGCGGAGAATACGTACAGCTTGCCGTCGCTGAGCTGGACCAGCTTCGTGTCCTCCTGATCCGAGGACGCCACGGCAACATGGTATCCGTTCACATCGGTCTCCGCGGCGGCAAATCCCTCCGGAAGCTGCGCGGTGATCTCATCCAAAAGCGTCAGATCCTGCTCGTCGACATGAACCGTAAGTCCCGGCGTCGGCGTTGCGGACGGACTCGGGGTCGGCGTGGGCGTGTTCGTCGGCGCAGGTCCGCGGTTTACCGTAATCTTATATGTCTTCTTGGTCTTACCGTCCTCGGCCGTAACCGTGATCGAGACGGTGTTCTTGCCTTCCTTCAGATCCTTGTTGCCGGACACGGAAACCTTTGCTTTGCTGTCCTCGGCCTTCGCGGACACGGAGACGGAGCGCTTCTTTCCGTCAAGCTCCATGGAATACTCGTATGTGTCTTTGGAAAATGACGGTGAAATCTTGCCTTCCTCCACGGAAAGGCTTTTCAGATAGGCGTTGGTAGATGCCACGTACGGCGGCTTTACGGTGACGGTTCCGTTGGAAACCTTCGTTCCGCCCGGGAAGGCGTCTCCGCAGTTCAGGGGAAGGATATCGACGCCGGAGGCCTTGATGGTCGCCGTGCCTTCCTTCTTTCCCTTGAAGGTGTATGTATAGGTTTTGCTCTTCTCGGAAATGTCTATGTCAAGCTCGTGGATTGAGCCGCTTTTCCCTTCACATTCCAAAAGAGAAGTGTCATAAGTCAGTGTAAATTCGACGACACCGATTGCCTCCGGCGCGCTGACCTTCACGGTCACCTTTACGGTTCCTCCCACTTCGCAGCTGCCGCTTGACACCGTGAGAGTGGCCGGATCCGCGGCAAATGCCGTCTCCGCCATGCCGCCCATCACACCGGCCAGCAGACATATTGTCAACAGAATTCCCAGTAGTTTTCTTTGAAGTTTCAAATTGCGATCCCCCTTCATGATTGTGCCGTTTTCGTGTTGATTGCCCGGCTTCTACACCGGGCAACCATTGCTTCACTCCTGTTACTTTCCTAACGCGCTTTTTTCTCATAACCGGCGGGGCCTGCGCAGGCTCTGCTCCTCCCGGATCCGATTACCGCTTCTGCACGATCGCGGCAATTTCCAGAATATGGCGCTTGATATACAACAGATCCAGCGCCGTTATCCCGTCTCCGGTCTTCACATCTCCCGCGGTCAGGAACGTGCCGGAGAGGCTGTTGATCCCGAGGATGTGCCGCTTGACATACAGAAGATCCAGCGCGGTGATCGCGCCGTCTCCGGTGACATCCCCGTAGATGATGATCGGGATGCTGTACTTCGCCGTCTTCAACGTCCATCCGGTTCCCACCGTGCCTTCCGTCACCTTCTCTCCCTTTGCGTTCAGAAGCGTTGCGGTGCCGCCGCTCACGGTAATTCCCTTCAGGAAATCCGCGGCGCTTGTTCCGGGTTCGACGGCGGAGATGGATTCCTCCGTCACCTGGTAGGTTGTCGACGTGATTTTTTCTTCCTCCGGCGTCGGTGTCGGCGTTGCCGGCTTGGTGGGCTCCGCAGTCGGTGTGGCGGTGGGAGTCGGTGTCACCCAATCGTCATCCACCGGAGTCGGCGTCACGCTCGGATTCACGCCGTCGCCCTTTCTCATGATCTTAAGCTGATACCGGACGACCGTGCCATCCTGTGCCTTACACTTGATCGTGTACGTATTTTCCCCGTACAGGATCTTTATCTCTCCGGCTCCCGCAACCTGTGTGGTTCTCGCCAGCGGCGTTGCCGTGATATTTAACGTCTCCACATCCTCCTCAACGGTGAGGCTGTATTCCAGCGTCTTCCAGGAAAATGCCGTCGAAAGCTCATGTCCCTCGATCGTGAGGCTGGCCAGATACGGGTTCGGATTGCCGTCGCCGTTGGGGCGCTCGCAGGGCGTCTCCGGCATGTTTTTGTACACGGGGATGATGAACACGAACGGCGTTTCGATCGCCGAGACAAGGGTATCGTCGCCGGTTGCCGAATCATCGAGCAATCCGGTGTAGTACATGCTGGATTCCTGATACAGGGCCGTTACCAGCGACATATACTGGTGGCCGTACCGCTCATAGAGTCTTCCGTTGTCCGGGTTTTTCTTCGGTGCGACATTGTATCTCTGATAGTACGGGGTGTTCTGTCCGGTCTTCACATACTCGTTGCCGAGACGGATCGCGCCGCCGATGATCGCCTTGGTGCGGGTGTTCCACGGCCGCAGATCGTCATACCCCTGACTCTCGATGGTGGACGCGCCGGGCGTCGAAGCGGCAAACCACAACCCGTGCTCGATAACGCCCATGCCGTCGGCCGCATAGGAGCCGAAGTTGTAGTAGTTATAGATGCCTACGTATTTTACGACCTCCTCGCCGTTGACAGTCACCTTGACGCCGTTGCCCCGCATGATGTCGGAGTTGTTGACCTCATGGACGCTTCGGGTAGCGAGGAAGTACGGATTAACCCCCGACTGCTCCGCCGCCTGCATAAAGAGTGCAGCGTGGGTGGTCCCGTCCACCGGGTTGCCGAAGGTACCGCGGTTATTGTTGGCAGGGTCGTATTTGCTGAGGATACGCTCCACGCCGGCCTGGGTTTGAACGTTCGGGTTGTAGTCCAGATCCTCGAACATGAAGATCGTGCTCTCGGCAAGGAAGTTCCGGGGATCCATGGCGTACGCAAGCATTCCTCTCGAAGCCCTTGCATACCGGCCGTCCTTCAGGATCCATCCGCCGTCCTTCAGGCCGCCGTTGCCGTCGTCAACCGCATACCGGTAATCCGCTTCGTCGTGGGATTTCCAGCTGCTTAAGTAGTCGCTGTTATTGTTTGTGATGGTCGGCCACTTGTTGTATTCCGCATTGACCGCCGTGCTCCAGTCCAGATCCAGAAGCTCCGCCTGGAACGTCCAGGTGGGATTCCACTGATGGATTGCCCGAAGGACCTCGCGATAGGATTCCGGGAAGCCCTGTTTGTCCAACTCCTCCTCAAACTCCGGATCGCGGGCCTTCTCGTCAAACTCCATCAGAAACTTCGTCATCGTGTACCCGGTGAGATTCTTCTCCCCGCAGTAATCGAACTGGATCTGTGACCACTCGGTGGTCTCGCTGCCGCTTTTATACGTCACGTTCTTCAGGATATGTACGATCGTCGAAGGGGTGAGCTGCACGGGGTTCCCGTTCCGGTCCAGAAGCTGGTCGCTTCCCGTGCCGGGCGCAACTCTTACGTTTGCGCCGGTGGCATTGTTGACGTATGCCGCCATCACCTCGCTGCCCGGCTCATCACCGGTCTCATCCGCACTTGCCCGCCGCCCTGCTGGGAACAAAACGCCGCACGGGATCAGCAGCGATGCAATCATGACCGCTGTCAACAACCATGCCCAGACCCGTTTTTCCGTTCCTTTCTGTCTCATCAAAGGATTCCTCCGTCGTGCATCGCGAAGGCTCTGCACGTTCCCCTGCAGCCCGCCGAAACGC
Organism: Lachnospiraceae bacterium; assembly: GCA_017962105.1. Taxonomy (GTDB): domain Bacteria; phylum Bacillota; class Clostridia; order Lachnospirales; family Lachnospiraceae; genus ISDg. The sequence continues at coordinate 14,729 of JAGCVY010000026.1, forward strand.
GGCCGATGCTTCCTACTGCTCCGTCGGCCAGTCGATCTCGCCTTCAAACACGGTCACCGCAGGACCGGTCATGAAGACGGTGTCATTTTCCGCATCATAGACAATCCGCAGATCCCCGCCCAAAAGGTGAACGGTGACCGCATCGTCCGTCAATCCGAGGAGACGGCACGCGTAGGCCGTTGCGCAGGCGCCGGTCCCGCAGGCCTTCGTCTCGCCCGAACCGCGCTCCCAAACACGCATATTGACCTCGTTCCTGCCGAGCACCTCGACAAATTCCGTATTCACGCCCTCCGGGAACAGCGGCGCATGCTCCAGCTGCCGCCCGAGTCCCTCCACATCCGTGTCCGCCGTGCTTTCCACAGGGATCACGGCGTGGGGATTTCCCATGGACACCGCGGTAAAGGAAAGGTTCCGCCCGTCGAGCACGATCGGCCGGGCGATCGCCGGCTCCTCCGCCGCAAGCGGAATATCCGCAGGTTGTACGGACGGATGTCCCATGTCCACCGTCACCTCATACACCTTCCCGTCCCGCACGAAAAGTTTCAGGTATTTGACGCCGGAGAGCGTCTCCACCGTAATCTCGGTTTTGTCCGTCAGCCCCTTGTCGTAGACAAATTTGCCGACGCACCGGATGCCGTTTCCGCACATCCGCCCCTGGCTTCCGTCCAGGTTGTACATCTCCATGTAAAAATCGGCAATCGCACTCTTCTTAATCAGGATAATGCCGTCCCCGCCGATGCCGGTATTGCGGTCGCTCATGAACACCGCCGCATCGGATGCCTTCGGAAGAGCCTCCTTCGTGCAGTCAAAATACACATAATCGTTGCCGCAGCCATGCATTTTCGTAAAATGCCACATGCCGATGTTACCGTCCTCTCTGACGCCCCCATATTAAGGGCATAATACTACATCATAAAAACATCTGTATTTTAGCCGTAAAAATGGAAAATGTCAAGTCAACGCGCGCGTACACGCGAGTGCGCGCCCACGTACTTGTTGACTTTTCTCGTGGATAATGCTATTCTTTGAGCAGTATGAACCTCTGCTCTTTCACGAGGTTTCATATTTGTTATCAAGACAAGGAGGTATTTTTTCATGAAGAAAATTGCGTTATTGCTGACGCTTGTTCTGATCGTCGGCATGTTGTCCGCTTGCGGCAGCGCGAACAATACACCTTCGGATTCGGGTTCCACGCCTACGACGGCTGCAACGCCGACCCCGGAAGGCCCTACGAACACACCGACACCTTCTCCGACTCCTACGCCGGATCCGAATTGCTTTTTCAAGTGTGACTTTGATTCCGCACCGGAAGGCCTTTTCCTGAAGGATGCCACAGAAGAAAACCAGGGGCTCGTTGAGCAGGATCCTTCTCTGGTCTACCTGCTTTTCGGCGGAATCGGTTCCGGTATGGCTGATTTCGGTAAGGGTCTTGGCGTAGACGGTTCCAATTGCCTGGTTTGTACCGGAAGAACAAACAGCTGGAACGGTATCTCCATGGATATCGACCCGAAGTGGTACGGCAAGGGATTCAAGATCAGTTTCGATGCGAAATGCGTATCGATGAAGGAAGGCGTAACGGATATGTTAGTCTCCCTCACCACGCAGTTCCAGTACATCAAGGATAAAGAAGCCGGCACGGCTTCCAGCACGGTATATCCGGCTTACAACCGTATTACCGGAACGTCGTCCGACGGCAAATGGATCCACTGCGAAGGTACAGTGTTCCTTCCTACCGACATTTCCGGAACTACCGGCCGCCTCTACTTCGAGTGTGCGGATGGCAAGGGCAAGGAGGATATCCTGATTGACAACCTGAACGTCACGGTTATTGACGGCGTAGGCGACTACGAAGCCTTCAATGCTTACTGGGAAGAGCACAAGCCTGCTGAGGAAGAGCCTACCGAATAATTCCCAAGAGACAGTATGTAGAACTCTTCAAGATTCAGAAAGGTCCGGGGAGTGGCACCAACCACTCCCCGCTTTTTGGGGTAATTCCCCGGGGAACGGCAGCATGCCGGATATCCCGAAGTAAATACAGGAAAGGAGCGGGCGGCCGTTGGCGCATGCATCACAGCGGTCCGGGAACAGGATGAACCATCAGCGTTTTCTTCGGAAAATAGTTCTCATGGCGCAGGCAGTCTGTCTGACGCTTTTGTTCTGCGCCTGCACGGGACTTCCCGGCTCGGAAGATCTGCCGGCTCCGACTCCCGCCGTAACCTCCACGCCTGCCCCGTCTCCGACGGAAACACCGCTGTCTCCGTCACCCACACCGATTGCAACGGTGACACCCACGCCGACGCCGTCGCGTCCTTCGCCGACGCCGACGCCTGTTATCGCCGATCTGAAAAACGGCTGGTACAACGCCATGGCGACCTGGACTTCCGACGGCAAGCTTGTTCAGACAGCGTCCTCGGAACACGGCAGCATGATCTATGCCAACAACTTCGAGCGCGATGACGGCAACCGCGTTGCCCCGTCCAACACATGCAACAACGCGGAGATTTATACCACCGACCGCATCGCCTACTCCGGTTACTATTCCGTCAAGGTCTCCCGCCGCCGTCAGGAATACCACGGCTTAAGCGGGTTCGGACTTCGGTTGAACATTGAGAACGGACTCACATTTAACGATCTGATCGACAAAGTCCTCTGCATCCGCTGTATGATCTATTTTGAGGACGAGGGCTTCGGTGTTCCGGACACGCTGTATTTTACGGCTTACGACGCATATCACACGGAGAAGGTTCTCGATTACGTCTACAACCGGAAAGACGGCCTGCGCACCCTCGACAAGGACGGCAACCCCGTGATGAAGGAGCAGGAACGCTTCGTCAAATGCAACTCCGTGCGCGCCCTTCGCGGCTGCTGGAATGAATGTGTTTTCTATGTCAAGGTGACAGATTCCGATGTCGCTTCCGGCAGCATCCTCATCGGTACCTCGGAGGAGCTCCCCAACAGCGTGGGTCTGTACTGCTCCTACTATATCGATGATCTGACGGTTTCGGTGCTTTCCCCGTATGAGTATCCCTACGTGGAAAGCCTTCGCACCGACCCGGTGAACAAGGATGCCTCTCCCCGCGATGACACGACGCATGTCCTCGACGATATCGCCCAGGGGCCTCCCGTAGAACCGGAGGAGGATCAGGAGAAGCCCGAGGAATAACCGGAACAACTTACAAAAACAAAGAAGCGGCACAGCCCTGAAAGGCTGCGCCGCTTTTGTCTTCTTCTCAATTATCGCCGGCCACATTCCGGCTCACAGATTACTCGATCCCGCGCTTTGCAAGGAACTCCACAACATCACCGATGGTCGTGATCCCGTCAAGGTCTTCCGGCTGAATCTCGATACCGTACTCATCCTCAAGCGCTGTCACTACTTCGTACAGATCCAGCGAGTCAATGCGAAGATCATCGCGGAAGGATGTATCCTCCGTAACACCCGTCACATCGATGGAAAGCTGGTTCTGCAGGATCTCCAGAATCTTTTCGAACATGTTCATACTCCTTTGTATGCAAGATAAATGCCGGTGCTGTACGCACCGTTACCACGACTTCCTACAATCCCAAACCCGCGGGCTTTCCGCAGATCCGAAATTGAAAAATCATTGCCGCTGATTGCATAATATGCCACGGTTTTCGGTTTGTCAATAGGAAAATATCCCTCGTTTCCGAGACCGCACGGCGTCAGTGCATCGGGCCGTCATCCGGATCGCCGTCGCCGTCAAAATCAGGCATGTCGGGCATTCCGTCTCCGTCCAGATCCTGCATCGGCATTCCGCCGCCCATCATGCCGTAGAACTCCTTGCCGACAACCTTCTTGTCGTTGCGGACCTGCTCCACAAGCTGGGAAATCAGTTTCTTGACCTGCTTCGGTTTCTTGATATTCTTCAGCTCGATCACTTTCTGTGTATCAACACGGCTGAACACCTGTACCGTTCCGGTGCCGAAAAGCTTCTGCCAGAAGGTGCGGACCAGACGGACGTCGACAATACGGTACAAAAGCGTCTCATCATAGGTCGTCTTAAAGAATCCGACATCCAGGTTGAGGTGCTCTTTCGTCACCGAGTATCTGGTAAAGGAAAACGGGAACCACATCCAGTGCTTCCGGTCCTTCCATAAGATTTCTTCATTTTCCAGTTCAATCATGATGCAAACCCCTTTCTCTCACCGGCCGTCACTTCCGGCCAAAATTATTATATAGTACCCCGCGGGAAATTACAACCTTTCGGGAAAATGTTTCCCCTCACCGTCAATACGAAAAGCCATCAGATATAGCCGCAGACGCGCAGGATGAATACCAATGCCGTGATGGTCAGCGGAGAGAGCACCGTTGCCGCAAGAACCGTTCCCGAGGCCAGCGCGGAGTCGTTTTTCATATTTTTCGCCATGATATAGCAGGCGACCGTGGTCGGCGACGCAAGCATGACGGCAATCGCCAGCAGCTGTTCGTTCCGGAACCCGAGCCACACGGCAGCCGGCACAAACACCGCCGGCAGCAGGACCAGTTTGATCAACGCCGCAGACAGCACCAGCCGGGCCTTGGCAACCGCCTCTTTATGCTCGAAGCCGGCTCCCAGGACCAGAAGGGCCAGCGGGGTAGCCATGTTGCCCACGCTTGTGAGGAATTTGAACGGGATTGTCATCCCCGGCAGTTCCGTCCAGTGGAACTGCGCCGCCGGCAGGGCCAGCAGCACCGCGAGGATCAACGGGTTCGTGACAACCTCAAAGGCCACCGAGCGCACGGAAAATTTTACATTGTCCTCCTTCCGGGCGCTGATTGCCAGCGCGAGCACGGAGAAGAGGTTGTAGAACGGGACCACCGCAACGATCATCAGCGGGGCAAACCCGACAGAGCCGTTGTAAATATTCGACACGAACGCGATCCCGAGCACCGCGGCGCTCCCGCGAAAGCTTACCATAGCATAGGTTCCGATGGTGTGTCTGTCCCGTAAAATGAGCCACGACAGACCGTAGATCAGCCCAAACGAAACACATGTCGCAACTACGCAAAAAAGGAAAAACCGGCCGTCAAAGCTCTCCGACCAGTCCACCGTGGAAAGCTGCGTGAACAAAAGGACCGGCAGCGTGACACGAAATGTCAGTTTATCGCCGACCCGGGCAAACTCCTCGTTCAGCAGCCCTATTTTGCGAAGCACGAACCCGAGCACGATCACCAGAAACACCGGCACGGTCGCGTTCAAACTGAATATGAAATCTTCCATCGCTCACCCGCTTCGCCGCAGAATCAGTACGAATTGATCACGTCGTCATCTTCCGTCGTTGTCTTATCGATATCCAGAATGGTAATGTAGTACGTCTCGCCGCTGTCCAGCGTGACAAGCACGCGGTCGCCGACCTTCTGTCCGTAGGCCGCCTTCCCGACCGGCGAATTGATGCTCACCTTCCGCTGAAGCGGATCAACACGGATCCATGTCACGATCTTGATCGTCATGTCACGGTCGGTCTTCTCCGAATGCAGCCGGACCGTATTGTTCATCCCAGCCTCATCCGGACCCGCGGTCTCCTCAAACTTCGGATTGTTATCCAAAAGGTTGTTCAGGTAGCGCTCCCGGCCCTCCATCGCGCGGAGTTTCGCCTTCGATGCGGAATACTCGGCGTTCTCGCTCAGATCACCCTGTGCGCGCGCCTCATTTAACGCCTTCAAAACCGGCGGTTTCTTTTCGTTGTTGATATCCCACAACTCCTGCCGGATCTTTCGGAAATCGCCTTCCGTCAACCCTTTGAGCTGCGCTTCCGTCAGCTTTCCTTCCATAATTTCATACTCTCCTTTTTTCCTTGTTTCATTCTGCTTATCGTACCATATTTTACGACCGGTGTCAATGAAAGCGGCGTGCCGGGCCATGGCCTTTTCTCCTATTCGCTGTCACCCCAATACTCCCATTCATACCCTAATCTGCTTCCGGACACATTGGTACGTATATTTGCAACCATACGGCCTTTCTCATCGTATTCCGTGTATTCGGTGTAAAATGTTTCGGGCTTCTCAACCTTCTCCAGTCGGCCCTGCGAATCAAAAATGCCGTTCTTCTTTACGTTCGCTTCCTCCGGAGAACCCGGTTCCGAATACTGAACTTCCTCCTCCCGATACACTTCCCACCGGTACTTACTTTTTACTTTTTCCGGCATGTACTCGAAATCCCAGTCCACCCCGTAAGCCAGCAAATCGGTAAAATAACTTCTGCGCTCGTGAGAAACCCTTCCGTTTTCATCATAGTACACATACTTCTGACATCTTACTTTCCCCGCAATTTCCGGATCTTCATAAAATTCGCAGGAAGTTTCCGAGGAGAGCATCGGTTCCCGACCATCCGACCCGGATCCCGGCTCCCGGTAATAACGTATCTGAATATTGCTGGCATCAGTTGATTCCGTAGTCTCCGCGCCCAGATAACACTCCCCGGTTCCCGGAGCAAACTCGTAGCGTTTCGTTCTCACTATTCTTTCCGCATCATCGTATATAACCTCTGTGCGTGTCTTGTCGGCAACCGCTCCATCCGTTGTCACTTCTGTTTCCTGCCTGATCCGTCTCCCTTTCGTATCATACACCTGTGTCTCGATGTGTACGTATTCCTCTTTCGGTCCGTTGCCGTCCGTATCTGTATCCCGGGTTCTCAGATTTTTCGTTGTCTCCCTTACGGAAGTCCCGTCTTCTTCGTATTTCAGTGCAATTTCTACGGACTCATCCCCCTGTTGGGTAAAAAAGCGGACCAGTCTTCCCAGCCGGTCATACTGCTTTCTCCCCTCTACCGACCGAATCTGCTTCGTCTCGGGATCCCGGGTCTGCCACTGAAGGAATCCCGTGTTCGTTGATCCGTCATAGGTTTCCTCATAATGGGATTCATCGGAGTTGCAGAAAGCCTTGAGGACAATGTCTCCGTCACCCCGCTCAAAATAACAGTTATAGTGTTCGTCATCCCAGGTTGTGACGATCGTCGCAACGACATTGGAATCTCCCCGGTACGTATATTCCTCTCTCATTTCCGAACAGTTGCCGCAGTCCCAGCAAACTTCCGGATCGGTGATACCCAGCTGCTGCCAGAGGTTGAAGCAATCCCAGGAATAATGCTTACATGTCGTACTGAAGGGGCAATCAAGGAACTCCATCGGCAGGCTTATTTTGTCAGCCCACCGAGCTTCCTCCTCCCCCTCAAATCTTCTGTTGATCACGCAAGCCACACGGCCTTCCGCATCGTATTGTTTTTCCGTGTATGTCCCGTACACATTGTTTTGCTCTGTCTCCTTTATCGGTGTCTCCCCGGTCTCGTCATAATACCGTACCGTTTCCTTCTTTACCTTGTCTCCGTAACACTCCTTCAACGTCCGGACATTACCTTCTACCGTAAATTCCGACATAAGCACCCGTTCTTCACCGTCCACATAGTACTTCCGGTATCCGTACGACTCTCCGGTGGCTCCCTTCGGTGCCGCCGGTTTTTCTTTCTCCTCACATGCCGCAGCAAGCAGGACCACAAGGCACAGCATCAGTAAAAACGCGATCTTCTTCATATCAATCTTCATTCTCCCAGTATTCCCAAATAATTCTGCCCTCGGCACTTCCTCCCGCGACCTGTCTGCCTTTCTCGTCATATTCCAGGATCTCCTTCGGAGTATAATACAGGTTTTCCACAGTGCGCAGTCTGCCCTCCGAATCGAAGGTTCCGCGGGTGTACACTTCGTCCCGTCCTCCCTCCGGACTCGGAAAATGTACCTCTCTCCGATACTCTTCCCAGACCAGGCCGTCTTCCGCCGCCCAGAGAGTGTCATCAACGTAGTATTCCGATTTCCAATCATGACCGTTCGTATCCATTTCCACGAAATTCCAGGTCTCTATGTATTCAATCTCTTCATTAAATCCGTAACTTGTGGTTGTTCTGCAGAGGATCCTGCCGCGGATCTCCGGGTCTTCACAGATGGTTTCCGTATACTCCTCGGCTAATCTTCCCGGCATGGGATCGTCTATTGCATATACCTGATGAAAAATCTCATTCCCGTCGGGATCGTATTGATAGACGCATTTTCTGATCCTCTCGCCGGTATACGCATTTACCCGGTATTTTTGCATTGTTTTTCCTGCTTCGTCGTACTCATATTCCGACTCATACCGGACTTCGGACACGTCAACATCCCACTGATCCTTCCCCCTTATCTGTTCCCTGATTTCCGTCTCCTCGGACCGGAGCAGCCGTTGCTCGGAATCATAAAAGAATATGTTTTGTTCCGTCACATTTGTCTTCCTGGGCGTCGGCAAACCGGAGGACAGTATACCTTCGGACTCATAGGTGTGGCGTTCCGTTTCCGTTTACCTCGAACTCCTCGATCAAAACGCGGTCATCACCGGTTTTGAAATATTGCCGGAACCCGTATTTCGAAGGCTTCTTCTCCTCCTGCTTGGCGCACGCCGATACCAGGATTGCCACAGCGCAGATCAGCACAAGGAAAATGCATTTTCTCCTCATAAACGTTCCCCCTCGCAGCGGTATTTTCCGCTCCGTACATGGTATCATACGGCAAATACCCCGTCAAGCGGAATCAGCCCGATGCCGCCCGCAACAGTTCAGTTGAGTCTTGCCAAGAACCCTCCATCGTGGTAAGATTGTGGGAAAGAGCCGCGCGCACGCGCGCGGTAGAACGGAGGAAGTTTTTATGGCAGAACAAGTAAAAGATAGAAAAGACATAGAGCGGGAATACCTGTGGGACCTGACGTCCTTATTTGTCGATGACGATGCGTGGGAAGCAGAGTTCGGCCGCTTAAGCGCCGATCTGGAGAAGATCGCATCCTTCCGCGGCAAGCTGGGCGACGGCGCTGCTGTTGTGGCGGAGGCTTACCGCACGGTATACGAGCTCGGCGCGCGGCTTGAGGCATTTCACGGCTACGCATTCCAGCGCCGCACGGAGGACGCCCGTGACACCAAATCCCAGAGCATGATGAACAAGGCGGATTCCCTGTACGTTCAGTTTATGGGCGCCGTCTCCTATATGGATCCCGAGATCCTGTCCCTTTCGGACGAGGTTCTGGAAAGCTACCGGAAGGCTCCGGAGGTTGCTCCGTACCTTCATTTGTTTGAGGATTTGCTGCGCCAGAAGCCGCACACCCTGACCGCTGCCGAGGAAGCGATCGTGGCTGCCTTCGGCGAGATCAGCGGCGCCGGCGGCGATGTTGCGGACATGCTGATGGATGCGGACATGAAGTTTGACGATGTTCCCAATCCGGACGACCCGGAGCACCCGTTCCCGCTTACACAGGCGAACTACATCTCGCTTCAGGAGAATCCGAACCGTGAGATCCGGAAGAAATCCTTTGAGAACTTCTACAAGGGCTTCCGCGCCCTCAACAACACCTTCGGCGCTACCTACCTAAACCGCCTGAAGGAAAGCTCCCTCAACACGAGACTCCGCCACTACAATTCAAACCGCGAGGCATCTCTTGCGAACAACAACATTCCCGAGTCCGTGTACGACAATCTGGTTTCCACCGTGCACGCATTCCTTCCGGAAATGTACCGCTATCTGCGCCTTCGCAAGCGCCTTCTGGAACTCGATGAGCTCCACTACTACGACCTTTACACCCCGATCACGAAGGATGTGACCGTCTCCTACACCTACGATGAAGCCAAAGAGCTTCTGCTGGCTGCCGTGGCGCCTCTCGGGGAGCACTACGTGGAGACCGTCAAGAAGGGTCTTGCCTCCCGCTGGGTGGATGTCTTCCCCAACGCCGGCAAGAGAAGCGGCGCTTACTCCATCGGCTCCTGCAAGACAACCCCGCACATCTCCATGAATTTTACGGGGACGCTGGATTCGGTGTCCACACTCTGCCATGAGATGGGTCACTCGATGCACACCTATCTGACCCATGAGAACCAGCCGCTGCAGTACGACGACTACGCTCTCTTCATCGCAGAGGTTGCGTCTACGGTCAACGAGAACCTCCTTGTGGAGCACCTGCTCTCCATCACCGAGGACAAGACGATGAAGCTCTTCCTGATCAACCAGTATCTGGAAAACTTCCGCGGAACTGTCTTCCGCCAGACCATGTTTGCCGAGTTTGAGCAGCTTGCCCACACCCGCGTGCAGAACGGCGAGAGTGCAACTCCCGAGGATCTCAACAAGATTTATCTCGACCTGATCAAGCTCTATTTCGGAGACGATCTTGTCATCGACGATGAAGTGCAGTACGAATGGTCCCGCATCCCGCATTTCTACCGTCCGTTCTATGTATACCAGTACGCGACCGGCTACTCGTCCGCTGTCGCTCTCTCCGAAGGTATCCTTCGCGACGGCGAGCCTGCGGTAAAGAAGTACCTCGAATTCCTGTCCCTCGGCTGCTCCGTTTATCCGATGGATGCCCTCGCCCACGGCGGCGTTGACCTCTCCACTCCGGAGCCTGTGGAGAAAGCACTGCAGAAGTTCAGCAAGCTTCTCGATGAGGCGGAAGCATTGGTCGGATGACCGGTGTGAACAAATAAATATTCTGCCCGCAAAGCATTGGCAATGCGGGCAGATTGCGTGAAAGTACGGAGGAAAAGCCATGACTGATTTAGATGCGTATCTTGACGGGGAACGCCCGCTGTGGCGGGGGCGTCCAACCGCCAAATGCTTTATTCTGGAATGCATCTTCAACCCGCTCCTCTTCTTCGCACTGATCTGGGGAGCATTTGATCTGATGTTTATCCTGTTGCTCAAAAACACACCCGTCAACGGTATGACAAGTTCGGTGAAAGGCTTCATGGGTATCTTCTTTCTCATCCATCTGATGCCGGTCTGGCTCTACCTCGGCGGCGTGATCCTCTCCGTCTTCCGGCAGAGAAATATTGAGTATGCCGTCACCGAGCGCGGCGTTTACGTCAGCCGCGGCGTATTCACGAAGGAGATTGTCTTCAAGCCCTTCACTGAGATTTCCAACGTCAACATGCACCGCGGCGTGATTGACCGCATGACAGACTGTGGAGACATTACCATGACCTGCGGCGCTGTCGTGGGCGACGCCCGGCTGTCCACCGTCGGCCGCACCGAAGCCATCGCCATCCAGGACATCCCGGATTATCAGGAGGTATTCAAGCTGATCCGGCGCCTCCAAACCGATATCTATTCGGACACCATGTACCCGAACGCACTGCGTCCCGAGAACAATCCCGGCTACCGGACAAAATACAATCCGGAAGACCGGTACTGACTGTCCGCGCGGTGAATGGTCGCCAGTCGGATGTACATGGATCTTAAGCCGAACAGTTATTTCTCAAGAAATAGAAAAGCGATTGTTTCAACAAGCTGAAACAATCGCTTTTTTGTCTTTTTTGAGATTGTACCATGCAATTTCCTGTTTCAACGTTTTTCCATGGTACAGGTTGGGAATTTCCTCAAAATTTCCCGGCTGAACTCATCATTGTAATGTTCTCAACCGGATCAGTCTTCCGAGTTTCTCATTCGAACTTCTCCGCCGGTTTCCCCTTCAGGTAGATTACCCGGTGGGCCATACGGTTCATTACCGCCTCGTCGTGGGTGATGAAGAGATAGGTCAGATTAAAGCGGTCGTGGAAATCCGCAAGAAGGGCGAGTACCTGCTCCTGCACGGTTGCGTCCAATGCCGACACCGGCTCATCCAAAATCAGGATGTCCGGCTTGCCGAGGATTGCCATACCGATGGCCACGCGCTGGCGCTGTCCACCGGAGAGTTCCGTGATCTTGCGTCCCGCAAACTCCTCCGAAAGCCCGACTGCCGTGAGCATCTCCCGTACCTGCTTCTCGCGCTCTCCGGCTTGCTCGCGGTACATACTCACGATATTCTTCTTTCTGTCCCTCTTATTTCCGCCGGCTTCCTTCGCCGATTCGGGATTGCCATGGATAATTCCCTTGCGAAGCGCCCTCAGCGCTTCCTTCAGTTCCTTCTTCTGCCGGTTTCGGATCGGCTCCTCCAGAAGCCACTGCACTGTCTTTACGCGGTTTAAGCTTCCGTAGGGATCCTGAAACACCATGCCGATCCGCGCCTTGGTTGTGATCGTGCCGGCCTGTCTCGGGATCAGTCCCGCAATGCACCGGGCAAGGGTTGACTTACCGCTGCCGCTTCGGCCGATGATCCCCAGGCACTCGCCCTCGCGAAGCTCCATGGCAAAATTCTCAAGAACCTTATTCTCATAATTCAACGGATTGCGGCCTCTGCGCTTACCGTAATATACGTGGAGATGCGAAACATCCAGAATAACCGGCCCTTCCGGATCGTAATGCATTCGATCCCGGAAATCGGTCCCGGCCAGAGACTGCAATAACTGCTTGGTCTCCGCGGTCTTCGGGGCCTCAAAGATCTCCTCGACGGTTCCCTTCTCGACAATCTCGCCGGCGTTCATCACCATCACGCGGCTGCAGATGCGGCGCACCACCGCAAGTTCATGGGAGATAAACAGCACAGCCATTCCGTGCCGCTTCTGCAGTTCCATAAGAAGCGCAAGAATGCCTTCCCTTGTCTCGGCGTCAAGCGCCGTCGTCGGCTCGTCAAGGATTAACAATCTGGGCCGCAGAAGCATTGCAATGGCAATCATCACGCGCTGCCGCTGTCCGCCGGAGAGCTCCTTCGGACGGCTTCGCAGGATGCGCTCCGTCTCCGTCAGCTCAACCTCCAGCAGAGCGTCCGCGAGGCGTTTGTCCTGTTCTTCCTTCGTCAAATGAACACCGTTGTGCGTCAGCATTTCCCGCATCTGGCGACCGATCGGCATCGTGGGGTTCAGGGAAGTCATAGGCTCCTGGAAAACCATCGCCATCGAATCACCGCGGAGAACTGCAAGCTCCTTCTTCGTGCAAGCGGGCACATTGAACGGGCCGGCTTCCGTGTGAAGGATCACCTCGCCCACCACGCCTGCCGTGTCGGGCAGAAGCCCCATCACTGAGAGCGCCGTCATGCTCTTGCCGCTGCCGGACTCGCCGACAATACCGAGCCGCTCGCCCGCATGAAGCGTAAAATTCACATCCTTCACCACCGGCTGCAGGGATCCGTCTGCGCTCTCAAAACCAACCGACAGGTTTCGCACCGTCAAAACGATGTTGCCATCAGACAACACTTCTCCGGTTCCGTTACTACCTTCGGAGCTGCGTTCTTCGACATTGTCCCCGTTGGTCTTATCTTCGTCGGTATTATTCCCATCAATCTTATTGACTCCGTACCCTGCCTCGGCAAGTTTTCTGCTGACCCGTGCGCGGATGCGGGCAGGGCTTCCGGTGTCGCCCTGATTGCCGGAGTAGGCGTCGCTAAGAAGCGCCACGCCGAGGACCGCAAGCACCAGAATAAGGCCCGGGAAGAGCACCATCCACGGCGCGCTCCCGAGGTACGACTGGCCCTCGGAGAGCATACGGCCTAAGCTTGCCTTGGGCGGCTGCACGCCGAGTCCCAAGTAGCTCATGCCGGCTTCCGCCAGGACCGCATTGTTAAAGCCGACCGCCATCGTCACCAGCAGGGTGGCGCGCAGATTCGGCAGAATATGAACAAACAGGATCCGTGCGGGGGATGCTCCGAGCAGCTTCGCATTTACCACATAATCCGACTGCAGCTGCGTCCGCACATCGCTTCGCACCACACGGGCGATACTCGGCACAAAGAGTATGCCGAGGGCAATGACCACATTTTTCTCCGATGCACCGAACACGCCGACGAAAACAAGCGCAAGAAGAATGCTCGGGAACGCCAGAAGGCAGTCGTTGATGCGCATGATGATCGCGTCAAACAAGCCTCCGATATAGCCGGCAAGCGCTCCGATGAGGGTACCGAAGATTCCTCCGATGACCACAGTCATCGCGCCGATCAGCACCGAGGTGAGCGCTCCGTAAGCGACACGGGTATAGACATCGCGGCCGCGGTGGTCCGTGCCGAAGAGATGCTTAAGCGACGGGGCGAGGGTCTTCGAGGTGTAATCCATATCGTCCGGGCCGTAGGACGTCAGGAACAAGCCCCCTGCAATCAATATGATTGTCAGGAGGAGAAGCACGCATCCGCAGATGAAATTGAAGGAATGCTTCCGCTTCACCTTTCGTTTCCGTCCTTTCCTGTTCCGATCCCGCCGCTATCCGCCGGCAGTCTTTTCACCGTTACCCGCCGCAACCCGGCAGTTACTCCGATTCCATCCCGCTGTTGACCAGCAGGACAACAATTCCGATATACAAAACGATCGCCTGAACGACATTGTAATCCCGGTTCGAGATTGACCGCACCAGAAGCCGTCCGAGGCCGTTCACGCCGAACACCTGCTCCACCACGATACTGCCGGCGATGATCTCCGATACGATGACGCCGATAAATGTCCGCACGCCGGGAAGGGCGTTTGGCAGCATGTGGAGGAGAAGCACCTTATTTTCCGAAAGGCCCTTGCTGCGGGCCGTCCGCACATAGTCCTTCGCACGCTCGGTAAGAAGGGCGCTGCGCAGGAAGCGAACCGTCATCGCCGCCTTGGGAAGCGCAATCGCAAGCGCCGGGAAGATCAGGTAAACGATGCACCCGGACAGGCTCTCGTCATAGGAGACAAACGCTCCCGGACTGAACATGCGAAGCCAAAGTCCCAGCACGACAGAGATCAGGAGACCCAGGAAAAATGCGGGAACCGCCATCATGGTCTGATTGAGCATCGCTCCCGTCCGATCCACCGCCGACCCGGGGAAGCGGGCGTACAGAAGCCCGAGCGGGAATGCGATCAGAAGGATCATTAAAATCGAGATTGCCGCCAGAAGCAGAGTGTTCGGAAGCACCTGCCACAGCAGCTCCGTGACGGGCATCTTGTAGTTCGAGGACTCGCCGAAATTACCGGTGAACACACCGCCGAGCCACCGCCCGTACCGAACGAGGAACGGGTCATTTAACCCCATCTCCTCGCGCAAAGCCTCCAGAGCCTCGGGCGTAGCGTTGGTCCCAAGCTTCAGCATTGCCTGGTCGCCCGGCAGGATCTGGAACGCCAAAAAGGTGACAAAGGAGAGCGCCAGTACTGCGATCAGCACGGCGACGCCTTTTCTGATCCACTTCATACGGGTGCCCTCCTTTCATTTTTCATTTCAATTTTCGGGTCGGCCGTACCGCCCCGAGGGTCCGAACGATTACTTCGTCGCCCATTCCACCGAAGCCATATCCTGCACGTACACCGGATAGAAGGTGTAGCCGGTCAGGCCCTTTGCGACCGCCACCATCAGGGACGGGCTCTGCAGGAACACGGATGCTGCATCGTCGCTTAAGCACTTCTGCAGCTCGTGGTACAAAGCAACCTTCCGGTCGGTGTCAACCGTTGCCATAGCCTCGTTGTATTTGGCGTCGAAATCATCACTCTTATAGTTGATGAAGTTCTTCGTCGAACCGCCGATGTAATACTTCAGGATGTCGCTGGGTGCAAGCTGCGAATCCAGACCGATGATGGTCGCGTCGCAGTTGTGGCCCTTGTAGACGTCCGAAAGCCAGGTCGCCCACTCGATCAGCTCGATCTTCATGGTGATGCCGACCTTCTTCAGCTGGTTTGCCAGAACCTCCGCCGTCTGCACGTGATATGTGTAGTTCGAAGGAACCTTCACGGTAAATGTGAATCCGTCCGCGTAACCGGCCTCCTGAAGCAGCTGCTTTGCCTTTGCCTCGTCGTGCGGGTACGCATTTTCCAGCGAGCTGTCATAATACAGGCCGAAGGTCGAGTACATGCCGCTGCCGATCGCGGTTCCGTAGCCGCCGTTGAGCATTTGCAGGATCTCGTTCTTGTCAACCGCGTAATTCACAGCCTGACGAACGCGGACATCGTCGAAGGGCTTCACCGCGTTGTTCAGGAACAGCCCCTGAACAAGGCTCATGCTGCCGACTTCGATGTTAAATTTGTCCTTGAGCTGCTCCGCCTGATCGACGGTCAGATACGGGAAAATGTCGATATTTCCCGCCTGCAGCTTCAGGAATGCGGCGTCGGTGCTCTCCGAGATGGAAAATGTCACCTTCTGGAGATGCGCCTTGGTTCCGTAGTAATCGTCGTACCGCTCCATCACCAGACTGTCCATGGGCTTGTAGGATACGAACTTGAACGGACCTGTACCAACCGGGCTCTTCGCCTGGTTGTCATAATTTTTCGGAATGATGTTGCAGGTAAAATACCCGATCAATTCCGTGTTGGGCGTCGAGAGCGTGACCGTGATCACGTCCTTGCCGTCGCTTCCTTTGGAAGCTGTAATGTCGGAAATAACAGAAAACGCAGCAACGACTTGTACTTCCGGATCCGGAGTCTCCAAGCGTCCTGCGCATCGATTCAACGAATATACCACATCATCCGCCGTAACGGTCTCTCCGTTGTGGAACTTTACGCCGCTGCGCAACACAAATGTGTATTTCGTTCCATCCGCCGAGATCTCGTAGCTTTCCGCTACCGCGGGTACCAGTTTGCCGTCTTTGTCAGACTTTACCAAGCCTTCAAAGATGTTGTACAAGACTTCTCTGGTTCCTGCCGCTACCGCTTTGTGTGGGTCAAGACTGTCCAAATCCTGTGTTATTCCTACCACCACAGCTCCACCTTTCGTGTTGTCTTCCGGATCCTTTGTACCGCCTTCGCATGCGCAAAGTGCAGTCATTGCGGACACCAGAAGCAGAAAACAAGCAAAATACTTCTTCATCTTTGCTCCTTCCCCACTATCCAGTGGAACTTATGTAATTTTGCACCCCCATATTACACCGCGCCCTCGGAAAATGCAAGCACTTTCGCCGCGGGGGGCTGCCCCTTCCCCCTGCCTTGCATATCCTATAAGGTTATGGTATACTTGCGGTGTTGTCGGCAAATCGGTGTGACAAGGCATGTTGTTACGCGGTTTTGCCGCTGTGAATGTCTGAAAGGGGGGACCGACATTTGCGTTCCGTACGTACCATAAAAATCTTGCTTGTTCTACTGGTTTTCGCCGCGATTATGTTCACCGCTGCCTGCACCACCGGGGGAAACAACAGCCCTTCGCCGTCGCACGAGGCGACGCCCACGGAGTTTCCGATCCCGACGGATCTGGACCCGGAGATCCGGAAATATTTTCTGACTCCGTCGGTCACGCCGTCCGACACCGACGTGGTGGAGTTCCAGATCAGCTGCAAGGGCTATTCCTTCGAGGATATCGCCAACTATTTTGACGAGGTTGTGCTCCGCACGGAGTACGGCGACAACGACAACCGCATACACAAGTGGACCTCGCCCATCATCATGTACGTGGACGGAAGCCCGACGAGCAAAGACCGCCAGGTGATCAACACGATCATGCAGCGGATGAACGCTGTCAGGGGATTTCCCGGAATTCAGGAGACCCTGATGGAATCCAATGCGAATCTTGTGATCCATTTTGCGGATGATTCCACATATGATAGGATCCTGCCGTCCAACATCGACGACGAGACGGACGGATTTGCCTCCTGCAACTGGACTAACTCCGTCATCACCAACGCGGACATCGGGATCCGTACCAGCATCTCGCAAAATGAGCGAAACTCCGTCATCTGGGAGGAAATCGTACAGTGTACCGGTCTGCAGAATGACTCCTACCTCTATCCGGACAGCCTGTTCTATCAGGGCTACAACGAGGTTCAGGAGCCGACGGTTCTCGACTGGCTTCTCTTTGAGCTCCTGTATCATCCCGATATGAAGCCCAACCTGACACGCGAGGAGTGCGCGATCGTGCTCATCGCGGTATTGAAGGAATAGTACAACACCGGAAGGATCAACATTTTCCGAAAGGACTGCCATGGATATCAAAAACAAACCGACCGCATTGGACGACGATGCGGAAATCTATCAGCGCCGTGAGGAGGAATCGTCCTCCAAGACGGAGCGGGAGAAGCTCGCCGAGCTCTCTTTCAAAGGGAAGGTTCAGTATCTCTGGGATTATTACGCCCTGAAGGCTTTTTTTGTGCTTGTGGGCGTCGGTCTTCTGGTTTCCCTCCTTGTTTTTATGCTTCGCCCCAAGCCGGACCGGGTGGCCGATATCACGATCCTGGATTCGCCCTGGTACCCGCAGGCTGTACAGGATTATTCCGACATTCTCCTGAAGCATCTTGAACTGGACAAGGAAGCCAACGAAGTCCTTATTTCCGATGGGCTTCGGTTCGGCGGCGGCTCCGACCTGATGGCCGTCACGACGCACATGGCCGGGGGCGACCTCGACATTTTGATCGGAACCCGGGAGGCGATAGTCCAGTATTCGGAAAATGGTGCTCTCGTTCCGCTCGACACACTTCCCGCTGACATTCTCGCCCTGATCCCCGAGGAGGACCGGATCAGTTCGGACAAGATTGAGGACGAAGGTCTCCGCGATTACGCCTTTAACCTGAAGGGCACGGCGTTTGCAAAATACGTGGACCCCAAAGGCATGGTGCCCACCGATATGTATCTCGGCGTGTGCCGCAACACCAGACCGGAGCGAAGCGACAATATCGCGGCGATCGTCCGCATCATGATCACGGGAAAGTAGGCCGCAGGCAAAAAACTTGCAAATTTGCGAAAAAAACACTTGCAAAATCATTTTCCGTGGAGTAGAATAGCGCATATCCGCGGACAAATGTCCGTCACAGAAATACAAAACGAGGTTTTCAGACATGAGTAAATTCAATTTGGACAAGAAACTGCGCGTCGGCGTGATCGGTGCTACCGGCATGGTCGGCCAGCGCTTCATCTCTCTTTTGGAAAATCACCCCTGGTTTGAGGTCGTGACCGTTGCCGCTTCCCCGAGGAGCGCCGGCAAGCGTTACGAGGACGCCGTGGGTGACCGTTGGAAAATGCCTACCCCGATGCCCGAGGCGGTCAAGGATCTGATCGTTTACGACGCCAGCGAGGTGGAGAAGGTTGCCGCAACCTGTGATTTCGTATTTTCCGCTGTGGATCTCAAGAAGGACGAGATCCGCGCCATCGAGGAGGCGTACGCCAAGACGGAGACGCCCGTTGTGTCCAACAACAGCGCACACCGCTGGACGCCCGACGTTCCGATGGTTGTGCCGGAACTCAACCCCGAGCACTATGAGATCATCCCCGCACAGAGAAAGCGCCTCGGCACGAAGCGCGGTTTCATCGCGGTAAAGCCGAACTGCTCCATCCAGAGCTACACGCCTATGCTTCACGCCCTCAAGGAGTTTGAGCCCACGGTTGTGGTCGCAACGACCTACCAGGCAATCTCCGGCGCCGGCAAGAACTTCAAGGATTGGCCGGAAATGATCGACAACGTCATTCCGTACATCGGCGGCGAGGAGGAGAAGAGCGAGCAGGAGCCTCTCCGCATCTGGGGACACATCGAGAACGGCGAGATTGTCAAGGCAAGCTCCCCGATCATCACGACGCAGTGTATCCGCGTGCCCGTTACCGACGGACATACCGCAGCGGTGTTCGTGAATTTTGCGAAGAAGCCCACGAAGGAGCAGATCCTCGAGGCATGGAAGAACTTCAAGGGACTTCCGCAGGAGCTTGAGCTTCCCAGCGCTCCGAAGCAGTTCATCACCTACTTCGAGGAGGACAACCGTCCGCAGTGCAAGCTCGACCGCGAGACCGAGAACGGTATGGGCGTCTGCGCCGGCCGTCTCCGCGAAGACGCTGTCTACGACTGGAAGTTCGTCGGCCTGTCCCACAACACCAAGCGCGGCGCCGCAGGCGGAGCCATCCTTTCCGCAGAGCTTTTGGTTGCCCAGGGCTACATCACGGCGAAGTAATCAGCCGTACTGATAAGAAAATCAAGGCACCTTCCCGAGGGAGGGTGCCTTTTTTGTCGGAAAATGAATTCATCTACCGCCGAACTCTGCGGACTGCCGGTCACAGGAAAATCTCCCGGCAGATCTCTTCCGCCGCTTTCCGGCATATGATGTAGCTGTTGATGACCGGCGTGTTGAAGTCCTTTAGCGGGATCGCGAGAAGCCTCCCCTCCTCGATGTAGGGTCTGGCCATATCCTGCGGAAGGAACGTGTAGGTGTCACGGTTTAAGAGGTAGGGGACGATTTTCATACAGTCGTCGATCTCGAACGCAAAATGATGATATTTCGGGAACAGCTTGCGGATGTACTGCCCCACGTCCTGAAGGGCGAAGTTGCACATCAGGTAGCGCTCCGGGGAGAGTTCATTTTCCGAGATACCGTCCCGGTACTTTGTGTTGGCGCTGTCGGTGACCAGGACCAGCTCATCCTGCTTGTAGATGGTGCACACCAGCGAAGTCTTCTTGATGGGCCGGTACGTGAATACCACATCGAGAAGATCGTCCTGGATCTGCTCCAGAAGATGGTCGGTGAGGCCGATGGTTATCTTCAGCGAATCCTTCGGGTGCGTGTTCCGGTGCTTTAAGATGATCGGCGCGAGGTGGCCCTCGTAGATGGAGTCGGTGCTGCCGATGCGGAGGTACCGCTCATACCGCGGGATCGCGGACATCTCGGCGAGGGATGCGTCCGTGAGCTCCACAACCTTCTCCGCGTACACCGCAAAGCGCTCTCCCTCCGCCGTGAGGCTTACCCGGCGGTTCGTGCGCTCAAACAGCCGGAAGCCGAGCTCCCGCTCGAGCTCGTTGATGCGGTTTGTCACCGTCGACTGCGCGACGAACAGCTGGTCCGCCGTCTTCGTATAGTTCTTATTTTCCGCCAAAGCTAGGAACGTCCGGATGGATTCGATGTCCATAGCGCTGCCCTCCCAAACGATTCAGAATTCGAATAGTTGCTATTTGGATTATTCATTTTACAAATTATAGCGGGTGTGTTACAACTTGTAAAGTACATTTTGAAACCACGGAGGATTGTACCATGCGGGATTTGGCGCTCAGCAACAAGACTTTCAAACTCGAACAGGATCCGTATATCTATCAGCTGCAGGATACGGCGGAACCCGAGCTGTTCCGGGAAATGTTCCCCTACACGGAGACGCCCAAGATTGCGTTCAACTATCGACGTGTGCCGGAAAATATGCCCGAGGACATTTTCATCACCGACACCTCGTTCCGCGACGGTCAGCAGTCCCGCACGCCCTACACCACCGAGCAGATGGTGCATATCTACAAGCTCCTGCACAAGCTCGGCGGGCCCAACGGCATGATCCGCCAGACCGAGTTCTTCGTGTACTCGGAGAAGGACCGCAGGGCGTTGGAAGAATGCATGGCTTTAGGGTATGCTTTTCCGGAGATCACGACGTGGATCCGCGCAAACAAGAAGGATTTCGAGCTTGTGCGCTCGGTGGGGATCAAGGAGACCGGCATCCTCGTGAGCTGCTCGGATTACCACATTTTCCATAAGATGGGCCTAAACCGCCGCGAGGCGCTGGACCGGTACCTCGGGATTGTGAAGGACTGCATTGACGCCGGCCTTCGGCCGCGCTGCCACTTCGAGGACATCACCAGGGCCGATTTCTACGGCTTCGTGGTGCCCTTTGCAAACAGCCTGATGGACCTCTCCCGCGAGAGCGGCGTTCCGATCAAGATCCGGGCCTGCGACACCATGGGCTACGGGGTTCCGTACCCCGGCGCAACCATGCCCCGAAGTGTGTCGGGCATCATTTACGGCCTGATGCACTACTCCGAGGTTCCCTCGGAAATGCTGGAGTGGCACGGCCACAACGACTTCTACAAGGGCGTCGTCAATGCCACAACCGCGTGGATGTACGGGGCAAGCGCCGTCAACTGCTCGCTTCTGGGGATCGGCGAGCGTACCGGCAACGTGCCTCTCGAGGCCATGGTCTTTGAGTACGCATCGCTTCGCGGCCACTTAAACGGCATGGACACCCGCGCCATCACGGAGATCGCGGAGTACATCCAGAACGAGACCGGCTACGAGATTCCGCCCATGACGCCTTTCGTTGGCGCCAACTTCAACCTGACCCGCGCGGGCATCCACGCGGACGGCATGATGAAGAATCCTGAGATTTACAACATTTTCGATACCGAGACCATCCTGAACCGCCCGCCGAAGGTATCCGTTTCCAACACCTCCGGTCTCGCCGGGGTTGGCTACTGGGTCAACGACTACCGGAAGAAATTCGGTCTTCCCGAGCTGACGAAAAATGATTCCCTGATCAAGGCTATCTACGACTGGGTCTGCAACGAGTATGACGCCGGCCGGATCACCATCATCAGCGACGGCGAGCTCGAGGCCAAATACCGCGAGCTCACGGAGGACGGCGCGGAGGACAAGTAAAACACAAAGGAAGAGGCCGCCAACAGACGGCCTCTTATTTGTTATTGTGTATATACGAAAGTCAACCCGTGGTTACTCCACGTACGCTGTCAGCACGCCGTCCACAACGTCGATGACGATGGTGTCTCCGGCATGCACCTGATCCTCCAGGATCATGCGGGCGCTCATGGTCTCCGCGTTGGTCTGCAGATAGCGCTTCAGAGGTCTTGCACCGTACACCGGATCATATGCCTTCTCGCAGGCAAGGTCGATGGCCGCGTCGGTGAAGCGCACGCTCACCTGACGCTCGTGCAGTCTCTCGTTCAGGCGGCCCGTAAGCAGCGAGATGATATTGCGGATGTTGTCCTTCGTAAGCGGCCTAAAGAGGATCGTCTCATCCAGACGGTTCAGAAACTCCGGCCGGAAATGAGCACGAAGATCCCGCATGACGCTCTCCTCCGCAGACGGGGAGATCGTGCCGTCCTCACGGACGCCCGTCAGAAGGTACTCCGAGCCGATGTTCGATGTCATGATGAGGATCGTGTTCTTGAAGTCCACAGTACGGCCCTGGGAATCCGTAATCCGGCCGTCGTCAAGAACCTGCAGACGCACGTTGAACACATCTGGATGTGCCTTCTCCACCTCGTCGAAGAGAACCACGCTGTACGGCTTGCGGCGAACCGCCTCCGTCAGCTGGCCGCCCTCGTCGTAACCCACATATCCGGGCGGCGCTCCGATCAGACGGGACACGGAATACTTCTCCATGTACTCACTCATATCGATACGGACCATGTTGGCTTCATTGTCGAACAGAGCCTCCGCCAAAGCCTTGGCAAGCTCGGTCTTGCCGACGCCGGTAGGTCCTAGGAACAGGAACGAGCCGATCGGGCGGTTCGGATCCTTGATGCCCGCCTTCGACCGCATGATGGCCTCCGTCACCCGCGCCACAGCCTCGTCCTGACCGATGACACGGCGGTGCAGTTCATCCGCCAGATGGAGCGTTTTGTTCCGCTCACTCTCGTTGAGCTTTGCCACCGGAATGCCCGTCCACTTGGAGACGATCTTTGCAATCTCCTCCTCGTCCACAGTCTCGTGAACCATGGTGTGGCCCTTCGCGCGGATATCCTCCTCCGCATCCGCAAGCGCCTGCTTAAGCTGCGGAAGACGGCCGTAGGTAAGCTCCGCCGCCCTGTCGAGATTGTAGGTGCGCTGCGCATCCGAAATCTGGCGGTTCACGTCCTCAATCTCTTCCTTCAGTTTTCGAACGCTCTCCAGCTCCGCCTTCTCGGCGTCCCACTGCGCCTTCGCGGCCTCGAAGTCCTCCCGGGCCTTCGCAAGCTCCTTCTGCAGCGCCTCAAGACGCTCCTTACTCAGGGCGTCCTCCTCTTTCTTAAGGGCAGCCTCCTCGATCTCCAGCTGCATCATCGAGCGCTTCGCCTCGTCAAGCTCCGTCGGCATGGAATCCAGCTCTGTCTTGATCAGGGCACAGGCCTCATCCACCAGATCGATGGCTTTATCCGGCAGGAAACGGTCGGAGATATAACGGTTGGATAATAC
>JAGCVY010000027.1 GCA_017962105.1 Lachnospiraceae bacterium
AAACCTGGGAAGAAGAGAGACGAGGAGTCTCTCTTTGCTGTAATAATCCTCGATAGCTCAGTCGGTAGAGCATCCGGCTGTTAACCGGAGTGTCGTAGGTTCGAGTCCTACTCGGGGAGGTACGATCGCAGCATTTGCCGCGGTCGCGGCTGTAGAGCGATTACAGCCATATAAGGCGACATAGCCAAGTGGTAAGGCACCGGTCTGCAACACCGTTATCCACCGGTTCAAATCCGGTTGTCGCCTCAAAAAGAAAGGCCTTGGGATTATCCCAGGGCCTTTTCTTTATCTCTTTTCGTTATCTCAATATACCAGATCGCGCGTAAACGTGTAGGTCACGTGAACGATGTAGGAGGCTTCCTTTTGGAAGTACCAGTATTCAACGTTTAATGTGCCGTCTTTGTTCTTGTCGATTATCAGAAGTCCTCCGTTGAACTTCTTGTCCGTGCAGCGGAAAACCATGTGGCTCTTCTCAAACGAGGTCGGATTGTCTTCCACCATCGTGTCGATGCCTAATTCCCAACTTGCGTATTCCTCCAACTCCGCACTGGAGAAGCTGTAGCGCATCTCGTAATGCGAGGTGGTTCCTGCGGTCATGTCGT
The DNA here is from genome assembly GCA_017962105.1 of Lachnospiraceae bacterium. Taxonomy (GTDB): domain Bacteria; phylum Bacillota; class Clostridia; order Lachnospirales; family Lachnospiraceae; genus ISDg. The sequence goes on from JAGCVY010000027.1 coordinate 603, forward strand.
GGTCCGGTGCCCAGATGAGGGTGGCGGTGTAATCGTCGTAGAACAGAAGCCGGTAGTCGCACTTCGGATCCTTGCTGCAGTCCGTAGGCTCCTCCGCTTCCACGCCCCAGACGGTCTTGCAGTTCCACTGCCCCTTGTAGTTCGCGTATTTGTCGGGCTCCTTAAACACGGGATTCCGTGTGAAGGTATAGTCGACAAATACGGGGTAGGAACCGCCGTCGATGACAAGCCGGTAAGCGACCTTCAGTGTTCCGTCAGACTGCGCGTCCACGATGAGAAGCGCGAGCATGGAGGAGGAACTGCCGTCCTTGCAGGTGTACACCAGATGGCCTTTGGAGAGGTCCGTGGGGTTGTCGAGATAACTTGTCATTCCGTATCCCATTGCCTCGTACATGGAGCGGGATTTTTCGGAAAATATGTAGACCAGCGAAAACTCGACGTTGTCCGCCGCTCCGGAATCCGGGTTGTGGTCGGGCGTATGGATCAGACGTACCTTTTCCCCGTCAAATACGAGGCGGTAGTCGCAATCGGGGTCGTTTTTGCACAAAGTCGGCGAGGACGCCTCCACCCCGAGAATGTCGTACGCGTACCACATTCCGTCGTAGTCGGCCCATTTGGTGCCGAAGGAAGACTTCGGTGCTGTGGTGGGTGTGGCGGTGGGTTTCGGAGTGTTCGTCTGCGTCGGCGTATTGGTCGGCGTCGGTGTGCTGGTGGGCGTCGGTGTGTTCGCCGGCTTGGGCGTAGCTGTCGGGGTCGGCGTGTCGATCGGGTTCGGGGTCGGCGTGGCCTGCGATCCGGTCGGCGTAGCAGCGGGCGTCGTCGCACCTGTGGGAGTTGCGGCTCCGGTAGGATCCGGGGTTTCCGTTGCGCCTCCCGGCGTCGGCGTGTTCGTGTAGGGCCCGATGGTCGGCGTTGCGGTAGGCTCCGGTGTGGGAGACTCCGTTACGGCCACCGGTGTCGGAGCGTCCGTGGCCGAAGGTTCCGGGGAGGGCTCGCCCGTGACTGCCGGGTCGGCAGTAGGGGTGGTAGTAGCTTCCGGCGTCGGGGTTGATTCATTCCCTACCGGCTTGCTGTACGGCTTGCGGATCTCCGGCTCGTCCTCCGTGCAGCCCGCAAGAAGAGCGGTAGTGAGCAGGAGAACCAGAAAAAGGGCGATCCTGCGGTTACATTTTACGAATGTGTTCATGGATAATCACTCCTTTCCGGATTATTCCCTGCGCATGACGCCGGTTTCAAGGCTGTATCTGCGGTACGGGTGATAGGAAACGCCGGCGTCGTTCTTCCCGTAGTACAGGGTGGAGATCGTGCCGTCTTCATTCATGTCAACTACGATCAGTGCGTTGGGATAACCCGTGGTGTCCGTGCAGCGGAACACCAGGCGATGCTTGGACAGGTCGGTCACAACGTTCTGGAGATTTTGGTCAGCGTACCAGGCGGGATCGGAGGAAGACTTTTCTTCCCGAAGCGCATAGTTTGCAATTACGTTGCCTTCGTAGAGTTCCTGCGCGGTATTGTTCAGGTTGATCCGAAGCTTGGTGTTCTTCTCCGGATCGTCGCAGGCGGTGACGGAGGTTTCCCCGTCGAAACGGAATTCCTTAAGGTTCCACATACCGATGAAATCCTCGTAATAGCAGCCCGGATCTTCCTTTCCTTCCTCTCTGACGAAATCCCGCTTGTACGTGAAGTAGGTCATGTACTCACGGTCGCCGATGGGGTTGCCGTCGTAATCCGTGCCACCGCTTCCGTGGGCGATGTAATCCACGCCCAGATAGTGGCCCCAGGTGTCATTCCAGGTGATGCCGAGAAGAAAACCCTCATCGTTTTTGTACAGAAGCTTTCCGGATGGGATGTCCGTGCCGGCCTTGGCGGTTTCCTCGGCTGCACCGTCCTGACGCTCGCCCCAGACATAGATTCCGTCCTTGTCCCATTGGCGATACATGGCCAGCTCCTCATCCGTAAAATCGACGCACATACGGAAGTGGTCCGTCTGGTACGTGGGCTCATCATCCACGGTTCCGTCCTCGTGTCGGACGATTCCGAGATAGACACGGTCCAGAGAGCCATCCTTGTTAAAGATGAGCATGTCATTGGAGCCGGGCGTTTCGACATAAAAGCCTTCCTCGTAGTATGCGGCGGAGGAACGCATATGCCATACGCCGACGTAGTCGTTGTAAACATGGCCGTTGGCAATAGCGGGCTTGGTGTAGGTTGTTGTTACGAACACCGGAAAGGAACCGTTGTCGAGAACATAAACCAGCTCCGTTCGGAGGGTGCCGTCAGGCTGTGCGTCAACGATCAGGAGGGCATCCTTGGGGACCTCATCATTTTCCGTGTTCGTGCATGCGTAAATGAGATGGCCTTCGGACAAATCCGTGGGGTTGGCGAGATAGTCAACCACGCCGTAATTCCAGGAGCGGTACAGATCGATTTCATCCTGATCAAATGCTTTTTTCAGGGCAAACCGCGATTCCGGGCCGAATCCGAATTCGTCGTAAGAATCTTCGAAAGGGATCTCGTGGGTCAGCGTGACATGGTCAAATCCTTCTTCAAAATAGAAGTCCAGGGTGTAATCCAGCTCCGGGATGCCGGCGCAGGGCTGTTCCTCTCCTTCGGTTCCCTGAATGGTCTTGGAGTACCAGATCCCTGCATAGTCCTCGGCCTTGGTCCCGAAGGCAGCTGCCGGCGTCGGGGTTGCGGAAGGAGTCGGAGTGTCGGTCGGGGTTGCCGTCGGGCCCTCGGTGGGAGCCGGAGTGTCCGTAGGCAAAGGACCGTCCGTGGGGGCAGGGCTGTCTGTGGGAGCCGGACCGTCGGTGAGCGCCGGCGTTTCGGTTGCCTCGGGCGTCACTGTCCCGGTGATCTCGTCTTTCGGCTTGCGCGGCTCCGGGTTTTTGGTGTCGCCGCAGCCGGCAAGCAGCCCGGCGAGAAGCATCAGGATCAGTGCGAGTGCGAACACACGCGGGGTGCGTTTCGCGGAGAAATGTCTATTCATTGTAATTCACCTCGTAACAGTTTTCTTTTCTCTCAAGTGGTTCTCAGTTATCCTGCAGACGCGCGAGTCCGGTCTGCCGCACAAGGGTGCGGAGCGGAATGTAGTAGGTGCTGTCCGCAGTCTCGCCGTAGACCAGGACCCGGATGGTTCCGGTGTCAATTCCGTCGACGACCAGCAGGGCTCCCGGGAAAAACTCCGCGGTTTCAGACGCAAACACCAGCCGGCGTTTCGAGAGGTCCGTGATCGCGCTGTTCAGGTTGTGATTTTTGTACCATTCGGGGTCGTCAGCACGCTTCTCTGTGCGGAGACGGTAGATAACGGGGCCGCCGTTGTATGTCTCCCACGCGGTCATATCACCGTTGATCAGGATCTTGACATACGGCGTCGGGTCGTCAATGATCTCAATCTCGCCGAGCATGCCGTTTTCCTCAAGCTGCATCTCGGTCATGATCCAGGTGCCGAGGTAGTCGACGTAGCAGGAGCCAGGGGTATAACTGTACGGGGACTCACGCTTGAAGGTGAAAAACGTGATCAATTCTTCCTTCTTTTTGTCGTTGAAACTGAATTCCCACAGGTCCAGGGACTTGAATGTGTCGTCCCACTCCAGCTCGATCAGCTGCCCGGGGTTATCCTCATCGGTGCTAACGAAGAGAAGCTTGCCGTCCACCGGGTAAGGAGGATTTTTCGCAAGATCCGCAGCCCACCCCTTCCAGGTGCTGTCGTAGGTCTTTCCACCGCAGTCGTCCCAGGTCTTGAAGGTTTTGATCTCGTCCTCGGAAAATGAAGTCGCATACCGGTAGTGGTTCACGTTTTTGACGGTTGTGTGGTCATCGGAAACGGTGACGATGTCCATTCGGCCGTCTTCATACAAAACGATTCGGATGTCATAGACCTGGGAGTCGTTCATCTCCATCGCATCGCCGAGGTAGGCTGCGATGGTCCGGGCATGCCATACGCCGAGGTAATCCTCGTAATACTGACCCATCGGGAACACGGGTTCTCTTATGTATGTGGAATCCACGAAAACGGGGAACGTTCCGTTGCCTGAGACGCAGACAAACTCGGTGGTCAGGGTTCCGTCAGGCTGTGCGTCGATAACGTACAGGGCGCCTAAGTCGCTGCTGTCGCCGTTGGATCCCTCCGTGCAGGAGTAGAGCAGGTGACCCTTTGCAAGGTCGGTGGGGTTCTCAAGATAGGTGGAAACTCCGTAGCCCCATTCCTCGTACATCTTCTTTTCCTCGTCGGAAAATGTCGTGCGAAGTTCAAATGTGCGGCTGTACGTCCAATTGTCGGTCAGCAAATGCCGCTCCGCGTGGTATTCCACAAGGGTGTCGCCGCTGAAAACCATGCGGTAATCGTCCCTGGGGTTGTCGGCGCATTGGGACTCTTCGGACTCCAGACCGGCTCTGGATTTGCAGAACCAGGTCCCGTAGTAGTCGGCCATTTTGTTTCCGAAGGTCAGCGCAGGGGCCTGGGTCGGCGTGGGAGTCGGACTGTCGGTGGGCATCGGCGTCGGTGTTTCCGTGGCTGCAGGCGCATCCGTGGGTGTCGGCTCGCCGGTGGGAATATCCGGACCGGTGGGCTCAGGGCCGTCGGTAGGGTTCGCCGGAGCGGTGATCTCGCCCGTGGGCGTCACATCGCCGGTGGGATCCGCTTCCGCGGTCGGCGTGACATCCAGTTTTCCGGGGCGGGGTTACGGATCGTCCTTCTCGCAGCCGGCGAAAAGACTGCACATAAGAAGGAGCGTCAGGAGCAACGCAATCCCGCGTCCCCGCGGGGATTGTCCGTGTGAGAAACGATACATCTTAGATTCCTCCCTTTGTTCATTTCCTCTTTCTATAATGAATAAACGGTTTATACGTAGCTTGGCTTAAACGGGTATTCGTGATGCTCACGGAAGTAGCGGCAGTCCGAATCGCCCTCGCTGCCCTCGGCGAGGAAGGAGACGTAGTACTGCGACAGCTCCTCGGCAGACTCCTTGCAGCCCGAATTCAGCCAGTACAGAAGGATCCCGCTCATGGCGGACATGCTGCAGAAGAAGTGGTAGACCAGCTTCGCCGGCGGAGCATTTTCCGCGTCCCCGTTGTGTCCGGCGACGTCGTAGAGGAAGCGGTCAAGGTTCTTGGTGAAGAAGAACAGCAGGTCCTGCTTCTGCAGAAGCTGTAAAAACGGCTGGTGTTCCTTCCAGTACTCGTAATACCCGAGGCTGGTGTCGTGGAACGTGTAGGACGGCTCCTCCTGCATGCGCTGCAGCAACCCCTCGAAGCAGTCCTTGCAGCAGGCGAGAAGAAGGTCATCCTTCGTCGGAAAATGCCGGTAAAACGTGCAGCGGGCAGTGGATGCCTCCAGCACAATGTCCGGCACGCTGATCTCGTGGTAAGGCGTCGTCTCCATCAGCGTCAACAGCGCTTTCTTCAGCGCTTCCCTTGTTGCGGCGGTTTTTCTTGCAGCAGCCTGAGCTTCCATGATTCTCCTTTCCCCCGCGGAAGGTAACTCTTCCGCAGAGCGGCGGTTCAAAATAAGACTACAGTCGCATTATAGCGCGTTATTTTGGCTGAGGCAAGAACAAACAGGGGAATCCGAACCTTATTTATCGTAAAACGATAAAAATTTATTGACATTTATGATGAATCAGCGTATACTCCACTCAAAACCGCATGACCATCCTGCGGAAAAAGGGGACTAAGGCACATGAGCAAGAAAACGGAAGCACAGCGAAAACAATATCGTCTCTCTATCGGGTTGCAGATTATCGTGGTTGTTATCGCAGCGTTTTTGGGTGTGCTGGCGTTCACGGCACGGTGGATGCGTCGGGCGGTACCGTATATGACATCCGACGAGCTCTGGAAACAGCGCGGAGTGCAGATTGCGCAGAAAGTGCTGACGGAGGAGCGGTGGAACGAGCTGATGAAGGGACATTTTGTGTTCACGGCGATAACGTCCATCCTATGTCTGGCGATCCTAATCCGCTTTTTAATGGTGTGCCGGCAGATCGGCGCGGACAACTCATTTTCCGAGGCCAACGCCAGAGGATTCCGCACCATGTCGCGGCTCTCGCTGGCCGGAGTCGGTTTATATGCGGTGAAACTGGTCCTGTACATCAGTCGGTGTGTCTCGGCGGATTACGGGCGGGCAGCGGTAATCCTGGCATTCGTTTACGGTTCGATGCTGGCAATCTTTCTGATCTTTGCATTTTTGTGCAGGTCGCTCTCGAAACTCGTGTATAACGCGTACGAGGTAAAACTGGAGAACGAACTGACGATTTAGGCAGCTACTGCGGGGGATTTGAAAAGATCGGAGGTGCTGGAGGATGATTGTTGTCAACGTGGATGTCATGCTCGCGAAGCGGAAAATGAGCGTCACTGAACTTTCCGAGAAGGTCGGCATCACCATCGCGAACATGTCCATCTTAAAGACCGGCAAGGCGAAGGCGATCAAACTGTCCACGCTCAACAGGATTTGCAGAGCGCTTGACTGTCAGCCGGGGGACATTCTTGAATATGTGGAGGATCCGCAAGATTACGAAGAGGAGGAAGAGTAACATGAGTACGGATGTATCAGAGACGAACCAAGAGTTGTTGACCAATGAGACGGAGCCGAATCCGACGGGCGGTTTTCCGATGAGACCCGTGGAGCCGGAAACCCAGAGCCGCGGCGCGGAGATTTTTGATCTTCTGTTCCGGCCGACGCTTGTGTATGCGGTGCTGTTTACGGTCTGTCTGTATGACAACGCCAAGGGAATCCTGGTGGCGCTTTTGGCGATCGCCACGATGATCTACTGCCGCGTGATCGAGGGCGGCAGCGGGTGTGTCCGGAAGAAGGGCAAAGTGCTGTATGAGATTTTGTTCATCCTGCTGGGACTTTCCTGCGGGCTGACGGACAACACCGGCATCATTGTTTTTAACCTGATCGGAATGTTCGGTGTGCTCCTTATGATGCTGCTCCATGATTACAAGGATGACAGCAATTGGAGCTTCCCGAGATATGTGGCGGAGCTCATCCGCACGTTTGAAAAAACTCTCGACGGACTGTTCACGTTCTTCCGGGACGTGAGGGCCGACAGCAAGGAGGAGAGCGGCGAGAGACGGAAGACCATGGCGTATATCCTGACCGGTCTTGTCTTCGCGGTTCCGCTTCTGGTGATCGTATCGCTTCTGCTGTCCTCGGCGGACGTGGTTTTTGCCTCCGCGCTGCAAAGTCTGTTCCAGCTGGAATCCCTGCCGACGTTTTTCCTGATCGGAGGCATGCTGGTGCTGGCATTTTTCGTAACCTATGCGGGAATGCGGTATTTTGTCAGCCGGGACGAGGGCAGGACCTGGGTCGAGAAGGATCGGTATGAGCCGATCATCGCCATCACGGCGTTGGCCGCTGTCGCGCTTGTGTATCTCGCGTTCTCGGGAATCCAGATCGCCTACCTGTTCGTCGGCAACCTGAAGCTTCCGGACAATTACACGTATGCGCAGTACGCGCGCGAAGGTTTCTTCCAGCTGTTGGTGGTATGCGTTATCAATGTCGGAGTCGTGCTGGTTGTGCTTGGCCGGTTCCGCGAGAACGCCGTCCTCAAGGTGCTGCTTGCGGTTATCTGCGGCTGTACCTACATCATGATCGCATCATCGGCGCTTCGCATGATCATGTATATTCAGGAGTATGCACTGACCCGCAAGAGAGTGCTTGTCCTCTGGGCGCTTGTGACGATCTCCATCGTTCTGATCGGCGTGATCATCCAGATTTTCCGCGCGGGATTCCCGCTGTTTAAATACGTGATGGTGGTGTGCGCGTTCTGCTATCTGGTGCTTTCCTTCGGACGGATGGATTACTGGATCGCGTCGTACGATGTGGACCACGTGGTGGACGACATCCACGAGAGCAGTGCGGAATCAAGTCTTTCCTATCTCAACGAGATGTCCGCTGACGCGGTGCCGGTGCTGAAGTTCTTTGCTTCGGAGTCGTGGATGAACGGCTACGGGGAGAAAATGAGAGAGACTCTGGAGGATTCCTGGCGGCAGTGGAACCTGTCGCGGGCCATAGCGAGAAAATCCATTTTCTGCCAGACAGAATAAGGAAGACCGCATTCTGTGAGCGGTTTGTTCAGAAATAAAAAACGGCGCCTTGCGCATCTCCGCGAATCTGCGGGAATGAGCAGGCGCCTTCTTTGTGTTTACAGTTCTCTTAATTCCGGCTGGGGAAGGCTGTTCAGATACTCGACGATGGCGTCGAGACTCGCATCCTCAAACGGAAAAGCCTTCGACTCCTTGAGGGAGTCCTCCGTGTGCTCGAAGTTGTACGGACCGGGGAAGGTGATGACACGGAGGCCGACAATCTTATATTTCGTCTTGCCTTTCTTGTCGACACCGTCCTCTTCCTTGATGCTTTCGATTTTATAGTTCAATGCCCTGTCACTTCCGAAGAACGGGCTCAGCCGGTAGAAGCCGAGGGACAGAAGATCTTTGCGCAGTACCATGTTACCTCCGGAGCAGCCTCATTTTCCGAATCGGGGCTGCCTGTGAGGGTAATTGTACCATAGGTGAAACAATTTGTCACTTGTGAAAAGCAGGGTAAATCTGATATGCTATTTCTGCAGGTTCGGAAAGACGGCCGGATAATCGTTCTTGGGGGTGTGTTATGAGAAGAGCTTTTGTTTTGTGCATGCTGGCGGTGTTCGCTGCGGTGTTGCTTTGCGCCTGCGGCGGGGGCAGGGAGAAGGAAGAGAAAGAACCGGAGGAGATGCTCCCCGGCAGTTACGAGTGCAAATGCTATGCATATCCGGAAGAAGATAAAACAAAAATGCAGGTGCTCGGGGAAGAAACCTATGTCGTTGACGAACAGGGGCGGGTTGTCCATTGGCATGCCACGGGATATAATGACGTACTCGGAAGAGAGACCGATGAGTACCTGACGTATGATCAGCTCGGACGCATTACGGAGATAAAGTTTAAGGAAAATGGTGAGGACGGAAAGGCAACCCGGGTAATTTCCGTTTCGTATTACGGGGACACAACGATTGCCGCCGAGTGGTCGGAGACCGTGAACGGGACAATCGTGCAATCGGAGAAAAACCGGATTGAATTCGGCGGCGTGATCGTGGAGCAGACATCCTATGACACGGAAAACGGCGAGTACACCTCGGTAGCATTCGATCCAGCGGAACGCAAGGTTACGATTTACAGTTATGAAATCGGGAAGGTCGAGAGAGAGGAATACTATGACGAAAACGGACGGCTGATCCGGAGCGTCGGTGTCGCGAAGGGTGATTACGGATATGCAGAGAACACCACAACGGTGTATCATTATGACCCTAATACCGGGATCCTTCGGGAGGACGAATGCTGCGACGCTTCCGGCAACTTCGTCGGAAAGACATACTATGATGAACTAGGGCGTGTGGCGCGGGTCAGGCAGTACCTCGGCGACGACCTCAACTATGAGGAAACCGTCATAGAATGGAAGGAAGATCCGGCCATCCCGGGACAACTGGTCCGGGTCTTGACCAAAAGCAGAAAAGGATCCTCTGACTCGGAATCCTTTTATCAGGAGATATGGTATCGACGGGAGAAGATCAAGTCTCCGTATTATTTGTATCTGGCGGCCATAGGAGGGCGGCCGGACTGGAACCTCTCGCTTGAGAATTTCGGATACTATTGGGATTCGTCGTATCGGTACATCGTTCGGAGAGGAGGAGTTCCAGGTCATTCCTGGGACTCGGAGTTCACGGAAGACGGACGGCTGCTTCGGATAATTTATTCCACGTCTGACGGCGTGACCGAGATTACCGAATACGATGAGCACGAGAATTTAGTGAGGGATATTTCGGTGGAGGGTGAGAAAACCACCGAGACATCTGTTTTGGAGTATACGTATTACTAGGAGGGGAGTGTTTGTTGCTCGTTCATTGGAGATTTGAGTGATAAGACGGATTGCTCCGCGCTGACGCGCTCCCGCAATCCTGCAGCCATTCGCAATCCCGCCCCGCTTCGCGTGGCTTCTTGCTCATGTCTGCACTTCGCTCGCATGAAAAAAACTGCCAATCACGTAACCGTGTTGGCAGTTTTATTGGTTTCAAGAACCAAATAAACCCCCTGCTATGCAGGGGTGTTCCCAGTAAGCTTTAGCTTCAAGGAAAAAACCTCCTGGGGTATAATAAGTGCTGGTTCGCCAACCGCACAAAGAATACGAAGGAGGTTTTGCCCAAAT
>JAGCVY010000028.1 GCA_017962105.1 Lachnospiraceae bacterium
CTGCTTCTTCTCTTCTTCCGTCAGCTCCTTCTCACCGTCCCCGGATTTCGTCTCATCCGGAGCTGCGCCGGTGGTATCTACAGTGGAATTGCCGGAGGAAGTGTTTCCCTGACTGGCGTCATCCTTCTTCTCGGTATCCGTCCCGTCGGTCTTCTGGGCGTCGGTCTTCTCCTTGGCCTCGATCTGAGACTTCAGATTGGCTACCATCTCTTTCTCAACTTCCAGATCCGTCGGTTTGTATTTGTCATACGTGATCGGGATTGCATCCAGATCCGCAACGGTAACATATTCCTTAATGTTGTATCTCTTGATGTTTCCTTCCTTATCCAGCATACGGCTGTATCTCGGAAGGGAATTGTACCAAACCAAAAGCACAACAACCAAAATAAGAACCGGGATCAAAATGATCACCCCGAGTTCCAGTGCCGACTTGAATTTGGCATTGCGTCTCGCCTTCTGGCTGCGCTTCTTCGCAGCTAATCTGCTCTCAATACTCATAAAAGTAAACCTCCGCCCGCACCACACGGGTAACAAATTCTTTCGTCTGTATACAGACTGAATAAGTGTATCACGATTCCTCGGAAAATGCAATGCAAATCAGTCGAAATTCATCACTGCAAGCAGTGCAAAACTCCATCATCGCACTTCGCATCCGCCCCACTCCACAACGGTAAATCCGGTTCTCTCCGGCGCCGTCAGTTTCTGTTCCGGAATATCCACCGCTTTCCTGCCGGCGCGCCATGTCATAAACACGCGGATCACAGTGTCCGGCTGAGGCTTAATGAACAGCTTTGCATTTTCCGTATAGGTTTCATTTTGGAAGCTGATGATATTGTAGGCGTTGTTCTCCATGTACGGAAGCCAGTACACGATGAATTCGTTGGCCTCTGCTCTCGTAAGCCCGAGCTGCGCCAAAGCATTCTCCAGAAACTCCGCCGTATCGCTTCCCTTCACGCAGAACCCTTCGGTCAGGTCGTAGTCCACATCGGACACGCCCTCCCAATACAGATACCTGTAGGTCTTGCCGGCGGCATCCGTGAGAGTTCCGTCCGGCTTGGCGGTCACCTGCCAGCCGTTTTCATACTTCGGGTATGTGGTGGTCAACCTGCCCTTAAAATCCAGCTGAACCATCACTTCCGCGGTCTCCTCCGGATAGAGGTAAAGCACAGGCTTTCGCATTTTCGGGTGGTTGAGATCATATATCCATTCATAGGTAAAAAATCCGATCAGAAGTACCGCCAGAATGCCGATCACAATCAGGAGTTTTTTCCTCCGTTTCAAAAACTTCTTGTCCTTTTCTTCCTCCTGTAATGCGCGGAGAATCCGCTGCTCCTCGGTCATGTAGTATTCGTCTTCCATTGTTTTGCCCCCTTTGTTTTTCTCTTCTCCTGCTGTTTTGTGCGTGTAATTGTCCTGCCTGAAGCAGCCTCTTCCCCTCGGCTGTCAATCGGTCTCAAACTCCGGGATAAAGCTCTCGGAGGCGGTCCCTCCGACCTGGATGTACGCATTTTCCACTCCCAATGACCTTGCATACTCCACAACCTGATCGTACTCATAGCGCGTCAGTTTGCGGCTCAACTCCCGGTACGGCAGTTCCCGCGCCGGCGGCGTGTACTGGTTCATGATACTTTGGAAAATGCGGTCCCCGTAGGTCTTATACAGATACTCCACCACCTTGAATGACTCGTCGCGGTGCCCGGGCAGCACCAGATGCCGCACGATCACGCCCCTCGTCATGTACCCATCCGTGTCAAAAGCAGGCTCCCCTGCCGCCTCGACCATCCGGGCAATGGCTTTCTTCGCGACCTCCGGATAATCCGGCACGTGGGAAAAATCTCTTGCCAGATCACTGCTCACATACTTCAGATCGGGAAGATAAATGTCGATGTCCTCCGCGAGAAGCCGAAGCGTCTCCTCCGTCTCGTAGCCGCTTGAGTTCCACAGGATCGGCAGCCGCAGTCCCTGTTTCTTCGCTATGGCAATGGTCTCCTTCACCGGCAGCGCCCACTGCCCTGCCGTCACGAGGTTGATGTTCGCGGCACCCTCCCCCTGCAGCCGCAGCATCTCCGCCGCCAGCTCCTCCGGCATGTACGCCCTGCCCGCGTCGCCGCCGCTGATGGCAGCATTCTGGCAGAAAATACAGTGGAGCGGGCATCCCGCGAAAAATACGGCTCCCGAGCCTCTCTCGCCGCTTAAGCATGGTTCCTCCCACATGTGCAGAGCTGCGCGCGCCACATGCATCGTGTCGCCGCACCCGCACACGCCCGTGCGCACCGAGCGGTCAACGCCGCAGCCGCGCGGGCAGAGGTTACATTGTCGCATCGTGAGTTCTCCCATCGTGTACTCCCAAAAAATCTTTACGCGGCTCCCTGCTGAACGTCCGGGGAGCCGCGTTTTCTTCTTTCATCACACTTTCATCGTGATCGTGATCTTCTCATCCGCTGTCACGCTCGCGTAGCTTCCCATCAGAAGCGGCATGGCCGGCGGAAGATGTCCGATGTCTGCGTCCATCACGATCGGCACCCCGAACCCGCCGAGCACATCGGTGACGGCGCGGTACTGGTCGAGACCCATCATTTC
>JAGCVY010000029.1 GCA_017962105.1 Lachnospiraceae bacterium
ACATCCGGAAACTCCTTGCGCCGGTGATCCGCAACCCGGAGGAGGTTACGTGGCTGCCGATCGCCGGCAGTCCCTCGGACTGGGAGTACCGCAACAAAATGGAATTCACCTTCGGCGACGAGTACCGCGACGGTCCGTTGACGCTCGGTCAGCACAGGAAGGGCAGTATGTACGATCTGGTCTGTGCAGAAGGATGCTGCCTGGTGGACGAGGACATCCGGAGCATCGTCCGGGAGACCATCGCATACGCGAAGCAGGCCGGACTGCCGTTTTATCACCGGATGCGCCACGAAGGGTACCTTCGCCATCTTTTGGTCCGCAAGGCGAGCAAGACCGGGGAAATCCTTGTGGACATCATCACCACGACCCAGGTGCAGCACGACTGGAGCGGGTTTGCCTCCCGTATCGCGAGCCTGACCTTCCGCGGACAGCTCAAGGGCGTCCTGCACACGGTCAACGATTCCGCCGCGGATACGGTGCTCAATGAGGGCACGGAGCTTTTGTACGGTCAGGATTTCATCACGGAGGAACTTCTTGGGTTACGGTTCCGGATCAGCGCATTTTCCTTCTTCCAGACCAACTCGGAGGGTGCGGAGGTGCTGTATGAAACCGTGCGGAAAATGGTGCTCGACGTGACGGCAGGGGAAACATTTTCCGAAGGATCCGGCGCAGGCGGCGAGCGGGGCGTTATCTTCGATCTCTACAGCGGCACCGGAACCATCGGCCAGCTTCTTGCGCCGGTGGCCCGCAAGGTCGTCGGGATCGAGATCGTGGAGGAGGCCGTGGAGGCGGCGCGCGTAAACGCCGCGGCCAACGGGCTTTCCAACTGCGAGTTCGTCGCCGGGGACGTCTTAAAGAAACTGGATGAGGTGACGGAGAAACCCGATTCCATCGTTTTGGATCCGCCCCGCGACGGCATCCACCCGAAGGCGCTGCCCAAGATCCTTGCGTACGGAGTGAAGCACATGGTCTACATCTCCTGCAAGCCCACGTCGCTGGCCCGCGACCTCGCTCCGATCCAGGAGGCCGGCTACCGCGTGGTCGCCGTGCAGGCCGTGGATCTGTTCCCGCAGACGCCCCATGTGGAGACGGTGGCGCTTTTGTCCCGGGAGGTATAGTGCATCCCATCCCGATGATCATGCGGGCATGCACATTGTAAAATTTTCCGTCGTAAAATGATGGATGATTCCGGCCGGGAGAGCTTCGTTGTTCTCCCGGTTTTTGTGTGGTATAATCCAAACAGAGGAGATGACCAAATATGCGTATCCACAGGCGGCAATCGAAGCTTCTGGCTCTTATGCTGGCAGCGGCACTCACACTCGGCGGAATCGTATCCGGCGGGCGTTGTCGTGCTGCGATCCCGGCTGTGGATGACGGCCTTGTGGTGGTCTCTATCGGGGATTCCTACTCGGCGGGGGAGGGCCTTTCGCTGTTTTACGGGCAGGATAAGCCCCGCAAGGAGAGAGTGAAGGATGAGAACTGGCTGGCACACCGCTCGACGCAGGCGTGGGCGGGACTGCTGACGGTAGCCACCGCCTCGGGGGAGCGTGTTGCACTGCGGGACCGGTTCTGTGAACCCGGCACGGCCAACGAGGATATCTCCTGGTATTTTGCGGCGTCCACGGGGGCGAAGACGGAGCATCTGACGATACCGCAGGAGAAGTTTTACGCCGTGTTCGAGGGCCTGTGGCATGTCTCCATCGGAACGGCATACCTGACCCCGCAGCTGGAAGTCTTCAACGGGCTTACGGGGAACGTGGATTACGTCACGGTAACCATCGGCGGCAACGACGCCCATTTTGTGGAGATCATCGCTTCCTGCCTGACTACATCCTCCCTGTTGACGCCGAAGAAACTCACGAGGAAGCTGAATAAAATATGGGAAGAATTTTTCAACCCCGACCCGGAGACCGGCATCCGGCTTCGGCTGATCGAGGCGTACACACAAATCTGTGAGGCGGCAGGACCGCAGGCGTGCGTCATTGTCGTCGGGTATCCGCCCCTTCTGAGCGACCGCGGATTCTCCGTCAGCAGGAAGGAGGCCTCGCAGGTGAATGAGGCGGTCCACATGTTCAACCAATGGCTTGCGATGCTGGTGGAGTATTGCAGGGTGAAAAACGGGCTGAACCTGTACTTCGTCTCCGTGGAGAAGGAGTTCGAGGGGCACGAGGCGTACTCGGAAGACCCTTACATTTTCCCTTTGGTATACAACGACAAACAGAGCAAGACGGAAGAGATCAACCAGCTTGAGCCCATCAGCGGCCATTCCTTCCACCCCAATGAGAAGGGGGCGGCGGTTTACGCGGCGGCTGTCCAAAGGAAGATCGACGAGCTGGAGATCCGTCGGAAAATCCGGAATGGTATCCCGTGGATCCCGGAGGAAACCACGGTAGCCGAGGCGGGCCAGCCGTACCTTCTGCCGGAGGCGCGGCGGAAGCGGTTCTGCGCTTAGGCGTGATCCCGGAAAACCGGAGGGAAATCCCAATAAGACGGAAAATGCCCTCAGAACAACCTCTTTTTCGTACAGTTTGTCAATTGACAATTTCTTCAACGACCGTATAATTGATTGGGCGTTGTCGTACGGCACGCCCGAAGGTATGGTGTAAAGGGGAAATTTTCATACGAAAGGGCGGATGTTTTATGAAAGATTTGTTTGATTTGACCGGACAGGTTGCAGTTGTGACGGGAGCTTCGACGGGACTCGGCGTTCAGATGGCGAAGGCGCTTGCAGCGAAGGGAGCCAATCTGGTTTTGATGGCCCGCAGACAGAACCTTCTGGATGAGAATAAAGAGGCGATTGAGAAAGAATTCGGCGTCAAGGTCCTTGCTTATGCATGCGACATCACCGACACCGAGAAGGTGAGGAGCGCCGTGGCTGCGACGATGGCTGAGTTCGGCCGCGTGGACATCCTGATCAACACCGCGGGAACCGGCGCGGTTGCACCGGCAGCGGAGATCACGGATGAGCAGTTCAACAACGAGCTTCAGATCGATCTCTTCGGAACCTTCGTCTGCGCGAGAGAGTTCGGCAAGGAAATGCTCAAGGCACACTACGGAAGGATCATCAACATTTCTTCCATGTACGGTCTTGTGGGCAACATGGCCGCAACCTGCGCACCGTACCATGCAGCGAAAGGCGGCGTCGTCAACCTGACCCGTGCGCTTGCCGCTGAGTGGGGCAAGGAGGGCGTTACGGTCAACTCCATCTGCCCGGGTTACTTCTGGACACCTCTCACTCAGTCCACGCTGGAGACGGACTGGTTCAAGGAGTATGCGAAGGGTGCGATCCCGGTAGGCCGTTACGGCGAGGAGGGAGAGCTTGACACCTGCACGCTGTTCCTCGCATCCCCGGCTTCGGCTTACGTGAACGGACAGAACATCGCCGTGGACGGCGGTTACACCTGCATCTAAAGAAATAGTGACACCTTTTCCGTCAGATAACAAATTACCTCCGTTGTCGGATCCCGAACGGGTCGGAAAAAGTAAACGGCATTTGATATACTTTCAGTGTTACCACAGTATCTCATAGAGGTTTATGCGATAAGGAGTTTGAAGGGTACAAGACCGCACCGGGAATCACGGAGTATTACTTCCGGCCTGACGGACAGAAGTTGAAACCCGGCTATATTATCGGGGATGCGAACCGGAATATCCTCTTTGAGGGGAATTGACGAAGCAGGCGCTGATCGGGGCGCGGACCTACGAGTTCCGGAATAATAGGAACGGCAAGACGGAAACCCATGAAGTCGGTCATGTGATGACGACCGACATGCACAGCAAGTTCCCGTACATGGTGTACAATGTGGCGAAGAACGGGTCTGCATTTGCCCGTGTGGAAACCTGCGGCGTCTCTGTCCATGAGGACGAAGAGGCACAGCACAACATTTTGACAGAATGAAAAATAACGCGGCGGTGGAGTATCTTCCGCCGCGTTGTTGTGATATAATGGAAACATGCGATAACAGATCGCATGGGAAGGGGTTACCATGAACGAGACAAAACTTACGGAATATCTGGACTCACTGCTCGGCGTCGGGCTTCCCTCGTTTGACTGTATGGTCAGCAGGGATCACGAGGTCATCTACCGCCACATGGGCGGCTTCGTTGACCGCGGCGGCACGGAACCGGTACGCGCCGATCAGAAGTACCTGATGTTTTCCATGACTAAGATCCAGACCATGACTGCCGTGATGCAGCTTGTGGAGCAGGGAAGGCTGTCGCTCGATGACGAGGTCGGAAAGTATCTTCCAGCGTACCGCGATCTGCTGGTGTGCGAGAAGGACGGCGATATCACAAGGCTCGTGCCTGCGGACAAGTCCCTCACCATGCTTCATCTTGTGACGATGCAGTCCGGCCTGAACTACGACCTGCACCGCCCGGGCGTTGACCTGTTCCTTGCCGAGCATGGCGGGGACGGCACCACGAGGGAGCTTGTGGACGCCATGGCGCAGTCGCCCCTTGACTTCCATCCGGGGACTCATTTCCAGTACAGCCTGAGCCACGACGTGGCGGCAGCGGTCGTTGAGGTTGTGTCGGGTAAGAAGTTCTCCGAGTATCTTTCGGAAAATATATGGACTCCCCTTGGGATGTCCTCCACATGCTTTTGCAAGGGAATGAACGACGGCGTTCCCGGCCTGGCGCAGCAGTTCCGCTGCGACGACGGTGATATCGCCCACACAAAGCCGATGGAGCAGTCCTGCGATTACCAGCTCGCGCCGAGCTATGAGAGCGGCGGAGCCGGCCTGATGAGCACCACGGAGGACTATGCCAAATTGGCGGATGCTCTTGCCTGCGGCGGCACCGGCGCAAACGGGGCCGTGATCCTGCGGCCGGAAACCGTTGCCGAATTTTCCGCGAACCGGATTTCCGGCGACTCCCAGAGGGAGATCGTGAACAACATGGGCCGTCGCGGATACGGGTACGGCATCGGAATGCAGGTGCTGACGGATCCGGCGCTTCTGGGGACGAAAGCCCCGGCGGGGATCTTCGGCTGGGACGGTGCGGCGGGAAGCCTTGCCATCATGGATCCGATGAACCGGATGTCCTTAGTGTTCTCCATGCATGTCCGTAACTGCGGGTATGCCTACGGAGTGATCCATCCGACGCTTCGGAACCTGATGTATGAGGATTGACGGGATACCGTTGCATCGGCCGTGGAAACAGGGAATGAAACCACAGAGGGGATGAAGTAATGTCGATTCGTATGATCGCCGTCGATCTGGACGGCACGCTGCTGACCGATGACAAGCAGATCAGTGAAGTCAACAGGGAGACGCTGCGGAAAGCGGCGGAGAAAGGCGTCTATGTGATCCTTTCCACGGGGCGCGCATGGCCCGGTGCAAAGGGATTTGCCGCGGAACTGGGACTGGGGCTCCCGGTCATCACCTCAAACGGGGCGATGATCGTCGACAGCGCCACGGAGGAAATCCTGTATCAGAGGGACATGGAGACGGAGACGGCATTTTCCGTCATCGAGGAGGGAGTCCGCAGAGGCACGAGCCAGATCATCTGGAGCAGAAACCGGCTGTACGGACTGCCGGTCAACGAGCGGCTGCAGGATTACGGGAGACGGTTCGGCAAGATGACGCCGCAGCCGGCCCCCCTCGCCCTGCTTGAAGAGGAAGGGATCTCCAAGGTTCTCTGGTATGATACGCCGGAGAACATCACAGCGTGGGAGAAGGAACTCGCCCCGCGGGAGGACCGGAGCCTCGAGGCGTTTCCGAACACCAAGGTGGTCACCTCGTCGCCGACGTTTTTGGAGTTTTTCCACAGCGGCGTGTCCAAGGCGACGGCCATCAGAACCGTGGCAGCGCAGTTCGGCGTTGCGAAGGAGGAGATTGCGGCCATCGGGGATGCGGACAACGATCTGCCGATGCTTGCGGAAGCCGGAACGGCGATCGCCATGGGCAATGCAACCGACCGGGTCAAAAATACAGCGGATCAGATCACGGAGGACAATGAACACGACGGCGTTGCGCTTGCCATTCGGAAACTGTTGGTGTTGTAGACGAAGGATCCGAAATTGTCTGAATTGATTGAAATCGGATGCCCGTTAACCCGCGTGCCGTTTACAGAAAGTTTACGAAAACAGCGGTAAAATGGGCATTTTTGTGCAATTTTGCATTTGCAATCGCTTCTGAAATTGTGTTATAATACTCTTGTAGTCTGACGGTCTTGTTGGGAAAATGCAGCCTGTAGGAGCGCTTTTTGCAGATGCATTTTCGGGATGGAACAGGAGTGATAGCATGTTTGAGAAAGGAGCGTTTGTGATCCACGGCAGCAACGGCGTATGTCGCGTCGACGACATCGGACCGTTGGTCGGAATGGGATCCGGCGACAAGGAATATTATACGCTGACGCCGATCTACACCAACGGCGGCAAGATCTTCTGCCCGGTTGACAACCTGCGGATCGTGCTCCGTCCGGTGCTTACAAGATCGGAGGCGGAGAGCCTGCTTGCAAAGGTCGGGGACCTCGAGGAACTCCCGATCGTCGATGAGAAGAAGCGGGAGGAAGCGTATAAACAGGCGTTTTACTCGGGAGAGTGCAAAAACCTCGTGATGATGCTCAAGGCGATCTACAGCCGCGGGTTACAGAGACTGTCCCAGGGGAAACGGGCGACGGCCAGCGACGAGAGATTTATGCACATGGCTGAGGATTGTCTCTACGGCGAGCTT
This sequence comes from Lachnospiraceae bacterium, assembly GCA_017962105.1. Classification (GTDB taxonomy): domain Bacteria; phylum Bacillota; class Clostridia; order Lachnospirales; family Lachnospiraceae; genus ISDg. The sequence continues at coordinate 6,678 of JAGCVY010000029.1, forward strand.
GCGGTGTCCTTCGACACCAGCAGGGAGAATGCAAAGGAGATGTTTGAGAGCCGGGTGACAACGAAACAGCAGCTCACGGAAGCAATGAAGAAATAACATCGGACCGGAACGCGGGAATCGCATCCGTCCGATGTTTTCTTATGTTCAAAATACACATAGAACCACCCAAAATACATGTATACACGCATTAAAACGACGAAAAGAAGAAAAGAGGCATCTTACGTGTAAAAATCACTGGAAATGAGCGTTATTTTATGTTAAAATAAATACTTGGGGATTGGGGAGGTTATGCCCAATCTGTTAACACCCTGATAAGGAGGATTCTTAATGGCCACAAACAAGAGTACCGTGCCTTTTAACGGGACGGAAGAGCAAAAGCAGAAGCTTATGCAGGTGATCTCTGAGCTGAAGGACGAGCGCGGCGCGCTGATGCCGATCCTGCAGAAGGCTCAGGACATTTACGGCTATCTGCCCATTGAAGTCCAGACGATGATTTCGGACGCTACCGGAATCCCGCTGGAGAAGATCTACGGTGTAGTTACTTTCTACGCGCAGTTCTCCCTGTATCCGAAGGGAAAATACGCGATCTCCGTATGCCTGGGAACCGCTTGCTATGTCAAGGGCTCGGGTGATATCTACAACAAGCTGTGCGAGAAGCTCGGTATTGAGGGCGGACAGTGCACTCCGGACGGAAAGTTCTCTCTGGACGCATGCCGCTGCATCGGTGCCTGCGGTCTTGCGCCTGTCATGACGATCAACGGCGAGGTTTACGGCAAGCTGACCGTGGACAAGCTCGACGAGATCCTTGCAAAATACGAGTAACAGGAGGAAGCAAATGATATCCATTACGGAACTTAACAAGATTAAGGCGGAGCAGGAAGGCATCATTTCGATGCGCCGCGAGGGCGAAGCCAAGATCGCCGATCTGAATGCACAGGGCAAGAACTACAAGCATCATGTCCTTGTGTGCGGCGGTACCGGTTGTACTTCCTCCCACAGTGAAGACATCATCGTTGCATTTAACGAAGAAATCAAGAAGAACGGTCTCGAGAACGACGTATGCGTCGTACGCACCGGCTGCCACGGCCTCTGCGCACTCGGCCCGATCGTTATCATTTATCCGGAGGCTGCTTTCTACGCTAACATGGCGATCGAGCATGTTCCGGAGATCGTTACCGAGCACCTTGTAAACGGTAACATCGTAACCAAGTATCTCTATGAGAAGACGGTTACGCCGGAAGGCATCATCTCGATGCACGAGACGGATTTCTACAAGAAGCAGAATCGTGTGGCTCTGCGTAACTGCGGTGTCATCGATCCCGAGAACATTGACGAGTACATCGGAACGGGCGGCTACCAGGCTCTTGCCAAGGTGCTGACCGAGAAGACTCCGGATGATGTCATCCAGATCCTTCTGGATTCCGGACTCCGCGTCCGTGGCGGTGCAGGTTTCACGACCGGACGTAAGTGGATGTTCGCAAAGGCCAACAAGGCTGACCAGAAGTATGTATGCTGTAACGCCGACGAAGGTGACCCGGGTGCGTTCATGGATCGTTCCGTACTTGAGGGCGACCCGCACGTAGTACTCGAGGCCATGGCTATCGCAGGCTACACGATCGGTTCTTCCCAGGGTTACATCTACGTTCGTGCCGAGTACCCGATCGCCGTACAGCGTCTTGAAATCGCCATCAGACAGGCCAGAGAGTATGGCTTGCTCGGTGACAACATTCTCGGTACCGGCTTCAAGTTCGATATCGGCCTTCGTCTCGGTGCAGGCGCATTTGTCTGCGGTGAGGAGACCGCTCTGATGACCTCCATCGAAGGACACAGAGGTGAGCCCAGACCGAGACCTCCGTTCCCGGCTGTTAAGGGTCTGTTCGAGCGTCCGACCATCCTCAACAACGTTGAGACCTG
>JAGCVY010000030.1 GCA_017962105.1 Lachnospiraceae bacterium
CGCAGACGCCTTCTTACCTTCTGCACGAAGGATCGCGGATTTCTTCTCACCTTCTGCGATCAGGATCACTTCACGGCGCTCACGCTCCGCCTTCATCTGCTTCTCCATCGCGTCACGGATTGCTGCCGGAGGCATGATATTCTTCAGCTCAACACGGTTGACCTTGATACCCCAGGGATCGGTCGCCTCATCGAGGGAAACTCTCATCTTGCCGTTGATGATCTCACTGGAGGTGAGGGTTTCATCGAGCTACAGGTCAACGATGATATTACGAAGGGTCGTGGCCGTCAGGTTCTCGATGGCCATCAGCGGGTTCTGCACGCCGTAGGCGTACAGCATCGGATAGGTAATCTGGAAATACACCACCGTATCGATCTGCATCGTAACGTTATCCTTTGTGATCACGGGCTGTGGCGGAAAATCCACCACCTGCTCCTTCAAAAGCACATCCAATGCCACGCGGTCGATGAACGGAACCTTCAGGTGAATGCCTACGCTCCAGGTCTCCTGGTAACCGCCGAAGCGCTCAACGATATACGCATGCGCCTGCGGAACAATGCGCAGACACGATACAAACACAATAACCAAAATCACCACCACTGCGGCAATCCAAAAGCCGGTGCTGGAGAAAAGTTCAGACGCGGACGTCTCCAAAAAGCTCAACATGATTATTCCTCCTTATCGATGATCAGTTTTACGCCTTCCACGCGGATGACAGTTGCTTTATCCCCTACGGAAAATGTAACCTCATCCCGGTTGCTTCTCGCCGCCCACTCCATTCCGCGGACGGTGACCCTTCCGGTACCTGCGGCGTTGTCAACGGCTTCGATGACATTGACGGTCTTGCCTGCCTCGGCCTCGACATTGGTCTTCGCACGCCGTTTGTTAAAGCGGCGGACAACGGAAGGCCGGAGGAAGAACAAAAGTGCCAGCGATACTACGGCAAAAAGCACGCACTCCAATACGATGTTGTCGGTAAAGCAGCTTGTGAGTAACGCGGCGAAAGCTCCGCCGGCGAACCAGATCGTCGTCAGTGCAACCGTGAAAATCTCAACAAGAACAAGAACTACGAGAATTGCAAGCCAATACCATGGACTCATGCACACTCCCTCCTTTCGGTAAATCTTATTTACTCGATTTTACTACGGTAACGTTAAAAAGTCAAGCGCTTCTTACGACTTTTTTCCTGTTTTGCCAAGAACAATAAAAACATAAAAAGTCCGGACGCGGAACCTTTGCAGGTTCGTTGACCGGACTTGATCGTTTCCCTTATTCCCTGTTCCGATCTTTCCTGCGGAAACGGCCTTCGGTCTTTCCGCTTTCCTTCTCGGAATCCTCCGGATTCTCATCCTCCCCGTTCACGATGATGATCTTACCATCCTCAACGGTCATACGGATCCGGTTTCCCTTCACGCCGATGGAATCAAGCATTTCCCGCGGGATCTGCACACGGCCCGCGCGGTCAAGGATCGCGAACTCATTGTGTGTCTCCTCCTCGACAAATCCCTTCAGAAGCGAAGGATCGGCGTACTCCTGCTTGATGATACGCTCGCTGCTGGTCTTGCCGTCCCGCATCATCACGACACGCTTCACCTTCTTGGCGAGGTTGATGTCGTGGGTTACGATGACGATGGTGATGCCAAGCTCCGTGTTTAACCTGCGAAACACATCCAACAGGGCGTCCGAGGTGCGCTGGTCAACGGAACCGGTGGGCTCGTCGGCCAGAAGAAGCTTCGGCCGGTTCGCCAGTGCGATGGCGATCGCGATACGCTGCTGCTCACCACCGGACATCTGGTTCAGCTTGCTGTCCTTCTTGTGGGCCATTCCCACAAGATTTAACAGATCCATCGCCCTCTTTTCCACATCCTTGTTGTCGCCGAAGCGGATCGGCAGCTCCACGTTCTGGAGCGCCGTAAGGTACGGGAAGAGGTTGCGGGCGTTGTTCTGCCACACAAAGCCTACGGTGTTTTTCTTGTAATCCACAAGCTGGCTCTCCGTCAGTTTGAAGAGGTCCTTGCCGTCCACGTACAGTTTGCCCGCGCTGGGACGGTCGAGACCGCCGATCATGTTGAGGAAGGTGGATTTGCCGCTTCCCGAACTACCGATGATCGCAACGAACTCGCCCTTCTCCACCTTGAGTTCCAAGCCCTGCAGGGCAAGGACTTCGGTCTCCTTGGTCTTGTAGATCTTCACCAGGTTTTCGCACAGGATCATGACGTTGTCGCCCAGCTGATCCTCAAGCTCGCCCTGGGTGTTCTTCGCATAGGCCTGCATGAAGGAGTCACGAAGCTCCTGGGAGATCACGGACTCGCGGATATCGGAGGCATCCAGCGAAGCTTTGTCTACGGTTTTTATTTCGTCACTCATCGCAGCTGCTCTCCTTTTCCGTGATACTCGGTGTTGATGATCTCACCGTCCTGGATCTCATAGACCACGTCGCCGTAGCCCATCAGTTTCGTGTCATGGGTCGTCATGACGAAGGTGATTCCTTCCTTCTCGATCAGCTCCTTGAAAATAGCGATAACCTGAAGGCTTGTCGCGGAGTCCAACTCTCCGGTAGGCTCATCCGCGAAGATGATCTTCGGTTTATGGGCGATTGCCCTTGCGATGGCAACACGCTGCTGCTCACCGCCGGACAGCTCCTGCGGCATGTGGGTTGCACGCTTCGAGAGCCCCACCAGCTTCAGGCATTCCATAACGCGCTCACGGTAATCGCCCTTGTAGTTTGCAAGGCGCAGCGCATACTCGATGTTCTCGTACGCCGTCATGACCGGGATGAGCGCCACGGACTGGAAAATGTATCCGATCTCATGTCTTCGGATCACTTCCCTCTCCTTATCGGACGCCTTGGAAATGTCCTTCCCGTCGAAAATGACGGTGCCGGACGTCGGTGCGTCCAGCGCACCGATAATGTTCAGTAAGGTTGTTTTACCGGAACCGGAACGACCCTTTAAGATCGTGAGCGTGTTCTCGGGCACCGTCACGCTGATTCCCTTCAGTGCAAGGAAATCGCCGCCGGCGACAGGGAAGCTGCGCGTTACCTGCTCGGTTTTCAAAATCTCTTTCATAGCAGCCTCCTTATCAATCCTCACCCAGCTTCAACGCCTGGTTGATCTTAATCTTCGACAGAAGCACGGAGATTACCGTAATACACATGCACAGCATGACGGCAACCACGATACCGATCTGCACCAGATCCCCGGTCTGCATGACCGTCTTCGCGGGGATCGACTGGATCTTCGGCGAGTACGCGATCTGGATCAGCGGAATGAAGAGCTTCGACGCCAGAACGCCGATGCCTGCGCCGAACAAAATCGGCAGCACGGATCCGAAGAAATGCTCGTTGATCAGCATCCGGATCAGCTCTCCCATGGACATACCCATCGCGCGGTAAATACCGAAGATCAGCTCGCGGGACCGGATGGACGTGATCCAGAAGATCAGGAATCCGATGGCGCACAAAACCAGAACAACAATGAATGTGATGGTCAGCATACCGTTGGTGACCTGGAAATACGGATCGTTCTTCAGCATGATGACATCCGCGGTGCGGTCGGTGAAGTCCGCGAAGGTGACCTCATTTTCCGCAGCCCAGTCATACAAAAACTGCGAGTTGCCCGTGGTCTTGATCCAGATCTCATAGGGCGTAACCGGGAAATCCAGAAGAAGGTTGTCGTAGTTGCAGATCAGCACGTTTACGGGAACCATCATGGTCTCGCCGTCCTCGCCCTCTTTCTCCGTGGTATTCACATACCCCGGCCAGTAATCCGTGACAGCCACGATTGTCATGTATTTCTTGCCCATGACCTCGCCCAGTTCGTTCCGGCGCTGGATGGTCACTCCGTCTCCGATCTTCAGGTCGTAGGACTCCATCAGGTTTCTGCTGATGATGACGCCTTCGGGGTTGGACGCCAAAGCGTTCAGGTCCTCGTACCAGTGGTGATCCTCGATGTCCTCCGGCATCCACGCCGTGTGACCGAACTCATAGGTGTTGATACCGTAAAGTTCAAGACCTTCTACATTGTTTCCGCCGACAACGATTCCGGCGTTATCCTCGTGAAGCACCTTGGTAACCGAGGATACCTTATCGGAAAATGTCGTCGTCAGGTCCTCGTACTTTTTGTAGTCCGGCTCGTTATAGCGAAGGGTCGTCTCGTAGCCGTTCTTTACGTTGTTCAGGTTGCTCGGCCACTGCTCCTTCACCACAATATCGGTGCCGTCGGTATACCGGATGCGGTCTTCCTCATTCTGGTTGACGGTGCGCGCGATGTTCGCGTTGAAAATACCGAGGGCAATGGTCAGCACCAAGAATACGGTGATAAAGCTCTGCTTGCCGGAATCCCTGGTGATCTGCAGGAAGGAAGCGTAGGAAGCGGGCTTCCAGAACTTTCTTCCGATGCGGAACACAAGAGCGGACAAAAGCGGAACGACGCGAAGGAACACGATGGCGCTTGATAAGATAAACAGCGACGCCGAGAAGAACAGCATCGGATTGACCGATTCTCCCTTCGCAACCGCCTTCATCAGTTCGGCCTTCTGATTGTTAAAGTCATAATATCCGTACAGGGCCAGCAGAAGGAGCGCAAAATCGAGGAACATTCTCTGCCACATGGGCTTGTTGCTCTTTCTCTTTCTGGTCTTCTGCTCCACGATGCTGAACCGCGCATACTTGAGCACGGGCAGCGTCATGATAAGGATACCTGCGATACAGCTGATCAGCGCGTACAGAAGCGCTTCCCCGCTGATGCGGATCGGCATCGCCTTCCGTCCTACAAAGGAGAGGAACGCGTTGGTGGATCCGAAGATATGGCACAAAAGGTATCCCACGGGAATGCCGATGACGAGCGCGATGGCGCCGACGATCGACGATTGGATCAGATATGTCAGGATCAGCTGCAGCCGGCTGACGCCTCGGCTCTTCAGCATGGCGATCTCGGACTGCTCGATGCCGATCACCTGATTCGATACCATGAAGATGAACACGGCCAACAGGACAAGGATCGGAACCTGCAGGATCCACATCGTTGCCTTCACCTTGGAGGAGTCCTTCAGGAACTGCTCGAAGATGTCCTCATAGTTGCAGGTGGCATAGAACTGGCTGGAACCGGACTCGTAGTCCGCCTTCAGATCCCGATAGGTCTGAAGCATGCTCTCGACATTTTCCGTCTTGATCTCGTCGTACTTGTAGATCAGATACCAGCGGGCACGGATATTTCCCTGGACGTTGCCGGGCTGCAGGAACTGCTCCACGTACGTCGCCTGCGGGACGAACATTTCATCCCGGTACGACAGCGGATCGTTCACCCAGTAAGGGTCCGATGTGTCCTTCGCCTTGAAGACGCCGACGATGCACAGGCGCAGCGGGTCTCCGTTGGCGTTGTTATAGCCGTACACTTCGATCTTGTCGCCCACGACGAACGACTTTGAAAGGTAAGCCTTCTCGTTGACGATACATTCGAGACATCCGTCCGAATCAATGCCTTCCTGATACATCCGTCCGGAGATGATCTCCGCCTTGTCCTCCAGACCGGTCAGGGATGCTACCTTAACCGTCAGGTCTCCGAGCGTCGTGCGGGAAACCTCGTACTTTGCGTTGGTTGCACTGTTGTTTTCGTAAAATGCAACCTTGTAGGTGGCGGACTCACCGAACATATTCTCAACGGTGTCATTGACCGCAAGATAATCCTGAAAATACTTCGAGGTATTGGACTTGAGCAGCGTGTTGCTGAGTCGTGTGTCAACCTTCAGGATACCCGGGTAAACATTCTTTTCCTCCAGATAGGATCCCATACTGTTGGTAAGCATTTTCTGGAGGGCAGCCTTGGAGTACATCGGGTTGCAGCTTGCGATACCCACAAGGAGAATGTTGCCGATGATGATGCTCAGGATCAGCCATTTTTTATTCAGCAGTTTTTGTGTAATAAACCGAAACATGAGACCTCCTAGTGGAACAGAATCGTATCTTCGTAACTGAGGCCGTCAACAATCCAGCAACGACCGTCCAATTGCTTCATTACGCGCACATACCGTTTGACGGCACAGCCGCTGTCATCGTAAACCCAGACATAAGCCGCACCCTTTTGTTTCTCATGTTTCTCACTGTCGAGCTGGTTGGATTCAATCTCAACCGTGGTCTCCGTCTGCTCCTCGCCGTACCAGTTGAACCCGCCGGGAGTCCCGGAGTTCGTCTGGGTCGTTGTCTTTGAGCTCTCTTCCTCTTTCTTGGCATCGTGGCCGAGAAGAAGCTCATCGATCACCATGCAGTCGGTAAGTCCGAACTCGGTGAATCCCACGATACCGGTTTCCCCGATCTTGGAATAATCATCCGGATTGTCAAGTGCGATGTAAACCTTGTTGCGATCGGATGCATCCAACGGGCGCACGTTGGGCGCCGAGATGATCTTGGCCGAAAACTCGCGGGTTTCCCCGTCCACAACAGTCTCGAAGGTCACTTCCTGACCGTACCGGATCGTGTAATCCTCGCTGAACCGCTCCATGCAGATACAGTAGGAATTCAGGTCGTACAGGTCAAACAGATACTCTCCCTCGTTGAGGTTATCACCGACCTTGTATCGGGTAAGGCTGCTGATGACGCCGTCATTTTCCGCATACACGGTAACGTTCTGTCCGTCCCACTGCTCATAGTTGGAGATGCGTGTCGAGAGCTTCTCGATCTGCTCCTCGGCTTCCTCGATCTTTTCGGCAAGGGACTTTTTCAGGTCCTTCAGGTCCAGCTCCGCAAGCGAATACTCCAGATCCTTCTTGCTCATCTTCTTCATCCGCTTTTCAAGGTCCTCGATCTGCTCCTCCATCTTCTGCTTCTCGAGATCGAACTCGTTCTCGAATTTCCGCAGATCCTGCTTTGCCTGCTCCAGGGACGAACGGCTCACGGAGGACTTCACCACGAAGATCGGGTCGCCCTTCTTCACCAGTACGTTAAACATGGATGTCACGCAGAACTCCACGATCTCACCGGGAACCTCATTGAAAACCTGTTCCGACTTCTGGGCAACGCGGTTGGCGCCGGACAGAAGCACATACTCCGAGATCTCGGCCTTCTCCGCCTTTGCGGTTGTGTAGGTCACGCCGTATCTCGCAAGATCCTTGGCGACATATACGGTTTCGCCCTCCTCAAGGCCTCCCGTGATAACGGTCTCATTGAGGCTGCTGTCGCCGATGGTCACGTCCTTTGTGACAAGGCGGCCGTCCTGCATCACCGTCACGGTGTATGTTTTGCCGGTCTTTGTAAGAGCCACGGTAGGCACGGAAAGCACCGGCTGGGATGTCATCTGGTAGAAGGAAAACAGCACATACTCCCCGGCCTTGACGGTGTCGGGAAGGGACGCCGTAAAATACGAATCAAAACTGTTTCCGGTACGTTCGAGGTTGTACAGCTCTTCCTCGGTGTACAATACCGGCGTCACCTCGTATTCCGTGTCTCCGATCTGTGCGGTAACCTTGTTGTAATACCGCAGATCCGTCTCGGAGATATACTGGCAGGCCAAGCGGTAGGAATCGTCCTTCGCAATGGTGAGGAAGGTTTTGTTCTCGTCGATGCTGTCGCCGTCCTCCGCGATATTGATATAGACAACGGTTCCGCTGCAGGGCGCGTACACGCTGGACTCCTCCAGCTGCTTCTGCTTCTCCGCAAGCTCTTCTTTTTCCTTGTTGATCTTCTTCTCCAGCCCGGAGTGGCTCTTGTTGAACTGAACCTGCATCTCCTGAATCTGGAGCTTCATCAGTTTTCCGTCATACCCGCTTCCCATCATGGAAGCGACCTTCTTCATATCCTTGACCTGCTGGTTGAACTTCTCAAGGTCATACTCAAACTCGGCCTGCTCTCTCTCGAGGGAGATCTCGAGTCTGCGGATCTCATCCTCCAAACCGGAATTCAGCTCGAAAAGAAGCTGTCCCTTCGTCACATGGTCGCCGGATACGACATTGACGTCATGCACCGTGGAGTCAAAATCAAATTTCATATCGACGCATTCCGGCACGACGTAGCCGCCGGTCGTCTTGCGCACTTCCAGATTCTTCTTTTGTACTTTGTACACTGCATTGACGGTTTCCATCGGATGCAGCAGTTCCGGGACATCCTTTTTCTCTCCGCAGGCAGTCAACGAGAGCAGGAGTACGCAAACCAGCGCAATTGCTGTCAGTTTTTTCACGTTTCCACCTCCTACTGTACTATGACTTTTTCGCCGAGAGACAGACCGCTGCGGACTTCCGTGCGGTTGTCATCCGCGTTGGATTTTGTCTTGATCGAGATACCGATCTCCAGATACCGGATCGAGAGAAGCCCCTGAGCATCAATGACATACACTGCAGGCTTATCGTCGATCGTGTGCAATGCATACGAAGGGATATACAGAACATTATCCGCACGTTCGGTCTCGCAGATCAACTGCCCTGTCATACCGATCTCGAGATTCCCGTCCGGGCGCAGAGGCTCCAGAACAACCGTGGTCATTCCGCCCTTGCCCGCAGTGGGCCGGTTGATCTGTACGACTTCGCAGTCGTAATCCCCCTGATCCGTTGTGATCGTGAATACTTTTCCGAACTCATAAATGCTGTCGTTGCCGGTGGAGATAACAAATCCCGCCTTCTCCGAACGGATCGTGATATACCGCTCGTTGGCGTTGATCCGGCCGTTCATCCACGGCGGGATCTGTTTGATATACTCGACGATACCGTCGATGCCGGCGATCAGCCGCCGTCCCGAGAGTTCCGTTTCCATCTCGCCGAGCTGAAGGTCGGCGACATATTTTCTGCCGGAGACATCGTCATAATCATTCTGCAGCTGCTTCAGCTTCGTGTCGTCATATTTCTTTCCGTAGCGGGACGCAAGCTCCTTGCGCTCCTTCTCGATGGTGAGCAGCTCGTTGCAATACTCCTCCTGCTCCTCGAGTTCCGCGATCTGCTCGCGAAGGGCCTCGATCCGGTCCTCCATGTCGTCGTTGGCAAGCTCTGCCAGAACATCACCGGCAGATACCTTCTGTCCGACGGCGACATAAGTTTCCTTGACCGCTTCTCCGCCGAAGCCGAAGCTCAGGTTCTGGGTGGACTCATACTGGTACGTGCACCGTTCCGATACGAAATCCCGCACCGTTCCCTTCTTTACCTCGGCCGTCGTAAAATATGACTCGTCCATGGTCTGAACCACCGGTGCTTTCGGCAGTTCTTCCTCCGCTGGAAACAACCCGCATCCGGATAGGAACATCACAGCAGCCAAAACGATTCCTATCAGTTTCTTCATAACGAAACCTCCGTCTAAGTACTTAGAATAATCCGTCTATTTTTCCTTCTTCATTTACGTCGATACGCTCTGCTGCCGGCGATTTCGGAAGTCCGGGCATGGTCATGATCGTTCCGGTGATCGCAACGACAAACCCTGCGCCTGCAGAGACATAAACCTCACGGACATTGACCGTGAATCCCGTGGGACGTCCGAGCTTCTTCGGATCATCCGAGAGGGAATACTGCGTTTTCGCCATACACACCGGCATGTTCCCAAACCCTAATTCCGTAAGCCTGTCGAGAGTCGCAAGGGCCGCCGGGTCAAAGGAGACGCCGTCCGCTCCGTAGATCTTCGTCGCCACGGTCTCGATCTTCTCCTTAAGAGGCATCTCATCCGGATAGAGAGTGTGGAAGTTCGACGGCTTGTTCTCGAGGGTATCCAGGAGATGCTCCGCAAGCTCGATCCCGCCTTCACCGCCTTTGCCCCATACCTCGGAGAGCGCAAAGTCGCATCCTCTCTCCCGGCAGAACTGCTCAACGTACGAAAGCTCCGCGTCGGTATCCTCGGTGAAGCGGTTCAGCGTGACGACAACCGGAACATCGTACTGCTTCAGGTTCTCGATATGCTTCTCCATGTTGACGATACCGGCCTTCAGTGCGGTAAGATTTTCCGCAGCCAGCTCCGTCTTCGGAACGCCGCCGTTGTACTTGAGGGCACGCACCGTTGCCACAAGAACGATCGCATCGGGCTTAAGACCTGCCATGCGGCACTTGATGTCGAGGAACTTCTCCGCGCCGAGATCCGCGCCGAAGCCTGCCTCCGTGATCACGTAGTCCGCCAGCTTCAAAGCCGCCTTGGTGGCGCGGACGCTGTTACATCCGTGAGCAATGTTGGCAAAGGGACCGCCGTGAACAAGGGCGGGTGTATTTTCGATGGTCTGGATCAGATTCGGACGGATCGCGTCCTTCAACAGCGCAGCCATCGAGCCGACAGCCTTCAGATCCGCAGCAGTGACCGGAGTCCCGTCATAGCGGTAGGCGACAATGATGCGGCCGAGGCGGCGCTTCAGATCCGCGATATCATCTGCGAGGCAGAGGATTGCTATGATCTCGGACGCCACCGTGATGATGAAATGATCCTCACGGACGACGCCGTCGGATTTCTTGCCCATACCGATCACGATGTTGCGGAGCGCCCTGTCGTTCATGTCGAGGCATCGTTTCCACACCACCTGCTTGGGATCGATCCCGAGCGCATTGCCCTGCATGATATGATTGTCAAGCATGGCCGCAAGGAGGTTATTGGCCGATGTGATCGCATGGAAGTCACCCGTAAAATGGAGGTTCAGGTCTTCCATCGGTACCACCTGGGCATATCCGCCGCCTGCAGCACCGCCCTTGATCCCGAAGCACGGTCCGAGAGACGGCTCACGAAGGGCGATGACCGCCTTCTTACCGAGTTTTCCCATGGCCTCGCCGAGGCCTACCGTCGTGGTGGTTTTTCCTTCGCCGGCCGGTGTGGGGTTGATGGCCGTGACAAGCACAAGCTTGCCGTCCGGTCTGCCCTCCAGGGACTCGAGAAACTCATCCGAGAGCTTGGCTTTGTATTTGCCATAAAGCTCCAGATCGTCCATGGCAATGTCCAGTTTTTTCGCAACCTCCCAAATGGGCTGCATCTTTGCTTCCTGCGAGATTTGAATATCGGTTTTCATACCTACCTCCTGCGTTACGCAAACCTTGATTATTATATCAAATTAGATTTCTGATTCCAACGAAGATTCCGTGCACAAATTGTGTAAATTCCGTGAAAAACGATAAGCCGTCACACCCTTGTCACGATCGCTGCAAACCGCCCCGTGACATGCATTTCACCGTACCCTGCGGCAAGGATCATATGATCGCCCTTGGCAATGCGGTTGCCGTCCAAAAAGCCCTCACCCTCGATGACGCTCATGGTGTGGAACATACCCGACAGCGGGATTTCGGCGGTGCCGTCCACATCCAGCTTGTAGACGGTGTAAAAACGGCAATCCACATAGCGTGTCAACACAGCCTCCGGAAAATTCCGGACCGTCGGTTCGATCGGTTTCTCCTCAAAGGGTACCCGGATGACATCGAGGCTCCGGGCGATATGAAGCGGCCGCTTCACCCCGTTCTGCAGACGGTCGTAATCATACAGCCGGTACGTGACGTCGCTGCTCTCCTGGGTCTCCAGAAGAAGCGTCCCCTTCTTAATGGCGTGGACCGTTCCCGGTTCGATCTGGAAGAAGTCTCCCGCCTTCACGGGGATTTCCCGGATCAGTTCCCGGAACCGTCCCCCCGCGATCATCGACCGGAGTTCCTCAGGGGTTTTTGCGTTATGGCCGATGACGATGGTCGCTCCCTCCGCGGCATCGAGCACATACCAGCACTCGGTTTTGCCGCAGGCACCGTTCTCGTGTTCCGCGGCATAAGCGTCGTCCGGATGCACCTGAATGCTCAGGTCGTCCTGCGCGTCGATGATCTTGATGAGAAGCGGAAAATCCTCATCCGCCCCGGGATTCCCGAACAACTCCGGCCGGGTTTTCCAAAGCTCCGACAGCTTTTGTCCGTCGAAACGTCCTCCGCGCACGGTGCAGTCGCCCTTCTCATGAGCGCTGATGCCCCAGCATTCCCCGGTCCGGTCCGACGGAAGCACATACCCGAAATCCGCCAGCTTCGTGCCGCCCCAGATCATTTCCCGAAGGACGGGCTGTAAATACAACAACTGTTTCATACACGATAGCCGCGCGGCCGAGCCGTCCGTCTCCGAACCGCGCAGCCGCGCTTTTATTCCTTTCTTACTTTGACAGCTCCATCATCGCTGCATCGAGTTTTGCAAGCTTAACGTCCGCATCCTCGAACGAGGTGCCCTTGACGCCCATGTAGAACTTGATCTTCGGCTCCGTGCCGGACGGGCGCACGCAGGCCCATGCATTGTCCGTGAGATCAAAGTACAGGACGTTTGATTTCCGAAGGCCCGTAGGCTTTGTCTCCCCGGTTGCAAGATCCGTGATCACATCCTTCTCGTAGTCGCGGAACTCCTTCACATCGTAATCGCCGAGCTTCTTCGGCGGATTCTCGCGGATCGCGTCCATCATCTGCGCGATCTTGGCGGCACCCTCGAAGCCCTTCAGCTCGATGGTCTCAATGCCCTCGCGGAAGAAGCCGTATTTGCGGTAAATGTTCATCATCTGATCCCAGAGGGTAAGTCCCTGAGTGCGGTAGTATGCAGCGGCCTCGCACAGCATCATGACGGCAACCACGGCGTCCTTGTCGCGGGCATGGGTTCCCACAAGACATCCGTAGCTCTCCTCAAAACCGAACTCGTAATGGCCGTGTCCGCTCTCCTCGGAAAGACGGATCAGTTCGCCGATGTACTTAAATCCGGTCAGGCACTCTTTGAGCTCCACGCCGTACTCTGCGGCGATCAGATCGGCCATGTTCGTGGAAACGATGGTCTTTACCAAAAATCCGTCGTCGTGGATCTTTCCGAGAGCCTTGCGCTGGCTCAACAGGTACTCGCAGATCAGCATGCCCGACATGTTGCCGGTGAAGGACTTGTACTCCCCGCTGACGGAATCCTTGGCGAACACGCCGAGACGATCCGCGTCGGGGTCGGTGGCGAGGACAAGCTCCGCTCCCACCTTCTGCGCCAATGCGAGTGCAAGCTCGAATGCGGCTTTATTTTCCGGGTTCGGACTCTTTACCGTCGGGAAATTCCCGTCGGGCTTCTCTTGCTCCGGCACCACATAGACCTGCTCGAAGCCGATCTCCTTAAGCACCCGGCGGACCGGCAGATTGCCCGTGCCGTGCAGCGGCGTATAGACGACCTTCATATCCTTGCCAACCTCGCGGCAGAGATCGCCCCGGATAACCTGCTTCTTAAGCTCGACCATGTAGCGGTCGTCGATCTCGCTGCCGATGACGAAGTAAAGGCCGCGGCGGATTGCCTCCACGCGGGAGATCGTGTGAACCTCCGCCCAGTCGGTCACGGCGTTCACCTCATCGATAATCTCCGCATCCTTCGGCGGTGTGACCTGGGCTCCGTCATCCCAGTATACCTTGTATCCGTTGTATTCCGCAGGGTTGTGGCTTGCCGTCACGACAATGCCGGCGATACAGCCGAGTTCGCGTACCGCAAAGGAAAGTTCCGGCGTCGGGCGAAGCGACTCAAAGCGGTACGCCTTGATCCCGTTCGCCGCAAGACACAGCGCCGCCTCCTCGCTGAACTCGATGGACATCCGTCTCGAGTCATAGGCGATGGCTACGCCCTTCTCTGCGCCGCCCTCCTTGAGGATGAAGTTTGCCAACCCCTGTGTCGCCTTGCGAACCGTGTAAAGGTTCATGCGGTTCGTGCCTGCGCCGATGATACCGCGAAGGCCGCCCGTACCGAACTCAAGGCTTCGGTAGAACCGGTCTTTGATCTCGTTCTCATCCCCTGCAATTACAGCAAGCTCCTTCTTGGTGCCCTCGTCAAAATACGGGTTTTCGCACCAGAAACGATACTCGTCCATGTACTCCATACCTGTCTTCCTCCTTGTTTTGCTCTTTCGGAAAATGCGCCCGCATGTTCCGTAATATCCACAACGGGCAGTGCCCGTATCGCGCGATGTTTTGGTATTGCATGTCCGTACCTATGACCGTCCCTTGACGGCGTTGAGGATCGGCCCGTAGACAACCCGGAATCGCGGCAATGCCGTGAGGGTTGTGAAATAATCGGTCTGCCATCCGTCTCCCTGTGCGGGATCATTTTCCCCGGACGCCGGAGGCGCATACAATGTGACGGCAGTCTCCCCGCCCGTGAAGCGACCGTCGAAAAATGCGCTGCTCGCGTCGATGCATTTCACCCCGGGAGCCTTGTAGAACCATCTTCCGTTCACCTCAAACATCAGGTTGGCATCCGCCAGTTCCCCGTCGAAGTACGCCTCAAACAGTACCGGCGCACCGGTCAGCTCCATTGGGATGCAAACGGCCTCGAAGTCCTCCGTTCCACCGTAGCGGAGCGTAAGCGGCAGCTTCACAGCCCTGCCTGCCCTGCGGGACGGCGAGAAGAACGGATCCTTTATGATATCCCGGTACACGGACAGCACCGGCTGCTCAACACCGTTGTCCGGGTTGTTCGGGTCCTCGATCTCCAGCCCCAGACGTCCGCGGTCGCGGAACTGATACATGGTGAAGCCCGAAAGCCAATGCTCCCGGTCCGCCTTCAAAAGCTCACAGAACCGCGCAACCTTCTCCGCCTGATAGAACGGTCCGGTCACATCGCCGTCGGCGTTTAGCTCGGACATGACCATGGGCTTCTTTACGCCGTCGTTCATGATCGTGTACCGGCGGTAACTCTTCTTCGCCAGCTTGTAGATATCGTCCGTGTCGTAGTCCGCGGCGCTTCTTCCGTCGACGCAGACATCGTTTGGCCAGCCCCAATGCAGTGCGAGATACCGGTCAACCGACACGATGTCCGCCGCCTTGGCAGCCTCCGTGAAGATGTCCTCCATCACCATTTTCCGCTCGGAAAGCTCCTTGCAGCCGTCGAGGCACAGGACAACCTTGCAGTTGGGAGCCTCCGCATGGAACACTCTGCAGGCGCGGACAAAGAACTCCGCCACCTGCTCGTAGGACGCCCTCTTGTTGAAGGAGAACCAGCTGCCCGTCGCCTCGTGGTTGATGCGCACCGTCATGCGGCCGAAGGTCCGAAGATCCCTCGCAACCGCCGCGATATGTTCATCCATAAGGATCGGATCCATGGTGAGCGTAAGACACACATCCTGCCCATGTCTGCGGATAGCCCGCATCTGCTCAAACACCGGACCGTCATGGCTGCCGCCAAGGCCTCCCGTGTACGGAAAATAATCGTCGTACGGGTAGTCCCAGGCAAACTGCGCGTCGTGGGCATGGGCAACGCTCGCTCGGAGCGGCCACCCCTCGTCGTTTGGATAGTAACAATACATCAGATTGATGGCGCGGTGCGGGCGGCCGAGTCTGGTCAGGATATAGTCCTGATTTACATACTCTCCGCGCTCGCTTCCGTCGCACAGATCCACCGCACAGACGGCGGGTCCGAACCGGACCAGATAGGGTTTACGCATACCGTTTTCCTTTCCTCATTACACGCTTTTTTATCTTCCGCGGATTGCGTCGATCGGACGTTTTCTTGCGAACAGGTAAACCGGAAGAAAACTAGCAATCATCGCTGTTCCGAAGGCAACCGCAAAGATCAGAAGAATCTGTTTCATACCGAACTCCATCAGACTGACATGGAATGCCCGGATGATGTAATAGTTGGCCATGCCGGCCAAAACCGCCGTGAGTATCGACGCCATGATGGCACAGATCAGCGCGACCGCGCAGGCTTCCGACCCGAAAATCCGGTAGACATCCGCACCTCGGGAACCGATTGCCCGAAGGATACCGACCTCGCGCTTCTTGTACACGATACTGTTGGCGATAAAGCTGGTCATCAAAAGTGCTGCAAACACAGCGAAGAAAATACCGATACCGACCAGAACTTTTCCCGCGACGGACATTGCGATGTCCGCAGCGTCGATCTCGACATTGTATTTGGTCTGCATCTGATACCGGAATTCCCCGTCTCCCTCGTGGGTAAACTCGATGAAACTGTCAAGATCCCGGCGATTTTCCGGCAGACGTACCATTGCTCCGCAGTACGGCATGTTGACGCTGCCGATGACCTCGAGTTCCTTCGGATCGCCGACGATCGCATACCCGAATTCCAGTTCCTTTCCGTCCTTCTCGGACGGAAGCATGCCGATGATATTTAAAGTCGTTGTCTTTCTCGTACCATCCGAGTAGCCGTCGTCATAAGAAACATCGTAATACCCGTAGTAATAGTCGTAGTCGCCCAGGCAGAGGATTTTCACCTCTGTCAGCTTGCAGACGCGTTCCAGAAGCGCAAGCATTTCGCTGTCGTTCAGATCCGTAAGGTATCTTCTGTTTTCCCGGCGTTCATACATTGTGGCAGTGACGCTGTCACGGAATTCGGTCCCGTCACCGATCCCGTATTTTCCGTTATCGTCCTCAAAATACGGTTCATCGTAATACGGATCGTCGTACGGGTCGTCATAGTTATCATCTTTCGGTTTTGTCCCGTCCCCATCCGGATCCCCGAATCCGTCATCTTCCGGTTTGCGGGAATACTCTTTGATGGTCTCGTCGATGCCCAGATAGATCCGGTTGTTGGAGGAAAGGATGTTCATCAGGTACCGTCTTGCAAGGTCGCGGCTCACATAACAGGTCACGACATCCTTGCCTCCGTCCGCGGGATCCTGAAAATCCAGATGCGGGATCACATCGATGGATGCGATATCCGCAAGCAGAGGTATCACGTTCGTCATGTCATCCTCAACGGTAAATACGACCCGCTTTTCGGCACTGGAAAATCTCGCCATCATGTGGCGTTCCACGAACCCCTTTCCCACCAGGTTGCAGGACGCCGGGTTACTCTTGACATCGTATTGGAAATCGGAAGCGACAACCATGGCCATAGCCTCCGACAGGAGGGAGCTTAACCCTAAGCCGCCGCGTCCGTCCATCATTTTTCCGTAGAGCTCCGTCATCCGGTTCACGTAGGACATGTAATTCAACCCGGTATCCAGGATGCCGGTGACGACAAGCTCCTCCCCGCCGGAGAGGGAAACGGTGGTGCCGATGATGTCCGACATCTTGGGCAATTTGGATCCGTTCGCCAGAGCGCTGTACAGCATCATATCGTACATCACTTTACTGATCAGGACTTCATCCTTCGACCCGTCCGGCAGCTCCCCCTCAAGCAGTTTGCAGCCGTACAGCTCCAAAAGGTCCTCATCGACCTCCATCCAACGGTCGATGCTGCTGAAGTTCAACTCCTCAAGGATCTCGAACATCATGTTATTTCCGCCACCCTGACCGCTGTCGGTATCATACCAGGCCCTCATGTTTCCGATCTTGTAAACCGGATTGACCGAGACTCCGGTCTGATTGCGGAGTGCCTCCATCTCACGGTCATCGGTCAGCGGGGACGTTCTCCATTCCTGACGCCCGAAGGTGTCATGAAATGCAGTCTTTACCTCCTTCTCGACGAAAACGCTTCTGACGTTTTCGGTCCGGAAGGCTTTGCTGACGGTTTTGACATAATTGTAATCCGCAACGGTGGCCGCCAGTCCGAACATGGAAAATGCAAGCATTGACATCAGCACGGTGAAAACGAGTTTCACTTTTTTGCTCTTAAGGCCGCCGACACCGATCCGGGCAGCTCTTCGCATCGGAAGCTTGGAGCGGATCCGGTCGAAAAACTTCTTTCCGGTTCCTTCGGGGACCTCTCCCGTCGGTTCAAAGGAGAAGCCCTTCGTCAGATTGCTGTCGACGCGGATACGGAGCTGCTCCTCCGGGTGTTCCGCGATATAGCGGTTGATCTGCTCACGGTCCTCCGCAGTCAGCTCATACCCTCCCGGGACGCGGCAGACTCCGTCGTCGAGAAGCATTTTTTTCGTCTCCTCGCCGCTGACAGGAGCCTTTGTGACATCGGAAATGATGCGTCCGTCCGCCAGCTCGATGATGCGGTCGGCATACAGCTCCGAATACTCCCGGTCATGGGAGACAATGATCACCAGCTTCGTCTGCGAGAGCTTCTTCAAGGTATCGAAAACCTGTTTTCCGGTGGCACTGTCCAACGCGCCGGTGGGTTCGTCGGCAAGAATGATCTTGGGATTTTTCACAAGCGCTCTCGCTATGGCGACACGCTGCAGCTGACCGCCGGAAAGTTCATTTGGCCGTCTTTTTGCATACCCGTTCAGATCCACCTCGTCGAGGATTTTCTCGATCTCCCCGGACGTTGCGGTTTTCCCCTGAAGCTCCAGCGCGAGGGCGATGTTGACGCCCACATTGAATTCCGGAAGCACGTTATACTCCTGAAACACAAAGCCGAGGCAGGCGTTCCGGTAGGAGTCAAAATCCGCCTGGGAAAAGCTTTTTGTGGACACCTCATCGATCACGATCTCACCGGAATCGTACCGGTCAAGGCCGCCCAGAAGATTTAAAAGCGTCGATTTACCGCTTCCGGAACGACCGAGTAAAAACACCATTCCCGTTTCCGGGAACTTTATGGAAATGTCCTGCAAGGCCCGTACTTCCACGCTTCTGCGCGGGCGGTACGTCTTGCACAGATTCTTAACTTCTAACATACTGTTTCTCCCCCTCTTATCTGTCACGAATCACATCGATCGGTTTTCTTCTTGCGATTCCCCAGATCGGCAGGAAGGTTGCAATGAGCGCAATCCCGATCGAAATGAGGAACAAAAGAAGAACCTGTCTGACGCCGAAGTGCAGCAACATCAGATCCGGCAGATAGTCCCCTTGAAACGACTTGTTGAGCGCGGATGTTATCAGATATACGATCCCCGAGGAAACAAGCCAGTTAAACACAGCAATGACACCGGTCTCGCACAGGAAAATCCGGTAGACGTCCAGACTTCTCGCACCCACAGCGCGAAGAACGCCGATCTCCTGTTTTTTGTGGATCACGCTGTTTGCAATAAACACCGCGAATAGCACAGCGGAAAATACCGCAAATACAATCCCGATCCAGCGCAGATACGGCGACAGATAAGTTGACGCCTCATCCACGGTGCTGATGATATACGTGGATTCCTGGTTGACTTCCAGAGTCATTCCCTTCTTCATATCGGACTCCCCGTATTCGATCAGCGCGCGGATTTCCCGCTTGGAATCCGGCATATGGCAATACAGTGTCCGACAGGTTTCCTCCAGTTCCTTCCGATACGTATCCGCCACGGAATCCGTCAGCGCCGCAAACTGCATACCCTCCCGGTAAAATAAGTCTTCCCCGGAAGATTGCTCGGGAACAAAGATGCCGACGATATCATACGATGCATCCTGCCCGATCCGGAACTTCACTTCCCTGTGTTCCGGAAGAATTTCCGCCAGACGTTCGGCAATCTCTTTCTCCGGCATATCATACGGATCCACAGAGTCGGTTTTTATATCTGTATAAAACGCGTACAAAAGAGTGTTCAGCGATACCACCGCCTCGTTCTCTTTCAATTCGCCGGTGTGCCCGGGGATCCAGACAATTCTCTCCGGGATCAGGCCGGAGATGTCGGTGATCCCCTCCACGTATTCATAGTATTCGTATTCCTCTCCTTCGACACGGCAATACCTTGACTCCGGTTCAAAGGCACCGTACCGGTTTGTACCGATCCGTGAGGAACACCCCGGAGCACAGAACACATAGGACGGTAATCCTTGGTTGCATTCCTGGTGACAGATCATGAGATAAATCTGCTTGACAAGCCGTTCCGCATCGGAAAGGGAATCCCAGCTGTCGGGGATCAGTTTCCGGTATCGTTCGATGTCTACGGGGATATCCAAAATACCGCAGATAACCGGCGCCTGTCCGTCCGTTCCCATTGTGGAATACAGCTTTGTACCGATCAGATCCTTGTGCTGTTTTCCGGAATATTGTTTCGTATTTCCGTACAGCAGGATGGCATCCGCCGCCAAAGAGGAGATACAAACCTCGTCGGTTCCGGGTTCCGGAAGTCTTCCTTCCTCGATGGTTATCCCGAGTCCCTCAAGACGGGCCTGATCGATCTCGACGACACCCCACACACGATCCGGGTACACGGCGGATTGAAAGTCCGTCCGGTAGTCGTAAGCTCTTGAGGTATCCGAGCTATCGATAAACATCAGCCGGGTCCACTTATTTGCAGCCGGGATTATTGTCTGTCCGGTGATCTCCTCGAGTTTTCGGATCTCCTCATCGGTAAAAGTATCGTCCGGGTATTCTTCAAAGCTGTAATTGTAAGAACCGTAGAAATCAAAGGATTTATTGATTTTAAGATAACTTACCTTTGATTCCCACACGGTGTCCGTCATGCAGGTGATCTTGTCGAAGGAATAAAACACATCGGCCATACCGAACAGTACAAAAGCCACGACGGACAGAACGACCGTGAAGAACAGCGTTACTTTTTTGTGCTTTAAGGAATTTAAACCGATCCCGAAACTCCTCTTCCATGGAAGCTTCGACTTTACGGGGGTAAACTCCGTCTTCTCCGGCGTGATCGCGGCTTCATCGGTATCCCGGAAACGGTCTTCCTTCGGGAGCAGACGCGTTCCCTCAAGGAGAAGGACATTGTTATCCTTCTGGAGTTCAAGGAACCGGTTGATCTTCCTTCGGTCCTCCTCCGTCAGCTCGTACCGGTTCGCGACCGTGAGACCGTCCTTGTCGGCACGGATCCCGTCCTCCGGACGAAACTCGATCCGCTCTGTGGGATCTTCCTCAAGATCCTCCAAAGAGGCAAGCTCCACGTCGGAGATCACCCGTCCGTCGGCAAGTTCGATAATACGGTCGGCGTACTGTTCCGAATAGTCGCGGTCATGCGAAACGATGATGACGAGTTTTCGTTTCGACAGTTTCTTTAACGTTTCAAACACCTGTCGTCCCGTGGCACTGTCAAGGGCTCCCGTCGGCTCATCGGCGAGTATGATGTCCGGATCCTTAATCAACGCTCTTGCGATCGCCACTCTCTGAAGCTGACCGCCGGAGAGTTCGTTCGGCTTGCGCTTTGCGTACTCCGAGAGGTCAACCTCCGCAAGGATTTCGTTGATGCGGTCGTTGGTCGCACGGATGCCCTGCAGTTCCAGGGCGAGGGCGATGTTCGCACCGACATTGAACTCCGGCAGGATATTGTAGTCCTGAAACACAAATCCGACGTAAGTGTTCCGGTAGGAATCCATCATGGAGTTGGAGAACTCCTTCGTGGATGTCCCGTTGATCAGTATTTCTCCGGAATCATAGCGGTCAAGTCCGCCCAGAAGGTGCAGAAGCGTCGATTTGCCGCTTCCCGACCGTCCGAGCAGAAACACCATGCCGCGCTCCGGAAACCGTAAGGAAATGTCCTTCGTCGCCTCGACGCTGACACCGTCCTTTGACCGGTAAGTCTTGCACAGATTTCTTACCTCAAGCATAAATTACTCCCCCATACTCCGGCTTTCGCCTTATATCATTAACCGATCCGGTTAATCTCATCCTGAATGCGGAACAGGAAATTCAACGCGTCGATGGGCGTCATTCCCTGCAGATCGATCTCTCTGATCTTCTCGGCAATTTCCGCATATGCGCTGTTGCCGAACAGTGACATCTGGTTCGGTGCAGCGTCCTTATGTTTCGGAACCCATCCGCTCTGCTCCCCGGGATCCGGCACACGGACTTCCGCCTGACGGAACACTTCCCTTGCCCGCTCGGCAATATCGTTCTGCATCAACTGCTCGACAAGCTCCTCCGCGCGCCGTAAGACCGGCTCCGGCACGCCCGCAAGCCGTGCTACCTGAATACCGTAGCTCTTGTCAGCGCCGCCGCGGATGATTTTCCGAAGAAAGACGATGGTGTCGCCCTGCTCCTTCACGGCGATACAGTAGTTGCAGACGCCGTCGAGTTTGCCCTCAAGCTCCGTCAGCTCGTGGTAGTGTGTGGCAAATAAGGTCTTGGCTCCGATCAGCCTCTTGTCTGCGACGTGTTCGATCACGGACCACGCGATGGAGAGTCCGTCGAAGGTCGAGGTGCCGCGCCCGATCTCATCAAGGATCAGAAGGCTGTTCTTGGTTGCATTCTTGAGAATATTGGCCACCTCAGTCATCTCAACCATGAAGGTGGACTGTCCGCTGGCCAGGTCATCGGAGGCACCGACGCGGGTGAAAATGCGGTCGACGATCCCGATGTCCGCCTCCCTCGCGGGCACAAAGCTTCCGATCTGCGCCATGAGAACGATCAGCGCCGTCTGACGCATATAGGTGGATTTGCCGGCCATGTTCGGTCCGGTGATGATTGCCACCCGGTTTGCGTCGTTATCCAGTTCGGTGTTGTTGGCCACGAAGGTTCCGCCGGGAAGCATCTGCTCCACAACGGGATGACGGCCGTCGACAATGTGGATCCGTCCCTGCTTGTTGATCTGCGGGCAGGTGTAACGATTTCGCTCCGCGACATAGGCGAGGGACGCCAGAGCGTCGATCATCGCCACCGCCTTCGCGGTCTTCTGGATCCTTGTCACCTCCGCGGAAACCGCATCCCGGACATCCGAGAACAACCGGTATTCCAAAGCGTTCAGGCGGTCTTCGGCGTTTAATATGGTATCCTCCAGCTCCTTCAGTTCCGGCGTCGTGTACCGCTCCGATCCGGAGAGCGTCTGCTTGCGTTTCCAGGATTCCGGCACAAGCTCGCGGAAGGAGTTGGTAACCTCCAGAAAATACCCGAACACATTGTTGTATTTGATCTTCAAGTTGCGGATCCCGGTGGCGTCCCGCTCTCTCGCCTCCAGTTCCGCCAGCCAGGTCTTCCCCTGGGTCTTCGCCTGGCGGAGGCGGTCCACCTCCTCGTTGTACCCGTCGCGGATCATTCCGCCTTCCTTGACGGACAGCGGCGCGTCTGGATGGATCGCATTCGCGATGAGCTCCTGCAGGTCCTCCAACGTGTCGAGATCATCCAGTTCACTCCGCAGGAGCTTGCTGTGGAAGTCCTTAAGAAGCCTCTTGATGTGCGGCAGCATCGCAAGGGAGGAGGAAAATGACAACAGATCCCTCGGGCTTGCGCTCTGGTAGCTCACGCGGCAGATCAGTCTTTCAAGGTCATACACGGCATTTAAATATTCACGCACCTCATCGCGGGTCATGACATTCTCATTGAACTCCGCGATGGCGGTCTGCCTTGCAACGATATCCTCCTTCTTGAGGAGGGGCTGTTCGAGGAACAACCGCAGGAGTCTTGCACCCATCGCCGTCTTCGTGCGGTCCAAAACCCACAGGAGAGACCCGCGCTTCTGCTTCTCGCGAAGCGTCTCCGTAAGCTCCAGGTTTCTTCTCGTCGCGGAATCGATCACCATAAACCGCTCCGCGGCATAGGGCTGCAGCTTCGTAATGTGGGACAGCGACGTCTTCTGCGTCTCATAGAGATACGCCAGCACCGCGCCTGCCGTATTGGCCCCGGTATCCATGTTTCCGAGTCCTAACGTGTACAGATTGCTCACATGAAAATGCGTCAGGAGAAGCCGTCCGCATACCTCCGGGTCGTACAACCGGTCCGTCAGGGTCGTGATCGCGATCCCGAGACGGTTTTTAAGGTCCTCGGTGTCCAGGCCGGAGATCAGAAACGCCGGGTTGCAGACAATCTCCGAGGGGGAGAACTTCGTGATCTCATCGAACACTTTTCTCGGGCTTTTCACCTCGGTGACAAAGTAGTCGCCGGTGGACACATCCACCGTGGAAATGCCGAAGGTTTCATCCATCCACAGGATTCCCATCAGGTAGCGGTTGACGGACTCATCCATCCCCTGCCCGAGGATGTTGGTACCCGGCGTTACGATGCGGGTCACATCCCGCTTTACCATGCCCTTGGCTTCCTTCGGGTCCTCCAGCTGCTCGCAGATCGCCACCCGGTATCCTTTGTCCACCAGACGGGAAATATACGTGTCCGCCGCGTGAAACGGCACGCCGCACATCGGCGCGCGCTCCGGGAGACCGCAGTCCCTTCCGGTGAGCGTCAGTTCCAGTTCGCGGGACGCGATCTCCGCATCCGAGAAAAACATTTCATAAAAATCCCCGAGGCGGTAAAACACGAGACAATCGCTGTATTTGCTCTTGATCTCCATGTAATGCTGCATCATCGGTGACAGGGTTTCTTTCATTTGGTTACCGCTTTCCTGTTCGATATAGTTCTGTGGTGAGGCGAACGTTACTGTCCGTCCTCCTCCGCGTAGTACGCTTCTTCCATCTGTTCCAACAGCTCCATCTCCGCGTCGATTTTCGCGCGGAGCACCTCGAGTTTGGAATAAAAATCCTCCCGGGATATTTTGCCGTCGGAAAATGCGGTGAGGCAGTCCAATGCTGCATTCCAGCTGTCCTCCGCCGCGGCCGTCGTCTCCTTCGTGATCGTTGCCGGTCCCGCGGAATCCGCTGTAACGACGGTTTCCTCCTGGGGCGCAAGCTTCGGATTCCGCAGATCCCCTCCGTCGTCGACAAAGAGCATCTTACTGTCAGCCGCAGATGTCGCCAGCTCGTCGCAGCGCTCATTTTCCGGATGACCGTTATGTCCCTTCACCCAGATAAACTCCGTCTCGTGGCGATCCACCTGTTCCATCAGGCGTCTCCACAGAAGGTCGTTTTTCACGAGGTCGCCCTGCTTGTTGCGGTACTCATGGGTTCGCCAGTAGTACGCCCATCCCTCGTTAAATGCGTCCACGAGGTATTTGGAGTCCGAGTACAGCGTTACCTTGCACGGAACCTTCAGGTTCTCCAGAGCGATGATCGCTCCCATCAGCTCCATCCGGTTGTTGGTGGTCACGGTAAATCCCGCGGAATACTCCCGCTCATACACCTTGCCGCCGGCATCCGTGTACCGCACTACCGCGCCGTAGCCGCCGGGGCCGTTGGGGTTTCCCCTTGCCGCACCGTCCGTGTAAATCGTGACTTCAGGCATGGTCTTCCTCCTTCAAAAATCGGTTTGCATCCGCAAGGGCTCCATCGCAGATTTCCTCCGGATACCCGAACAGTCTAAGCAGAAGAATGGCGTTTCTCGACGTCGCCTTGCCTTCCTTCAGCTTGTAATCGAAGGACAGTTCCTCGGCGGTGACGGTCTCGCTGAAATGGTACATGGAGAAGCAGTCCGCAAGGATGTCCGTAAGCTCCAGATCATGGGTCGCCGCAAAGCAATGGACGCCCTTCTCCGCAAGGTAGCGAAGGATCCGGCTGGAGGCCGCGATCCGTTCCGCTGTGTTGGTTCCCCGGAGCACCTCGTCAACGAAGCACAGCACCGGTTCCTCCTCTTCCGCCGCATCCAATATGCGCTTTAAGGAGCGGATCTCCACGATGTAGTAGCTCTCCTTCGCCGCCAGGTCGTCCCGCAGCGCCATGGAGGAGAAGATGCGGTAGTACATGCCCTTGTATGCTTTTCCCACAACGGTGTGAACGGTCTGGGCCAGGATCGCATTGATGGCCACCGTCTTTAAGAAGGTGGATTTGCCCGAAGCGTTGCTTCCGGTGAGAAGCAGGCTTCCCGCTTCCGTCAGAGAGTTCGGAACGGGCTCCGCGATCATCGGGTGACACAGGTCGGTAAATTCCAGCGGCGTCTCCTCCTGCACAAGCTCCGGCAGGCACCACCCTTTGCCGAGATATGCCCGGTACGACGCAACGGCGATGGTCATGTCGATCCGTCCGGTGTCCTCGAACATTCTGCGGATTTCCGGGATACGGTTCACAAGGGTCTTGTGCATGAGATTGAACTTGATCAGATCGATATGCGTAAGCATACGGATGTAATCCAACAGCATCTGGCCGGGATCGCCGCCGGTTAGATCCGTCGAGGCGAGAAGCCATGCTCCACGGCGGAATGTGGCAAACGTCTGCGATTGCTCTTCAAGGCTTTCCAGCTCCAGGGCAAGCACCGTGTCTCCGGCTTTGACTTCCCTGCTCATCTGATGGATGTTCTCCACCCAGCGGCTCACGAACATCAACGCCTTCAGATACGGTTCGATGGATCGTTTTCTTGCGTAGTAGGAGAAAATGCTGAAGCCCACCGACACTGCCGCAACGGCGATACACGCTGTCGTGAACCCCAAAAAGCCGAGGACCGTGGCAGCGATATATCCGACAACCGGCAGCAGGTGCAGCAGGTTGGAATCCTCCTTCACGCCGTCAAAGCTGGTGAGATACCGGTACAGCGACACATTGGAAATCTTACCCATCTTGGCCAGAGCAAGCTGCGTCTCGATGCGGACGTTCTCATTTTCCGAGAAGAGCTTGATCAATGCTTCCCTGCGGTTCAGCTCATCCTCGCAGAACTCCGGGCGGAACATCGCGGCGAAGAGGTACTCCTCACCCACCGAGCTACAGGTGCGGTTAAGCTCCTTGTACACCCGCTCCATCTCAAGGTCGTTCCAGGTGATATCGTCAATGTCATACGTTCTTCCGAACAGGGAATCGCGATATGCGCCGAGGGACTCGTACCGTTTCTGCGTCATCTTCGACTTCTGAGGTCCGCCGAATTCCGCGATCAGGCGTTTCCTCATCTCCCGCAGACGACGGTACCGGTCATAAATCCCGAACACCGTAATTGCGACCAAAATACCGATAACAATCGCCGCTGTCTTCATCTCAACCCTCACACATATTTTTTCAATGCGGCACGGACAGCTCCGGTGCCTGCGAAAAGTTCCTTCGCCATCGCCTCAACACGCTCTCCGAGGCCGATCTCATACAGATTCACACCGAACACGTCGCTTCGGCTGTAAAGCTTTGCAAGGCAGCTCCAGTCGTTGTCGCCGGAAAGCGACAACCCGCTCACAATCTCCGAGAGCTCCGCAAGCAGCGGATCCGGGCTCTGTTCAAAGGGCTGGCCTGAATCATCGATTCCGCGAAGATACCGGGCATATCCCGCAAGTACCAGCGGGATCAGCGTCAGCTTGTCAATGTCAAGTCCGCGGGCTGCATAAGCCTTCAGCGTCTCGCCGAAGCGGATCGGCAGCTTCTGCGACGTATCGGTGGCGATACGCTGCGGTGCGTCCGGCATAAACGGATTCGGAAGGCGCTTGGTGAGAACCGCGGAGATGAAATCCTCCGGCTTGAGAATCCCGGGGTTCACCACCACGGGCATCGCCTCCTCATAGCCCATGCGAGTCACAAGTTTCGAAAGCTCCGCGTCCTTCATCTCCTCGGAGATCAGCGTATATCCGAGAAGGCATCCGTAGATGGCAAGCGCTGTGTGTAGCGGATTTAAGCAGGTGCACACCTTCATCTTCTCGACCTTGTCCACGGTCTCTCTGTCGGTGTACAGCACCCCGCCCTTTTCCATAGGGGGGCGGCCGTTCGGGAACGTATCCTCCACCACGAGGTACTCCGTCTCCTCGGCGTTGACAAAGGGTGCCGTATAAGTGCGGAATCCCGTGACGATTATATTGTTGTCCTCAAAGCCGTCGGCTGCGAGCATCTCCTGCACCTTCGCATCCGGTCTCGGGGTGATCTTGTCGATCATGCTCCACGGGAACGTCACCTTGCCGCTTCTCTCAAGCCAGGTCACGAAGTCACCGGGTACAAGACGCTGCTTGCACCACTCCCTTGCGTAGGTAAACACCGCCTTCGCAAGCTTGTCGCCGTTGTGGGAGCAGTTGTCCATGCTCGACATTGTGATCGGGTAAGCGCCGGCCTTGAACCGCTCAAACAGAAGAGCCGTAACCTTTCCCATGGCGGTCTGCGGTTTCAGCCCGCGGCCACTCAGATCCTCCTCCGCAAAGCGGTTGAAGGAACCGTCGGGATTCCAGAGGGAATATCCCTTCTCCGTGATGGTGAAGGTCACCATCTGCAGGGACGGATTTCGGAAAATCTCGGCAAGCCGGTCGAAATCCGCGCTTGCGGGGTCCGCCTTCAGGCTCTCCGCAACACTTCCGACCACGCGCTTTTCAATGCTTCCGTCCGCCTTCAAAACAACCAGAAGGCTCAGATCATCGTACGGCCGGTAAGCCATATCGATGATGTCGTAATCGAACCCTTCCGCGACGATCACGCCGGTATCGGCCTCGCCGCGGTTCAGCATTCCCTCGAGCACTGCTGCCGGGAATGCCCGGAAAATGTTGCCTGCTCCGAAGTGTACCCATGTCGGGTTCGCCTTCGTGCGGGCGATCATCGCCTCTCTGTCATACTGCGGGAGCGCATATCCCTTGGCTTCCCACTCTGCCCTGTTTTCGGGCTTCACAATCTCTGTCAGTTTCATCGTAACGCCTTTTCTCTTCAAAAGTTTTATCCGGTTGTCCCGGGGAATTATTGCTTTGCAGCCCCGCTCTTATCGATGGCCTCCCAAAGTCCGTTTAAGTAGGCAACGCCCAGGGCACGGTCGTACAGGCCGTATCCCGGTCTTGCAACCTCGCCCCAGATCATGCGGCCGTGGTCGGGACGGATGACGCCGTCAAAGCCGACCTCCTGCAGCGCCTTCACGATCTCGTACATGTCAAACTGACCGTCCGAGGAAAGGTGGCTGCTCTCGTGGAACACGCCGGGCGCCTCAAACTTGATATTCCGAAGATGCGCAAAATGGATCCTCGGTGCGATGGTCTTGTTGCGGATCACGTGAGGCAGGTCATTTTCCAGATTCGACCCCAGCGAGCCGGTGCAAAGGGTAAACCCGTTGTAGATCGAAGGATTGAGGGACGCGATGGTCTCCAGCGCCTTCTCGCTTGTGACGATCCTCGGCAGACCGAACACGCTCCACGCGGGATCGTCCGGATGCACCGCCATCTTGATCTTGTATTTTTCGCAGGTCGGCATGATGCCGTCGAGGAAGTACTTGAAGTTGTTCATGAGATCCTCTGCGGTCACACCCTTGTAGCGCTCGAAGAGCTCCTTGATCTCGTCCTTGCGGTTCGGCTCCCAGCCGGGAAGAATGTATCCGCCGCTGGCCTTCTCCATGCGCTCAAACATGGTGTTGGGATCAATGCCGTCGATCAGGTTCGAGTCGTAGGCAAGAGCCGTGGATCCATCCGGCAGGGGCTGAGCAAGATCCGTTCTCGTCCAGTCGAAGATCGGCATGAAGTTGTAGCACACGAGATGAATGTCGTTCTGCCCTACGGCCTCCAGGGACTTGCAATAGTTCTCGATGTACATGTCTCTCGTGGGCGCGCCGAGCTTGATATCCTCGTGCACATTGATGCTCTCGATTCCCGTAAGCTTCAGGCCGGCCTTCTCGACCTCGTCCTTGAGAGCCTTCACCTGCTCAAAGGTCCATGCTTCGCCCGCCGGAACCTTGTGAAGCGACGAGATTACTCCCTTTACCCCGGGGATCTGACGGATCTGCTCCAGGGTTACACTGTCCATGTCCGCGCCGTACCAGCGCAATGTCATTTCCATTTTTGTTTGTTCTCCTTAGTGTCTTCTGCGTGTATATTTTGTTTCGCCGTAAGGCGTAAAACTCTTGGTTATTACATCGTACCGTCTTCGTTCTCCGGGTACGTGAGATCCTCCTCGCTCACCGCGTAGATTTTCCGGTGCTTGGCGTCGCCGATGCCGCTCATGCGGCAGAAATACGTGTTGATGCGGTCTCGCCATTCCTTGGCGTTGGCCAGCTGCATCGCAAAGCGCTCCATGATCCTGGTGTATTCCTTCTCGGGTATCATACCCTGAACGGTGATCACCGCCTCGATCAGCTCGCGGAGTTTCTCAACGCCCTCAAAGTGCGTGTCGTAGATGTGCTGGATCAGCGTCTTTCCGCTCGGGAGCACGTAGGTATACGGCAGCCTGTGGAAGAACAACAGAAGCTCCTGGGGCGTTGTCGCCGGATCGTCGTACATCTTCGCCAGAGGCTCGGAGTACTGCTGTGAGTATCCCGTTCCGCGGGAACTGCGGTCCACGCCGACAGCCTTGCAGGAGGCGCGGTGGTAGGTACCCCAGCGGTCGTACTCATAGCCGTCCACATTCGGTCCGTAATGGTAATTCGGGTTGCACATCCAGCCGATGCCGAGAGGCGCCGTATAGTCCTCATAGATCCCGTAGGAAGCCAGCAACACCTTCACCACAACCGCAACCACATCCTTGTCGTCGCCGAAGGTCAGTCCTGCCCACTCCTCCGCGATGGTCTCCGCCGAGAGCGACGGGTTCCATGCGAGACGGCCGAAGCCGTACCAGTTGGCCGCTGCAAAATCCGATCCCGTCCAGTTCTCATCGTCGCCGGTGTTGGTGACGGCCGCGATACCGCAGTTTCCTCCGGGACGGTGTGCACCGCCGATTATGTCGCGGACACGGTCGTTGTTCTCATAGGCGTAAGTGTGGAACCGAAGAACATCCTTCCACATCGGGATGAGATAACAGACATGTCTCTGCTGTCCGGTGTACTCCTGAGCGGCCTGCACCTCAAGCATCAGGTTTGTGTTCTTCATGGCACAGAACAGAGGCGAGACGGGCTCCCGTACCTGGAAGTCCACGGGACCGTTTTTCACCTGCAGGATGACGTTGTCATCGAACTGTCCGTCGAGCATATAGAAGCTGTTGTACTGCGCGCAGGCGCGGTCGGTTTCGGTGTCCCTCCAGTCCTGCGAGCAGTTGTACACGAAGCATCTCCAGATCAGCTTTCCGCCGTGGGGAGCAAGTGCCCGTGCAAGCATGTTGGCACCGTCCGCCTGGGTTCTTCCGTAGGTGAACGGGCCGGGGCGTCCCTCGGAGTCGGCTTTCACCAGAAAGCCTCCGAAGTTCGGCACTGCCTCATAAATGTGATCCGCAGCCTTCTTCCAGTACGCGATCACATCCTCATCCAGCGGGTCGGCCACGGCACATCCGCCGAGCTCCATGGAGGCCGCATAGTTGACGCACAGGTATAATTTTACGCCGTACGAGCCGAGGCAGTCCGCGAGTTCGCGAACCTTCGGAAGGTACTCGTCCGTGATCAGAAGTGTCGCCTTATCCTTGACGTTGACATTGTTGATAACCGTTGCGTTGATCCCCACGCTCGCGCACAGGCGCGCGTAAAAAAGAGTTCGGTCGTCCACGATCAACTCTCCGTCACGGAAGAAGAAGGACTGTCCGGAATACCCTCTCTCGATGGATCCGTCAGCGTTGTCCCAGTGGTTCAGCATACGCAGTGGGCAGGCAGGGCACTCGGACGTGGAGACAACGGTATCCGTCAGGATCAGCTGGCGCATAGCATCGAAAATACCGTATAAAACACCCTCGTCCGAACCGCCGAGAATGTCTACCTTACCGTCTCCGACCAAGAGCTCATACCCCTCCTCGGGAAGCGAGCCGGTCACCATCACGGAGAAGACAAAATCCTCCCGGAGTCCTCGTAAAATGCGCAGTTCCCGCTCGATGGAATCCTTGATCCCAACGCCGGGAACATACGACGAAATGCCGGGTTCCCCCGGCAGTGCAGCTTTCTTCAGCCATATTGTCTCAAAACTCATAGCACACCTCATTTCACGGCTTTTCCAGCCGTCCAGCTGTAGCTGACCGACACTTTGCCCATCGCAATATAGGCAACGGAATCACCGTATTCAATCTCAACAAAAAGCGGGGCATCCGGATCGTCACTCAAAACGGCTGCCTTTGTAACTTTATAGGTCGAATCCTTCTTCGCCGAACCCACCACGTTGTCGAGCTTCGTCGTCGGCGCGGAACGAATATTCGCACTGTCGACCGCCTTCGCCCTGCACTGCACATTTTCCTGTGCGTAGGCAACGGCCTCCTCCCCGGTGATCAGATAGGACGCACGGCAGTAGCCGCTGACCTTGCCGGAGGTAATCTTCGCCCACTCGCCTTCCACGGACTCCACGATGCAGTAATTGTAGGGTCCCAGGGTTCCGACCGTCTTCGAATCGCCGTTCGCTTTCTCCCGCACGCTGAGGGATTCCTGGACCTTTGCGAACGCAATTCCCTCGGGAATCTGGTAGTCCGTGGCCGCACGATACCTGGCAAGGTCGTCCGGCGACAACGCCGCAACCTTGCGCTCCTCATCCGTCATGAAGCCCTCACCCGGGGTCGGGGTCGGTTCCACGGGCCCTGTCAGGCCGGGGGTGACATCGTCGACAAGGATGATCCTGCCGTCAGGCGTCTTGATCCTCGTCGGGTCCGTCAGCACCTCGACAACCCCGTGTTCCCCTTCCTCGAGCCATTCGTTGCGCTCGGATTTGTGCTGAAGTTTCAGTGCCAGCAGCAAAACCAAAAGCGCGATCACGACGATCTCGATTGTCAGAATCTGATTTTTCGTCATGGTAGTTTAGTTTTTGTGGTACTCTTCCGTAGGATTTCTTCGCAGCAGATCCATCAGGGAATCCCGCACGGACTCTCCGTGGAACAACACATCATTGATCTCCTCAACGATCGGCAGGCTCACGCCGTACTTTGTCCCCAGTGCAAGCGCCGCCTTCGCGCAGTTTACACCCTCGACAACCTGTCCGACCTCCTTCATAGCATCCTCATAGGACATTCCCTGACCGATCAGGTATCCGGCGTTATGGTTCCGGCTGTGGTTACTGGTACAGGTAACGATCAGATCGCCGATGCCCGAAAGGCCGTAAAATGTCGTCTCCCGGCCTCCCATGGTAACGCCCAGACGGCTGATCTCCGCGATGCCGCGGGTCATAAGGGCAGCCTTTGTGTTATCGCCGTAGCCGAGTCCGTCAACCATGCCGGCTGCAAGGGCGATGACGTTCTTCAAAGATCCGCCGAGCTCGATACCGAGCACGTCGTCGCTGGTATAAACGCGGAACATGTCGGAGAAAAATGCCTCCTGCACGGTTTTCGCGATCTCCGTATCCTCCGCACCCACAACAACTGCCGTGGGGATGCCGCGGCTGACCTCCTCCGCATGGCTCGGGCCGGACAATACGGCTACCTTTGCCCCGGGGATCTCCTCCGCAATGA
Organism: Lachnospiraceae bacterium; assembly: GCA_017962105.1. GTDB lineage: Bacteria > Bacillota > Clostridia > Lachnospirales > Lachnospiraceae > ISDg. Next base: position 32,662 of record JAGCVY010000030.1, read on the forward strand.
TCTGCGTCATGGTGAGAAGCGTCTTCTCCTCGATGCCTTTGCTCACGTTGACAATGATCTGTCCCTCGTGGCAGTACTGCTTGATCTTGGCCGCAGTGCTCCGAACAAACGGGGAGGCCACGGCGCAGACAATAATCTCCTCATCGTCGCACGCATACGCGAGATCCGTAGTCAGGATAACGGAATCCGGAAGCACGGCTCCGGGCAGGTTCCGGATATTCTTCCGGTCCTCCCTGAGGGCTTCGATCTCGCGGGCCACTTCCGGTGCGGACCACAGGGTTACCTCCTGTCCTTTGTTTGCCAGCTCGATGGCAAGGGCGGTTCCCCAGGTTCCTGCACCGAGCACACTGATCTTACTCATTGGTCTTATCCTCCTGAATGCTTTCGCTCATGGTTTTCTCTGTCTCCACCAGCGCTTTGTGATGTCCGACTTTATTTTCCGTACCGTGCAGAAGCCGGACAATGTTCGCACGGTGCATAAAGAATCCGGATACCGTGTAGAGTAGCCCTACCGCTACCATCCACAGGTAGTACGGATGTCCGTGATAGACGATAGCAATATAAGTCGGGAACAATACCACCACAAAAAGCGAGCCCACCGACACATATTTGGTCAGATACACAATGGCGGCAAACACCGGAACAAACGCGAGCAGCCTCCAGTCGACGCACACCATCGCGCCTGCCGTCACGGCGATCCCCTTGCCGCCGTGGAACTGCATCCAGAACGGATAGCAGTGTCCCAACACCGCGCCGAAGCCGAGGATCTCGCAAAGCAGGATCACATAGGGCTCTCCCGGAAAGATCGCGTACCGCAGGATCAATCCCGGGATCAGCACCTTCAAAAGGTCTCCTATGAATACAAGACTTCCGCTCTTTCTTCCGAGGGTGCGCATTGCGTTGGTGGTTCCCGCATTTCCGCTCCCGTAATTCCGGATATCAATTCCATGTGCCTTTCCGATGAAAAATGCAGTCTGCAGATTTCCGAATGCATAACCTGCAAGGAAGCACAACACTATCTTAACCGGCATAGCCGATTACCTCCCGAATCCTGTCATTTTTTTTCCTCGTTGCGCTCGCGTATGATAAACTTCACGGACGTGCCGTCAAAGCCGAACGCCTCGCGGAACTTGTTCTCGATATATCTCGTGTACGAAAAATGCATCAGCTTCTTGTCGTTGACAAAGATCACGAAGGTCGGCGGCTTCACCGAGACCTGCGTGACATAGAACAGCTTGAGACGCCGTCCCTTGTCCGTCGGCGGCTGCTGCAGCACCGTGGCTTCCATCATGATCTCGTTGAGGATGCCCGTTCCGATGCGCTTGTTCTGATTCTCGATGACCTTGTCGATCTCCTCGTACAGCTTCGTGAGACGCTGTCCGGTAACAGCCGAGATGAAGACGATCTCCGCATAGGGAATGAAGGACAGGATCTCCCGGATCCTGTTCCGGTGCTCGTAGATGGTCTTGTCATTCTTCTCAATGGAGTCCCATTTGTTGACCGCAATGATGATTCCCTTGCCGCGCTCGTGGGCGATGCCGGCGATCTTTGCATCCTGCTCCGTAACACCCTCCGCCGCGTCAATGACGACAACGGCGACGTCGCACCGCTCCACGGCTGCAACCGTGCGGATGACGCTGTACCGCTCGATCTCCTCGGTGATCCTCGCCTTCCGGCGCAGGCCTGCCGTATCGATAAACACGTACTCTTTGTGATTGTAAGTGACGGCGGTGTCGATAGCGTCTCTCGTGGTTCCCGCGATGTCCGAAACGATCACGCGGTTCTCTCCTAAGAGACGGTTGACGATGGATGATTTGCCGACATTGGGCTTACCGACGATGGCGATCTTCGGTCTGGTATCCTCCTCTTCCGTGCCTTCTCCCGTCGGAAAATGTTTCACGACCTCATCGAGGAGCTCACCGAATCCGAGACGGGAAGCAGCGGACACCGGGAACGGATCCCCGAGTCCGAGATTATAAAACTCATAAACATCCGCCATCAGGCGGTCGAAATTATCCACTTTGTTGACGCACAGGACGATCGGCTTACCGGACCGGCGAAGCATATCCGCCACCTTGTTGTCCGAATCCACCAGACCTTCCCTCACATCGGTCACAAACACGATCACATCCGCGGACGCGATGGCGATCTCCGCCTGCTCCCGCATATGCGCGAGCATCGCATCCTTCGTGTCCGGTTCAATACCGCCGGTGTCCACCATCGTAAACGGATGGGTCAGCCACGACGTGTCCGCATAGATGCGGTCTCTCGTCACGCCGGGGTTGTCCTGCACGATGCTGATCTGTTCTCCGGCAATGGCGTTAAACAGCGTCGATTTTCCCACATTCGGGCGACCGACGATCGCCACAATCGGCTTACTCATAACTCTTTCAAACTCCTTCTTCTATCAGCGAATCCACAACATCCAATCCTGTTGATTGTACAATACGGACCTTGGTTTGTAAAGCATTTTCAATGTCGGAAACCGTCATATCATCAAGCAAAACCGTCTCCCCGCTCCGAAGGAGATTTTCCGGCAGGATCAGCTTCCCGCAGAGGTCTCTTCCGCGAAGTTGTTCGATGATATCTTTCCCTGTCAAAAGCCCGGAAACCGTGATGGTTTCCCCGAAGAACCGGTTGATGATCGGAATGACCTCCACCCGGAGATTCGGGTAGATCGAGCGGACTTTTTCACACAGCTCCGCGATCACAGGCGCAGCCAAAGTACCCGTGGCAATCGTCGCCTCGTGAAGCTCCTCATCGCCGTCCCGGTATTCGATCTCCTCCTCGACCTCCTGGACCAGGGAGCGGATCATACCCACGCCGTTCTCAATCTGCGGGTATCCCTCGTACTCCTCCTCGGATGGGATCGGCAGCCCCGCCGTCAGGAACCACTCGTCGGACGCGTACACGAACCGGGTGTCGAAATACTGCAGGCAGATCTGCTGCCATTTTCGGATGATCCCGATGACGTCCCTCGCCTCCTCCGGGGTAAAGGTGCGAAGCTTCGGCAGGTTCTCCCGGTATTTCGTCAACCCCACGGGAACGACGCTTAAGCTCTGGAGATTCGGAAGAAACTCCGTGAGGTCGTGTATGGTTCTCTCGAGCTCCGCGCCGTCGTTGTACTCCGGAACAAGCACGATCTGCCCGTTCATGGTGATATCCGCCGCTTTCAGTCTGCGAAGCTTATCGACGATCGTCCCGGCGAACCGGTTGTGCAGCATCTTACACCGAAGCTTTGGATTCGTGGTGTGAACCGAAACATTCATCGGCGAAAGCTTGTAAAAACAGATGCGCTCCAGCTCCTCGTCGGAGACGTTTGTGAGGGTCACATAGTTTCCCTGCAGAAACGAGAGTCTCGTGTCGTCATCCTTAAAATACAATGTCTCCCGCATGCCGGGCGGCATCTGGCTGATAAAGCAGAACACGCAATCGTTGCGGCACGACCGGTAGTCGTCCATCAGCGACTCTGCGAAGACAAGTCCGAGTTCCTCGTACTCGCCCTTGCGGACCTGTACTTCCCGCTCTTCCCCGTCCCGGAGAAAACCGATGGTCAGGCTCGTCTCTTCCTCCTCGAACCGGAAATCGAGCACATCGATGATCTCCCGGCCGTTCATGCTCACAAGCCGGTCGCCCCGTCGCAGCCCTGCCTTCTGTGCAGGACTTCCGTCGATGACATCCAAAATTGTATGTTCATGATTCATATCCGCTCTCCCGGCAGGCGTTATTATCATTACTCTGCGATCATCAGAAATCCCGCATTGCTTCCGCGCTGTCCCGATGTGGCACGGTGCGAGAAAAAGAGATCCGGATGGCACATGGTACACAGCCCCGAAACTGCGATATGCTCCGGAACAAGGCCTGCCCGCGTCAGGGAAATCCCGTTGGCCTGCCACAGATCCACGTGAGGTTTCGATCCGCCGTGGGAATAGATCACCGATTCCCCGAAAGCGATCCGGAACTCATCGGCAACCTCGCTTCCGACTTCAAAGCACTCCGGTCCGATGGAAGGACCGATCGCAGCCAGGATATCCTCGGGGTTACACCCGTACGTCTCCTGCATCAAAAGAACCGTCTTCTCCGCAATCCCTCCGACGGTTCCCCGCCATCCCGCATGGCACACGCCGATGGCCTTCCGCTTCGGATCATACAAAAACACGGGGACACAGTCCGAGGTAAACACCGTGAGCGCCAGCCCCGGGACATCCGTCACCAGTCCGTCCACGTCATCGTAGGGCACCGCCCGGTGAAGGCCGATCCCCCGGTCCTCCGCGGTCGCAACCCGGACATTTACGGTGTGGGTCTGTTTTGTGAACACCTCCGCGCCCTCGGGAATTCCCAGCGCATCGAAGATCCTGCGGAAGTTTTCGCGGACATTTTCCGACGCATCTCCCCGTCCGAATCCAAGATTCATCGAATGGAAAATCCCCTCGCTGACGCCGCCGCGTCTGGTGGAATAACCGCATCGCAGTTCGGAAAATGCCTCAAAGATCGGGAACTGCACCACAGCCACCCCGTTGTCCGCAGGTTCGATTATCTTATATCCGTCCATAGTCTTCCTTTTCGACTTTCCGTAAACAGATTCCTCAGAACGCTGCGGGATACAGACGTATCCCGTCGGCGTCCATCGCCGCCACATCAAACCGGATTGCCGTATCCGGAGCAAGCCGGTGCTCCTTCATATACCACAGGGCGGTGTTGCGGATCCGCTGCGCCTTCCGTGCGTCCACCGCCTCCTCCGGAAGCCCGAAGTCTCCGGTCCTGCGGTATTTTACCTCCGCAAACACCAGATATCCGCCGTCCTCGGCGACAATGTCGATCTCTCCGAGGCGGCACCGGTAGTTCCGCTCGAGGATCCGGTATCCGCGCTCCCGCAGGAACCGCACAACGGCCTCCTCCGCCTCATTGCCTACCGTTCTTCTGTTCATTTGTCTCCCCCGTACGTACCTACTCCTCAACGAACCCCCGGATAAACGTCCTGCGATGGATCTCGCAGGGTCCCTTCTCCCGGATTGCCTGTATGTGCTCGGCTGAGCCGTAGCCTTTGTTTACGGCAAATCCGTACCCAGGGTACTTTGCATCCATCTCGACCATCATCCGGTCTCTCGTCACCTTGGCGACAATGCTGGCCGCCGCGATGCTTATGGATTTCGCATCTCCTTTGATGATCCCCCGCTGCGGAATGGTAATCTGCGGGATATGCACGGCATCCACCAGCAGCTGGTCCGGCGTGACGCTCATCATGGAGATGGCTTCGCGCATCGCCTGAAATGTCGCCTGCAAAATATTTATCTTATCGATCACCTGATGGGATACCACGCCGATCCCGACGGATACCGCCTCCTCCAAAATACGGTCATACAGCTCCTCACGCTTCTTCTCCGAGAGCTGTTTGGAGTCATTGATATACAAAAGTTTGCAATCCTTCGGAAGAATGACACAGGCAGCCACCACAGGCCCTGCAAGCGGGCCCCTTCCGACTTCGTCGATACCGCCGACGTAAGCCCTGTCGGAATAGAGCCGTTCATAATGCCACATCTCCTCCGTCCGCGCCAGTTCCTTCTCATACGCCGCCAGACGCTTTCGTCCCGACTGTACAAGGCTTTGCACGCCTGCACGCCCGTCTGCCTCATAAACGCCGAGCAGCTCCGGCAGCTCCGCCTCGGAACAGTTTTTCAGTTTCTCACGGATGGTTCCTATGGATTCCATACTCTAAGTCCTCACCGGTAATAAATTGTTATTCGGAAAATGCATTCTCCCCGGTTGTGTTCAACCGATATCGGAGGGTTTCTCCAGACTGATCCGGCCGATCTTCACATTGCGGAACTCGTCCACCGTAAGTGCCGCCGCGCGTTCTAGATCAAGCTCGCCGCCCTTTTTGAGGCAGCCCCGCCGGGTTGCGATCCGTGAGAGAAGCTCCGCGCCGGGGTGTTCCGACCCTTCCGTGTTCTCCTCGATCCCGTAGTGCTCCGCTATGATCCCCGGATATCTGTCCGCAAGGAAGCAAAGAAGCTTTTCTGCCATGTCCGTGGTTACCAGGATCTGGTCGTTGATGGAACCGATCCACGCGATCCTCTGCCCGATGGCCTGACTCTCGAATTTCGGCCAGAGGATACCCGGGGTATCCAGAAGCTCAACGGATTTGTTGAGCCGGATCCACTGCTTTCCCTTGGTCACGCCGGGCTTGTTGCCGGTCTTGGCGACCGCTTTCCCGGAAAAACTGTTGATGAAGGTGGATTTGCCCACATTGGGGATACCGACGATCATTGCACGAAGCGGCCGGTTCATAATGCCGCGCTTCCGGTCCCGTTCCAGTTTCTCTTTGCATGCCGTCGTAATGCAGTCCGTGACGGCGGAAAGACCGTTTCCGCTTCTTGCGTTGATGGCTGCAACCGTAAACCCTTTTTCCTCGTAGTACGTCTTCCAAAGGGCAGTCACCGCCGCGTCGGCCATGTCCGCCTTATTCAGGAGAATGACCCGCGATTTGCCCTGCGCCAATGTATCGATATCGGGGTTTTTGCTGCTGTAGGGGATTCGTGCGTCCACAAGCTCAACCACGACATCGATGATCTTCATGTCCTCCTGCATCAGCCGCTTGGCTTTCGCCATATGGCCGGGATACCAGTTGATATTGTTTGTTTTACTCTCATTCATGAAATATACGCCTTAAAAAACCAAAATCACATCGTCGGATCAGCAGGATCAGCACCTACTTGGACTCCTCTTCGACCCGCTTGTTCAGGCTGTTGACAAAACCGAACTTGTTCGTGCGGATCCAGGCCCGCCCGATGATCTCATCCCGCTTCACATTGCTGACAGTAGCGTACCGGCTGTCCTCGGAGTTGTTCCTGGAATCGCCCAGCACAAAATACTCGTCCTCCCCAAGGGTGATCTCATAGTTTGCAAGCCCCGGAAGAAGCATGGGCTCCACGTTGGCAAACTCCTGAAGCGGCTCATCGTTGATCAACACAACGCCGTCGGAAATGCGGATTCTCTCACCGGGAAGACCGATGATACGCTTGATGTTATAAAAGCTGTGTTCGTTATCACCCTGCCGGAACACCACGATCTCATTGCGCTTCGGCTCACGGATCCGGTAAGTCAGCTTATCGATCACGATCTTGTCATCCTGATGGAGCGTCGGCTCCATCGAGGCGTCAACCACGGTTGTCTTCTCGATCGACACCCAAACGATCAGCCATGCCAAGGCGATCACAGCCGCGACGGACACAATCCATATGCCGATGCTGATACAGATTTTTATGATTTTTTCTTTCCGTTCCGCATGGGTAAAATCATACCGTTCCGCCACTGAAATACACCTCCTGCGGGATTCCTTCCGAAGCGTTTTCAGGCATCGAAAAATGTGTCCCGAAATCCGCAAAACCATAAAATCCCACTCATAGCAAAGTATACCAAAATGCGCCGTATTATTCAAGCGAAATCGGCACATAAGAAAAGAGCGCATCGGAATCCGACACGCTCTGAAATCTCTTCTGCGGTTGTATTATCTCAATACTTCCTTAACCTTTGCAGCCTTACCGGTTCTCTCACGGAGATAGGTAAGTCTTGCGCGGCGAACTTTACCGCGGCGAATAACGGTGATGCTCTCCAGGATCGGGGAATGCAGCGGCCAGGTCTTCTCAACGCCGCATCCGTTGGAGTTCTTGCGTACGGTGAACGTCTCATGAACGCCGCCGTTCTGTCTCTTCGTCACAACGCCCTCAAAAGCCTGTGTACGCTCGCGGTTACCTTCCTTTACCTTGGACAGCACGCGGACCGTGTCGCCTACGTTGAAGGAATCAACCGTCTCCTTCATGTTCTCTTTTTCAAGAGAAGCCATGTACTCTTTCTCTGTCATGTCAATGACCTCCTTCAATATTGTGCGGTCTTCATACTGCCTCACTTTTGGGCACAGCGGAACATCGCGTCTCACGGGGTATGAGTTTACCACACCCATTCGGAAAATGCAAGAACTTTTTTCAATCAGATCATTCGTGTTTTTCATTGCTGACGTACTGCGAATAATCGACGCCGCAAAAACTGCACATATACCAATCACCATCATCTGCACGCTCACAGGTGTCACATTTCGATTTCTTATCGGTTTCGGAAGGCTGTACCTCCTCTTCAGCCGCCGGAGTTCAGGTACTCAAACTCATCCATATACGGGTAATCCCTCTTCGCCTGCTCCGCACGCTTGTTAAACTCCCGGAACACCTTGCTGATCTCCTCGTTGACTGCCTCCTCGTCGTCGGCGAGTCTCCTCGCAAACTCCCAGTCCTGAGGGTACCCGCGATAATCCGAATCTGTGCTCCTCGGCACCAGCCGGTATTCCTCACTCTGCCACAGGATCGCCCGGTACACATCTTCCTCGGAGGCAAACCTGGGGCCTCCGGAAACCGTGGTCCATCTCCCGTGGATCACCTCCTCCTTCTCCTCATTCATGACACGTTTTCCGTCTTTCGTGTACACTTCCCTCGTGCGAAGATTGCAGCAATAAACCGGGAATGTGTCCCTCAGAAGCGCAAAATTACTGTATGCCCGTCCGGTCTTATAACAGATCTGCAGATCATGGCAGGTTTCGTTGTTCTTTCTCTCCTTCTGATCATACCGGTTTTTCACCCGGAGAAGCTCCCTCTGCAGTCTCTCCGGCAGCGTCTCATCCTCCAGACTGCAGTGGATCGTCCCGTTTTCGTCCGGATACTTCACATACTGGGTGTCAACCGTAACAACATCAATCCCGAGCAGATCTGCAAACTCCCGTGCGGTAATCTCAAGGAATGTACTCTCCAACCGCGGACTCAGTTCTACAACCGCGAAGCTGTCTTCGATCGCTTTGGACCGTTCCCCGGTCCAGATTCTTCCCTCGCCTAATTTCGTGTCGTACCACACATGATATCCAAGATCTTTTATGATCCCGCCGAGTTTCTGCGCTGCTTCCGTATCGCGGTAAGCAAAGCTCAGGTAAACGTAAGGCTCCATACCGATATACGACGGGAACCCCCACGCAGGGTATTTGGAAGGGTTCTTACCGTACCCGTTTTCCTCCGAAGCCGATTCCTCCGGTGTCATTTTCCGAAAATGTTCCCGCACCTCCATCAGGGCAAACCCCAGAAGGTTCATTCCGGTCCATGTTTCCATATTCTCTGCGTTCGGATTGCCCTCGCTCTCCCGGATACCGAGATCTGTGTCCGCGGAGTAGCAGTACACCAGTATGTCCTCTCCGGTTTCCAGCAGCTTCACAACCTCCTTCGGACGTTGTTCGTATCTAGCCAGCAGGCCGCGATATAAAATCGCCCCAAGTTGACCGCGCCACCGGATTTCGTTGAATCCTTTTGTCTGTTTCGCCTTTCTACGCTGTTCTGCCGGATCGCTCGTAGTCAGGATGGAATGAGCGGTCTCAAGATCTCCGAACAGCTTCGCCCTACTGTATTCCACATACTGCGTAACCGAAGTAAAGCCATGATCTTCAACCTTAAAATACTCTTCATAATCAGGATCGAGAAAATAATAACCACTGGTATATTTGTCAAAATAGAACATTCTTCTCATCTCCTTTCCGAGTCGACTAGTTTCAGTCTCATTTACTTTGTGAATCCGGTTCTGTTATCCTTGTGTATCCCGCCCTGCTGGCTGACCGTGATATGGTATAGTTTATTCTTTTCAAAACGGTATACATCGGTGGTGTTATAGTCTCCGTTCTCTCCGAACGCCTCGTCATCGGAGATCCACTGTTCCCCGTATGCAATCTTCAAAACATATCTTCCATACGGAAAATGCATCAGCCGGCTTTCCCCCGGATTCAGCAGGATCATAAATTCCGTCGTGCCATCCATGCGAACGAGACGAAATGCCGCAGAACGATCAGCCGGTGCAGACAATGAAATGGAACTTTCTTCCGGCCCATACGGCTCATCACCGTAGAGATATTTCTTTCTTCCAAGAGCCTGTGTTGTGCAGGAATCATTCACAGTCGATTTCTTAACAAATTCGTTTACAAAAACCTGTTTCCCGAACGAATTGTTGATTTTTTCCAAACACCAATTTGCTCCTCTGTGAAATTCATTGTCTTCATCAGAATACAGTAAACAATCAGCTGTGGCCCCGATCACATAACAGTCGTGATTAAGCGTTGTGCTGGTTCTTGATCGTAACAGCACCGTCTCTTTTTGGGTAGCCGGATCGTAAAAACACGGAAGAAACCTATAATGGCTGAATCCCCTGTCATCCTCATACCGGATCATCCTCGTGTATAGTAATTGATTCCCGTAGGGCAGGATTATGCTCTTCATATTGAGCTCGCTCTGCCAGCGGTTTCTCTGATTGATCAACGTACCGTCTGTCTGATTGATATACGAAAGGGAATAGCAGATTCCGTTGTCCGGGAAGACCTCTCCGGCGTACAGCTCCTCTCTCGCCAGACGATTGATAAAATAGGACTTATCCCCGCTCACAACCCAATAGACTACTCCGGTGGGAAACGGATATTTGTTGCCGGTATCAAGATGATACCGCTCCCGCATAGCCATGTAATTCTCCTGCGTCAATGTACCGCCGCTTAGGTCGGAGGTGTCCAGATAATTGTAAATCCCATTCTCTTCCTCTAGATAATACAAAATACCGTCACGGAGCGTCAGATACGAAAACAATCCGCGATCGATCATCTCGATGGATTCCAACCGGGCATCCATGCGGTACAATCCGCACCAGTCATTCTTGATCCTGTATGCAAGATAAAGATACTGCTCGTCACTCACCATAAGCACGGCGGAAGTCGTATGTGAAATTTCAAAATCTGCTGTCGAAGTTACCGTAAAATCCGTGCTGAATCCGTTGGATTGCAGACGGATCAGGCCGATGGCGCTCTCGAAATACCCTTCCGCCTTCAGCTTTTCCTTATCTACCGGTTGATAGGAAGACTTTTTCTTCGAGGTATTGTTTCCACCGCAGCCGAAGCACACGACAGCCATTGCCAATGCACATAAGATCATAACAACTGCTTTCCTCATATTCTCTTCCTTTCCCCGTCAATCCGGTAGTTAATAAAATTAATTATAGAGTATTGCCTGATTATTGTCTATCAATATTTCTACGTGCGATATCTTGTCAGATTATTCCATGTATTCCGTTTTTGAGTCATCAACCAAGAACATCCTTTCACAACAAAAAAGGACGCCCTCTCGAGCGTCCCTTCGTCTTTGTTGTTTTATTCCTTTTCCGAATTCAGCAGGTCCCTGTAGTATTTGGCGCTTTTCTTATCCAGTTCCACGCCGTCCATCAGTTCCGGCCGGTACTGCACGGTGCGGTCGATGGACCGCTGCATGCGCCACTCCGCAACCTTTGCGTGGTGACCGCTCAAAAGCACCTCCGGCACCTTCTGTCCGTGCCATTCCTCGGGGCGCGTGTACTGCGGATACTCGAGGAGCCCGTTCATAAAGCTCTCGGTCTCTCCGCTCTCCTCATTTGTGAGAACGCCGGGAACCATACGGGCGATCGCGTCGATCATGACCATCGACGGCAGCTCGCCGCCGGAGAGCACATAATCGCCGATGGAGACATAGTCCGTTACAATCTCCTCAAGGACGCGCTCGTCCACGCCCTCGTAGTGACCGCAGAGGAAAATGAGTTCCTCCTCCTTCGCGAACTCCTTCGCCATCTTCTGGTTGAACACCCTTCCCCAGGGGGTAAGGTAAATCACGCGGGGACGTCCTGCGGGAACGGGTTCATCTGCTGATGTGCTCCCTGCCGTGAGGGATTCATAACACTTGAAGATCGGTTCGGGAGCCATCACCATACCGGCTCCGCCGCCGTACGGGTAGTCGTCAACGTGGCGGTGCTTGTCCTCCGAAAAATCCCGGATATTGACGGCGTCAACACAGATGATCCCCGCATCCATTGCCCGGCCGAGAATGCTTGTGTGAAGCCCCTGCTCCACCATCTCGGGAAAAAGCGTCATCACATGAAATTTCATAGGGTACCTCACAGGAGTCCCGGCATGAGAAACACCGTGACTTTTTTGGATTCGATATCCACATTTTTCACACAGTCCGGTATCACCGGAAGAAGCACCTCGCGGCCGGCCGGAGTCTTCACGACATACACATCGTTAGCGCCGGTCTGCAAGACTTCGGTGAGCGTTCCGACGGATTTTCCGTCCTCCTCAACAACCTCACAGCCGATGAGGTCGCTCACATAGTACTCACCCTCCTCAAGAGGGATCGCATGCTCCCGGGACACCAGAACGTCGCAGCCTTTGTACCGCTCGATGTCATTGATGCTCGGAAACTCCCGGAAGCCCAGGATCACCATGTTCTTGAAGAATTTGACGGAGGATACCGTCACCGGGATGGGCTCTTTGCCCGTGTCCAGCACAAGCGGCAAATCCTTGTGAAACCGCGACGGTTCATCCGTCGTCGGCAGCAGTTTGATCTCTCCGTGTACCCCGTGGGTGTTGGTGTAGATTCCCACGCGAAACATGTTGTCGCGCCAGTCCATAGTTCCTCCGTTCCCGAAAGCTTCCGCGGCTTTCGAACATTCACTCATAAAAGCAAGGCTGTTGCTCATCGCAACAGCCCCGGTCGTTGTCATTGCAGTATGTCCACAACCACCTTTTTGTCCTCTTTGATCGCCGCAACCTTCACAACAGTGCGGATTGCCTTTGCAATACGGCCCTGCTTTCCGATCACCTTGCCCATATCCTCGGGCGCGACCTTGAGCGAGATGACAACGTTGTTTCCGTTGACATCTTCCGTTACTTCAACCTGATCGGGACAAGTAACCAGGGACTTAGCGATGACTTCCACTAACTCTTTCATTGCTCTCCCCTCCGATTACTTCTGAATCCCGGCCTGCTTGAACAATCTGGCAACGGTCTCCGTAGGCTGTGCGCCGTTAGCAAGCCACTTCTTAGCGGCTTCCTCGTCAACGCGGAACTCCATCGGATCCTTCGTGGGATCGTAGATACCGATCTCATCGATAAATCTTCCGTCTCTCGGAGATCTCTCATCCGCTACAATTACTCTGTAGAACGGAGCGTGCGTCTGACCCATTCTTCTCAAACGAATCTTTACTGCCATGGTATATTCACCTCCTTAATGTAATCCATATCACTGCTCTATATCAATGACCTTCGGTCACAGATAGCTTCGGAAAATGTTTAGAACCCGAACGGCAGTTTGAATCCGCCGCGGCCCTTCTTGCCGTTCATCATACCGGACATCTGCTTCATCATCTTCTTCGACTGCTCAAACTGTTTCATCAGTTTGTTCACTTCCGAGATGTCAACGCCGGCGCCCGCAGCAATCCTGCGTTTTCTCGGCGGGTTAATGATGTCGGGATTGAGGCGCTCTTTCTTCGTCATCGAATTGATCATCGCCTCGGTCTGCTTGAACGCATCGTCGTCAATCTGCAGATCCTTTAACTGCCCCATGCCGGGAAGCATTCCGAGCAGACTCTTGATACCGCCCATCTTCTTCATCTGCTGGATCTGCTCGTAGAAATCCTCGAAGTTGAATTCCGCACGGCGGAACTTCTTCTCAAGCTCCTTGGCCTGCTCCTCGCTCACCTCAGCCTGTACCTTATCGATCAGCGAAAGCACATCGCCCATGCCGAGGATACGGGAAGCCATACGATCCGGATAAAACTGTTCGATATCCGTGAGCTTCTCGCCGGTACCGACATACAGGATCGGCTTGCCGGTAACTGCGCGCAGCGAGAGTGCCGCACCGCCTCTGGTGTCACCGTCGAGCTTCGTGAGGATCACGCCGGTAATCCCTAGTTTCTCTTCAAATGTCGTAGCAACATTCAGAACGTCCTGACCGGTCATGGCGTCGACGGTGAGGACCGTATAGTGAACCTCGATCGCCTTCTTGATATCTGCAAGCTCCTGCATCAGCTGCTCGTCGATGTGGAGACGACCCGCGGTATCGATGATGACGACGTTGTTGCCTTCCTTCTTCGCGTGCTCCATCGCAGCCTTCGCGATGTTCACAACGCTGTTGTTCGTTCCCATGGAAAATACGGGAACCCCGACCTTGTCACCGTTGACCTTCAACTGTTCAATGGCCGCCGGACGATATATGTCGCAGGCCACAAGAAGCGGCCGCTTTCCCTGACTCTTGAACTTACCCGCAAGCTTTGCGGACATCGTCGTCTTGCCGGCACCCTGAAGACCGCACATCATAATGACCGTGGGACCTCCGGAAACCATAGTGATCTCCGTGGTGGTGTCGCCCATCAGGGCAATCATCTCTTCATTAACGATCTTGATGACCATCTGGCCGGGCGTCAGACTGTTCAAAACATCCTGCCCAACCGCACGCTCCGTCACCGAAGCGATGAACTGCTTTACGACCTTAAAGTTGACGTCGGCTTCCAAAAGCGCAAGCTTGACCTCGCGCATGGCGTCCTTAACATCATTTTCCGTCAGACGGCCCTTGCCGCGCAGGCGCTTAAAGACGTTTTGCAGTTTATCCGATAAATTCTCAAATGCCACTGTAAGCTCCTTACTGCAGGCTTCCGACAAGCTCCTCTGCCGATTGTGCGATCTTCTTCGCACGCTCGCCTTCCGGTGCACCGTCAAGTTCCTTCGCCAGCTCCGCAGCCTCGCTGCGGATCAGCTCCGCCTGCTCCTCCATCGCGCGGAACCGCTCCGCAAGATGAAGACACTCCTCATATTCGTACAGTTTCGCGCCACAGCGCTTCACCACATCATACACGCCCTGCCGGCTTAAGCCGTACTCGCGTGCAATCTCCGAAAGCGACATGTCATTGGCGACATAGTCCTCGAAAATCCGTTTCGTCTTCTCCCCTAAAAGCTCGCCGTAATACGAAAAATAAACCGAAAGGTGGGCCGCTTCCGCAAGCCAGTCCTTCGCATCCGCTTTCTTCGCGCAGATTTTGCTTTCATTTCCCGTACCCATGCAAAAAACCTCCGCACCCTGTCGTCGAGGGTGTAAAGCATTTTTCTTAACACCTTCGCAAGTATACACGGGGGAAGGGGAATTGTCAACAAAAATTTTACTTATAAACAATCCGGTACAAATCCTTTGTTTTCTTCCTTCTCGGCTCCGCACTTTTTGCACTGATAAGTAACGATTTCCTCACCCCCGCCCAGAAGGAACTGATTGCCTGACTCATAGCTGTATTCCGGTTCGGTGCGGTAGGAACTTTTGTAGGCCCACTCATGAAATGTCTGCCCGCAATATGCACATCTGCAGTCTTTATCCAACACATGGTTCGTTACATTACAATACCTGCAGGTGCACTGTCTGTCAGTTATCCAGGTGTGTTTGCCGAATAAACATGCGATTCTTCCCATAACTTACCTCCTCATACCATTTCAGCCTGTGTTTCATCCCCGAAAGCAGAACAATCCGATTCCCACCGCAATCGTGAGGTTCAGGGAATCCACTTCCTCCGACTGCGGAATCTTTATTGCCGTTCCGACCTCCGCATACTCCGCCGGAAGGCCGGCAGCCTCATTTCCGAAGATCAACGTGTACAGCTTCGGCTTCGGGCACGACACGGGCGACAGCTCCGTTCCGCCGTTCAGCATAAACGGAAAATACTCCCGTCCCACCCCGGAAGCAAAGCACACATACTCCTCAAAGGAATTATACATAGCGATGCGCATAGAGAACATCGCTCCCATGGATGCCCTTACCACCTTGGGGTTCATCCAGTCGACCCCCGGTGCGATCACCGCCACGTCGTGAATTCCAAAAGCAAGGCAGGATCGAAGGATCGTACCCATATTGCCCATATTGGAGGGATTCACAAGCATAAGGTGGGGTACTTCCGTGTCGAGCTTATCCTCGTAAGTGCGGAACACGCCGATGACGAAGACATTTTCCTTATCGCTTAAGCGGGCGATCGCCTTGTCATTGTCCCAGACCGGAATCCCGTTCTGCGCACACAGCTCCGCCACTTTCTCCCGCTCCGGAAACGTGCTGTGAACAAACACGCCGATGGCGCGCTCCGGACGTTTCCGCAACAGTTCAAACGTGGGGAAAGCACCCAGTGCGTAGGAATAACCGCAACCTCTTTTGTAGGGTTTAATTACATCCATGATTTACTCCTCAAAAAACAGTATTCCGCTGCAGTCTGCACAGGCACGACGCAGTATTATACTGCCGTGAAATGCATAGTCTTGCTGACGAAATCCCCGAATGCCCCGACGATCACGCCGCCGCGCATCCAGGTGACTCCGAGGCGGATCTCCCCGGTGTCCTCGTTGCGGTACGATCTATCAGGATCGAGTCCCCGCAGAAGGATTCTGCGCGCAGGCATCGAAGGGTGATTCAACACCTGAACGAAGGTGAAGAATGCCTCCGAACGGTCCTTTGCCACAAACATCCACGCGTCGAAGGACTCATCCTCGAACAGGTTGCCGAGGCGGTACATATCGCCGGTGCGGATGATCGGATTGAATTTCTTAAACTTTGCGATCTGTCCCGGGATCGCCTTGCGGTCCTCCTCGGAGATGCGGGTCACGTCAAGCTCGTATCCGAAGGTTCCCATCAGGGCAACATCCCCGCGGGTTGCAAATGGCGTCGTGCGGCCGATGGCATGGTTCGGGCAGTCCGAAACATGGGCTCCCATCGTCGATGCCGGATAGCAGATGCTGGTGCCGTACTGGATCTTCAGACGCTCAATGGCGTCGGTGTCGTCCGAGGTCCAGATCTGCGGCGAAAAATACAGCATACCCGCGTCGAAGCGCGCTCCGCCGCTGCTGCAGTTTTCCAAAAGAAGGTGCGGATAATCCGTAGTCAGGCGGTTCATCAGCTCATAGACGCCGAGCACATAGCGATGCCACAGCTCGCGCTGACGCTTTCTCGGCAAGGAAGTCGAGCCCACCTCCGAGAGGGCTCGGTTCATGTCCCATTTGATGTATTCCACGTTGGCGGAGTCGAGGATCGCGCGGATCTCACTGTATATAAACTCGCGGACCTCAGGGTTCGAATAATCGAGAACATACTGCTCTCTCGCCTGCGTCATATCCCGGCCGATAATCTGGATCGCCCACTCGGGATGGGCACGGTACAGGTCGCTGTCGGGACTCACCATCTCGGGCTCGAACCAGAGGCCGAACTTCATGCCGAGGGCGTTGATGCGGTCAACCAGTGGTTTCAGGCCGCCCTTCAGTTTCTCCTCATTGACCACCCAGTCGCCGAGGGAACAGTCATCGTAATTTCGCTTGCCGAACCATCCGTCATCGAGGACGAGCATCTCAATCCCCTGCTCGGAAGCAGCCTTTGCGATATTGTAAATCTTCTCTTCGTCGAAGTTAAAGTATGTGCCTTCCCAGTTGTTGATGAGAACAGGGCGCATCTTCTCCTTCCACTGTCCGCGGATCAGGTGTGCTCGGTAGAGATCATGGAACGTGCGGGACATGCCGCCGATACCGGCACCGGAGTAAACCATCACAAGCTCGGGTGCCGTGAGGTCCTCCTCGGGGCGCAGCAGCCACGAAAAATCATAGGGATTGATCCCCATCACGAAACGGGTGAACCCGTTGGTGGAAACCTCGGTCTCCGCAAGGAAGTTGCCGCTGTACACAAGGTTGAATCCGTACGCCTCTCCGACTTCCTCGGAAGCGTCGCGGGACACCAGTGCGGCAAACGGATTGTGCTGGTGGGAGGAAATGCCTCTCGTGCTCTCCACGGACTGCTTTCCGCTGTGAAGGCGGCACCGCTCCACGGCACGCTCTCTCGCCCATGCACCGTTTAAGGTGATCATATCAAAATTGCTGTGATCCCATTCCACGCAGCCCGAAAGCAGACGCTGAATGCGGATATCGTGGTAGCCGCGGTTGACGACGCGGGCGCTTCTCGTGACAACGTTAAGCTTCGTAAACATCGTATACGTAAGCTCCACGGCGATGTCACAATGGGAATCCTCCAGCGTCACCACAAGCGTCTCAGCCTCGTCGGGCTTCGCATAGGTCGCGGGAATGCAGGATACGCCCTTCTGTTTCAGCTCGGGCTTACCCTTCATCTTCCGGTAACTCACAAACCGCAGATCGCAGGCGGACATTCCGTCCTCGTCGAGCACCATCAGGCAGGGCTCCCGGTAATCGCCGATGCCGTGGCACGGAAACTCAAAGGGGCGGTCCCCGAGAAACAGAAGGCGGTCGCGGTTGTTTCCGTTGGGTGTGTAAGGATAATCCGCAAGGCGCATCAGGTAGCTGATGTCATCGCTGCCGATGGCCGGCCCGTAATAGCAATGCAGAAGGTACCCCTCCTCCGTGATGCCCATGGCGTAGGTAATGCTTCCGTTATCCATCCGAAGGACGGTAACTTCCTCGGAAAATTCTCGGTTGGCGCCGCGGTCCCATTTTACGTACGTTACAGTACTCTTCTTCTCCGTGATCATGGTGTTTTCCTCTTTCGCGTTGTAAACTCCGTTTTTTCAGTCTTACTCGTCAGGTTTCATCTCCGACAGCGGCAGTTGCAGCTGTCCTTCGCTGGCCTCCACCGTTTCCGCCTGTGTTTCCGACTGAACCTTATTCAGTTTTTCAAAATACATATTATGTGCCGTGTGGTACATCTTGTTGTACTCGCGGTTATGTCCGAGATGCAGCTGCGTCACGTAGTTGTGTGCCTGGTTCGCGATCTCCGGATTGACACGGGTAATGACGGACACGCCGATGTTGGAGCAGGTATCTGCAATTCTCGAAAAATGAGTCAGCACATCCAAAAGTCCTGTTCCTGCGTTGACGGAGCATTTTCCTTCGCGAAGACGCGCCATGTGGTTATCGCTCAGGGCATTGATCATGTCGTCCATGACCTCCTCGAGCGGTTCGATCTTCTGCGCAGCCTTCTCGTCGCGCTTTTCAAAGGCCTGTCTCGTCTCCTCCAAAATGCGGTCCAGCACCTCGCGGGTGACCGCAAGCTCCGCCTGTGCCGCCTTGGAGAAATGGACATTGTCCGCGTGCAGACGCGTCGCCGTCTCCGAGATGTGGTAGGCGTGATCTCCCATGTGCTCGAACTCGCCCACAAGCTTGTAATACTGCTCCAGAATGCCGACGTGCATCTCCTCGCCGATGTGCGGTGACAGCTGCACAAGATAGTTACTGACGCCGTCCGCCAGCGAATCTATGATGTCCTCATCGGCATCGATCGCCGCCTTGACGCTGCTGTCATAGTTGTTCAAAAGGCCGAATGCCCGGTTGATATTTCCCACCGACTTGTTGAACATCAGTTTCAGCGCGTTGAAGCAGCTGCCGAACGCAAGAGCAGGGGTTGCGTAGAAGATCGGGTTGAGTGCCGCAAATTCGGGAATCTCCACCTTCTCCTCCACATCATCCTTCACGATCCGCTTCGAAAGCCGGACGTACACGCCGGTAAACGGCAGCAGGAGGATCGCGCAGCCGAGGTTGAAGATCGAGTTGGCGTTGGCGATGCCGCCGGCCGTCATGGCATGCTCCCAAAGGGTGTCGAATACTCCGAACGCCCGGAGCACATTGACGACCACGAGCACGATCAGGGTCTTGCTGAGGTTATATATGATATTGACGACGCCTACTCTCTTCGCCTCCGCCTTGGCACCGATGGAACACACGATACCGGTGGTAAGGCAGTCGCCGAGATAAATGCCGACGATGATGATGTAGGAAACGCCGAAAGTGATCACCGTGTTGGTGGCCATCGTCTGAAGAATGGCGATCGTCGAGGAAGAACTCTGCAGCGCGAACGCAACACCGGCGCCGCACAGGTAACCGAGGATCGGATTCTTGCCGATACTGCCGAAGAGCCTGTCAATGATACCGGTCTCCGTGAGCACGCTCACCGAGTTGGACATATTCATGAGACCTGTGAAAAGGATCCCGAAGCCCATGGCAACGTTGCCGATGGAATCAGATCTTCTCACGCGGATGAAAACCAGAAGCAGAATGCCGACGATCAGCGCGATCGGCGCCAGCGTAGACGGTTTCAGGAATGAGAGCCATGAGGCGGAATCGGAATTCAGATCCATCAGTCGGACAATCTGTCCGGTGACGGTCGTACCGACGTTCGCGCCGATGATGATCCCGAGCGACTGGTTCAGGGTAATGATACCGCCGGCAACCAGACCGGAGGTGATGACGATGGTCGCCGTCGAGGACTGGATGACCGCCGTAACACCTAAACCGAGAAGGAACGCCTTGAGCGGATTGCCCGTCACCTTCTCCATCAACGTTTTTAATTTGCCGGAGGAACTCTCCTTCAATGTGCTGCTCATTAGGCGCATGCCGTACAGAAACAGCGCCAGGCCGCCGAGCATCTGGATTACCAGCAGGGGATACTGCATGTCTTTACCTCGCCTTTGTCTTCGTTTCACGCGGCTGCGGATCGTGATCTCACTTTGCCTGCCGCGCCGCGGTATTCAAAATCAAAATGTCCAATCGTAAGGTGTCAGCTGATAGCAGTAATAATTCAGCCAGTTCGTGTACAGTGTGTTCGCGTGGCCGCGCCACAGAAGAAGAGGCCGCTCGTTGCTGTCATCATTCGGATAGTAATTCTTCGGAAGGTCGATCGGAAGTCCCTTGTCGAGATCTCGTTTGTATTCCTTGTCCAGCGTTACACGGTCGTACTCCGGGTGCCCAAGGACGAAGATCTGACGTCCTTCCTTCGCCATGACCAAAAACACTCCTGCCTCATCGGACTCGGCCATGATCGTGAGATCCGGATGATTGCGGATGTCCTCCGGATCCACGGTGGTGTGCCGTGAATGAGGCATGTAAAACTCGTCGTCAAATCCGCGCACCAGCGGTTCGCGGCGGTTCATCACGCGGTGTTTGAACAGTCCGAACATTTTCCGCGGAAGAGGGATCTTCGGAATCCCGTAGTGGTAATACAGCGCCGCCTGCGCCCCCCAGCAGATGTGCAGCGTACTTGTGACGTTCGTCTTGCTCCACTCCATGATCTGCACGAGTTCATCCCAGTAGGCAACCTCCGTAAACTCCATCTGTTCCACCGGAGCTCCCGTGATGATCAGTCCATCGAACCGACGGTTCTTCACGTCCTCGAAGGTCAGATAAAACTGGTCGAGGTGGTTCTTCGCCGTGTTTTTGCCGGTATACGACGCCGTGGTCAGGAACGTGATGTCGATCTGCAGAGGGGTGTTGGAGAGGCTGCGCATCAGCTGCAGCTCCGTGTCCTCCTTGAGGGGCATCAGGTTGAGGATCGCGATGGACAGCGGACGGATGTCCTGTGTCGTCGCGCGGTTCTCGTCCATCACAAAAATGTTCTCATCCACCAGCAGCTTGCGCGCCGGCAGATCGTTTGCTACCTTAATCGGCATTTTCTTCGCCTCCTGCCAGAGCTAAGAAGTCTTCCTCCGAAAGAATCGGAATTCCCAGCTCCTTTGCTTTTTTATTTTTCGTCGAATTGCTCGTCGTATCGTTGTTGATGAGGTAATCCGTCTTCGCCGAAACCGAACCGGCCACCTTCCCGCCGAAGCTTTCGATGTAGTCCTTCACCGCATCGCGATTCGGAAAATGAGTGACGCTTCCGGTGATGACAAATGTCTTCCCCGTGATCGCCGAGGCCTTCGTCTCCTCGGGCGCCTCGAACGTAATCTCTTTAAGAAGCTCCGCGATCATGCTGCGGTTCTTCTCCTCCGCCATAAAGCTCGTAAAGTTTCCGGCAAGCACATCCCCGAGCCGGGAGATAGCGCAGAGATCATCGAATGTGGCGCCGGCCACTTTCTCCCAGTCGTACCCGTACTCCCGGCAGATCAGTTTCGCGTTCGCAAGACCGATCCCGGGGATTCCCAGACTGTACAAAAACTTCGGCATCGCCGTCTTCCGGGCCTTATCGCATGCTGCCATCAGGTTTTCAAAGGACTTCTCGCCGAAGCCTTCGGTCTTTGTGAACACATCGCGGTGCGCCGACATTCGGAACAGGTCCGCCGGCTGATGAAGGATCCCCAACCCGATGAGTTTCTCAAGGGTCATCTCGGAGAGGCCCTCTATGTTCAGGGCGTCTCTCTGCACCATATGCTCGAACATTCCCACCTTCTTCGCCGTGCAGTCCGGGTTGGTGCAATACAAAGTCTTCGCCTCATTGAGCATTCGGATTTCCGTCGCTCCGCCGCAGACCGGACAGGTCTTCGGGATATTGCAGTTTCTGCTCTGTAACACGGGCGAATCATCGTCCGGGGAAATCGTATTGCCGCTTCTTGTGTGATTCTCCGCAATCTGCGGTATGATCATGTTCGCCTTATACACATCGACCTTATCGCCGATACCGAGCGCCAGCTCCTCCACAATGCTCACGTTGTGGACGCTTGCGCGCTGCACGGTGGTACCCTCAAGCTCCACCGGAGCAAAGATGGCAACCGGGTTCAAAAGACCGGTTCTCGAAGGGCTCCACTCGATCGCCAGAAGCGTGGTCTCCCGCAGCTCGTCGCGCCACTTGAACGCGATGGCGTCACGCGGGAATTTCGCCGTGCGCCCCAGACTCTGCCCGTAGGCGATATCGTTATAACAAAGCACCAGACCGTCCGACGGAAAATCATTGCTCTCGATCCGGCCGGCGAACCAGCGTACGTCGTCCTCGATGGTGTCTTTCGTCACCATACGGTATTCCACCGGGGAGAAGCCGAGTTCCCGCAGGTACTCCATCTGCCCCTGTCTCGTGGCAAATCCGTTCTCGCCGTCCATGCTGATGAGGGCGAAGGGGAAACAGTATACGCTCCGCTTCGCGGTAATCTCGTTGTTCAGCTGGCGCACCGTTCCGCTGCACAGGTTCCGCGGGTTTTTGTATCGGTCCTCATCCTTCTCGATGGCCGCGTTGATCTTCTCGAAATCGCTGTAGCGGATTACGGCTTCGCCGCGGATGACCATCTCGCCCTTGTACGCAATCTTTAAGGGGATATTCTTAAACACCTTAGCATTGTTGGTGATGACCTCGCCGATCTCGCCGTTGCCTCTCGTAACCGCCTTGTACAGCTCGCCGCCGCGGTATGTCAGAACGATCGTCAGACCGTCCATCTTCCAGGAGAGCATTCCCTCATGCTCCCCGAGGAAATCAGCGAGAGCCGGAACCTCCTTGGTCTTGTCAAGGGAGAGCATCGGCGACTCATGGCGCTCCTTCGGAAGTTCCGAGAGCACCTCGTAGCCGGCGCGCTGCGTCGGCGAGTTGGCCAGCACAAACCCGGTCTCCTCCTCCAGTGCGCGCAGCTCATCGTAGAGTGCGTCATACTCATGGTTGCTCATAATCTCACGGTCTTCCTGCTCGTACACGTACGCCGCACGGTCCAGCAGGGCCACCAGTTCACGAATTCGTTCTTTCTTGTCCATGCCTTGTTTTCCTATGTTTTTCTATCTGATCAATACCCGAATTACAGCAGCCGGTACAATTCCTTCCGCTCCTCCGCGGAAACTTCGCGGTACTGCCCCTTCTCAAGATTACCCAAGGAGATGTTCATCACGCGGATGCGCTTTAAGTACGTCACACGGTAGCCGAAGTATTCGCACATGCGGCGGATCTGGCGGTTCATGCCCTGGATCAGGATGATCCCGAAGGTCCTCTCGCCGGTC